>CAIOGW010000041.1 GCA_903857985.1 uncultured Microbacteriaceae bacterium
CACACCAGAGACCCGCGAGGGCGCGAAGCCGTGCCAGCTTGATGGCCGTGATGGCCTCGAACGGATGGCCCGCAGAAAGCGACGAGCGCGTCTTGACCTCGACCACAACGAGCGAGTTTTCGTGACGGGCAACGATATCGACCTCACCCGAGCTACAGCGCCAGTTGCGGTCGATGACCTCATACCCACGAGCGAGAAGATAGTGGGCTGCGATGTCTTCGCCGCGTTTGCCCAATAGGGATCGTGGTGATGGTCGTGTCGTGTTGTGCCGCATGTCGCCTCCAGGGCGAGCATGCCGGTACACGAGAACTCAACAGCCCCGGAAGCAAAGTCCGGTGAAGTATTGCGAAAAGTCAGCAGCGTGCAGGACAGGCAACGTGCACGACAGGTCTAGCGACAGACGGCAGCAATAGCGACAGACGGCAGCAATAGCGATAGCGATAGCGCCAGCCGGCCGCTCACACAACACGCCTATTCGTCGAGCGCGAGTTCCTTGGGCAGTTCGAACTCTTTGAGCGAGAGCTCTTCAACGTTGACGTCTTTGAACGTCATGACGCGAACGTTCTTGACGAAGCGATCCGAGCGGTAGATGTCCCACACCCACACGTCGGTCATGACAATCTCGAAGTAGAAGTCGGTCTCGGTGTCTTTGCGCTCGAGGTTTACCTCGTTAGCGAGGTAGAACCGGCGCTCCGTCTCAATGACGTACTTGAACTGACCGGCAACATCCCGGTACTCCCGATACAGGGCCAGCTCGGCCTCACGCTCGTAGTCGTCAAAGTCTTCGTCCATTTGGTTACATCCTACGTCGCGTCGCGGGTATCGGGCGGGGAGATGTCTGGAGAATCACCGCTCGGCAGTTTGTCGGGTTCAACATCGGGATTACCGCGCAGCCAGGTTCGGCGATGCCAGTCGGTGGGACCGTGCTCGGCGATGGCAGCCATATGGGTGGCCGCACCGTATCCCTTGTTGCCCTCCCAGCCGAATTCGGGATGCTCGGCGGCGAGCGACACCATGAGTTCGTCGCGCCACACCTTGGCCACCACCGAGGCGCCCGCAACAACGCCACAGTCTTGGTCCGCCTTGATCCTCGTGACCACTTTCAACGGCGAGTTCAATACCGGCGTGAGCCAGTCGTGCTTTCCGTCGAGAAGCACCACGGCCTCAGCCACAGGAACGCCGAGCTCGTGCAGGGCCACGAGGGCTCGGTGGCCGGCCAACCCGAGGCAGCGCGTGATGCCGAGCTCATCAATCTCGGCAGCCGACGCCTCGCCCACAGCACACGCGCCCCAGGCCCGCACGAGAGGATTGAGCGCCACGCGTCGCTGTGCCGAGATGAGTTTGGAGTCGCGCAAGCCAGCGGGAAAATCATCCGCAACGCTGATGGCGCAAACCCCCACGGCAACCGGGCCGGCTAAGGCGCCACGGCCCACTTCATCCATGCCAATGATGAGAAGCGCCCCGGCGGCAAACATTTCTCGCTCGAGGGCGAGCGTGGGTTCGGCAACCACGGCTAGTTTCGCGGCGCCACCGTGGGCGTTGTGTTGGTCTCAGCCGTGAGCTCCTCAGGCTTTGGAACCAGCGCGAACGTCTCCGGATAGTTGCTCAGCCACTTCCAGTGCTGGATGGGCCACGACACCACAAAGGCCCGGCCGACCACGTCTTTCACGCCGACAAATCCCAGGCCGGGTTTGTCAACATTGAAACGAGAATCCAAGGAGTTGTAGCGGTTGTCGCCCATCACCCAGACCGACTTTTCGGGCACGGTCACGGTGAAGTCGACATCGGAAGCTTTGGTGACACCCTCGGGCAGCTTGATGTACGGCTCGATGAGCGGAATGCCGTTGACCGTGAGCTGACCGGTGGGCGTGCAACACACCACAGTGTCGCCGGCCAAACCAATCACCCGCTTGATGAGGTGGCCGTCGTTATCGGGCGACGCCAGACCGAACAGGGAGAGCACCCAGTCCACTCCCTGCTGAACCGGAGAGGTCGACACCGCGGGGCGGGCGGG
This sequence comes from uncultured Microbacteriaceae bacterium, assembly GCA_903857985.1. GTDB lineage: Bacteria > Actinomycetota > Actinomycetes > Actinomycetales > Microbacteriaceae > UBA963. The sequence continues at coordinate 2,015 of CAIOGW010000041.1, forward strand.
AAGCCAGCCGCCCGGGTCTTTGAACACAATCACGTCTCCGTGCGCCAGCGGGATAATGTCGGGCACGAGTTCGTTGACAATCACCTTGTCGGCAATGTTCTGGTTGGGGTTTCCCATCAGCGTGTTCTCCATCGACGCCGACGGAATGTAGAACGACCGAATCAGGAATGTCTTGACCAGAAACGACACGACGATCGCGATGGCAAGAATCACCAGCACGTCGCGAAGGAAGATGAGCACGGCCATTCCGGGCGACCGTTGAACCTTAGGTTTCTTGCCCGGAGGGGTGACCACGGCGTCTGTGGACGGTGAGTCAGTCGGCATTGACGGCCGTTCTTGTCAGAGGCGGGAGGGGTGAGCCCAGTCTACGAGGGCGCAGGGTGTGAGAAGGCTGTAGAAAAGCCCGGCAACACTCTCGTGTCGCCGGGCCCTTCAGCCGAGCTTTCGCGCGAGTTAGTTGTCGCGCAGCTCTTTGATCTTGGCTTTCTTGCCGCGCAGCTTGCGCAGGTAGTACAGCTTGGCGCGACGCACGTCACCGCGGGTCACGAGCTCAATGTGGTCGATTACCGGGGAGTGCACCGGGAACGTACGCTCCACACCCACCTGGAAGCTGACCTTGCGGACGATGAACGTCTCGCGCACGCCGTGGCCGTTGCGGGAGATGACAACGCCCTGGAAGACCTGAATACGAGAGCGGTTACCCTCGATGATGTTTACGTGAACCTTGACGGTGTCGCCAGGGCGGAAGTCGGGGATGTCGCTCCGCAGGCTGGCTTTGTCTAGTGCATCAAGAATGTGCATGATAATTCGCTCTCTGTGGCCGCTACAGGTCGAACACGGGTTAGGGATGTTTCAGAAGGCGTGCCCGTATCGCGGTATCGACTCCCCCTGTAGCAGGAGTCGCGCGAGGCACAAGGCTTAAGTGTGCCAGATGGACGTCCGATGGGCGAATCGCCTCACCGTCGAGTCGCCCGTTGCACCCAGCGTGAGAGCGTGCTCAGTGCTCTTCGGTAAGCAAATCGGGGCGCATCTCGCGGGTGCGCTCCAGCTGCTGCTCGCGGCGCCACGCGGCGATTGCTCCGTGGTTGCCCGAGAGCAGAACGTCGGGCACGTCGAGATCGCGCCACTGGGCTGGCTTGGTATAGCTGGGGTACTCGAGCAGGCCGTCTTCGTGGCTCTCTTCGGTAAGTGACTCGGGGTTGCCCACAACGCCGGGAACCAGGCGCCCAATGGCCTCAATCATCGCCATGGCGGCCACCTCCCCGCCGTTGAGAACGTAGTCACCGAGCGAGACCGGCACAACGCGGCACCTGGTGGCAAAGTGATCCGAAACGCGCTGGTCGATTCCCTCATAGCGACCGCACGCAAATATCAGGTGAGAGGCCTGCGACAGCTCGCGTGCCATCACCTGATTGAAGAGGTGGCCGGCCGGCGTGGGCACAATCACCACGGCGTCGCTGGCGGAATCGCCCAGGAGCGCGTCGATCGCGTCGCCCCACGGTTCGGGCTTCATCACCATTCCGGCGCCACCGCCGTAGGGGGTGTCGTCGACGGTTCGGTGCACGTCGTGCGCGTAGTCGCGCAGGTTGGTCACGTGCACGTTGAGGATGCCCCTCTCGCGGGCTTTACCTACGAGCGAGACATCGAGTACATCAAAAAACTCGGGGAATATGGTGAGAACGTCAATGCGCATCGGAACGGGCCTCTCCGCGTGATACGTCTTCCTCGCCGTCGGGTTCGTCATCGTCGAGTTCCTCGAAGAGGCCGCCCGGCGGTGTCACCGTGACGGTCTTGGCCGCGATGTCGACGGCCGGAACGATAGCGGCCACGAAGGGCACCATCACCTCGCCATTATCTGTGGCCACCACGAGCAGGTCTTGCGCGGGAAAATGATCGACGCGCGAGACCGTGCCCACAGGTTTGCCGTCACGAACGACCGTAAGGCCAACGAGCTGGTGGTCATACCAGGCGTCGGGTTCATCGGGACTCAGTTCGGTGTCGACGTCGATCCAGAGAATCGCACGGGCCAGAGTTTCGGCCTGACTGCGGTCTTCGACATCAACAAAGAACCCCACAGCGGTGCCGTTGTACCAGCGCAGTTCCGTCAGCGTGAGCGGCTTGCCGTGCCACGGCGACTCTTCGGGAACCTGAAGGCTAAACGTGGCCCCGGGGACGAAGCGTTTGTCGGGCTCGTCGGTATACAGCTCAATCTTGAGTGCGCCCTTGAGGCCGTGCGCTTTGGTGAGGCGACCGACCCGCAACTGCGAGCGGTGCTCTGCAGACACCTTAGGCGTCGGTGTCGACGACGTCGACACGAACGGAACGACCGTCGGAAAGCGCGTTCACCACGGTGCGGATTGACTTAGCGGTACGACCCGATCGACCGATTACGCGACCCAAGTCTTCGGGGTGCACATGGATTTCAAGGAGGTCGCCGCGGTTTGTCTGGCTGGACACCACACGCACGTCGTCGGGGTGATCAACGATCGCCTTGACAACGTGCGCGAGGGCATCAGCAAGCATGGTTCGAACTACTCTGCGGGCTTTTCTGCGGGCGCTTCTTCGGCAGCATCGGGTGCAGCCTCTTCAGCCGCAACCTCTTCAGCAACAGCTTCTTCAGCCGCCGCCTCAACGGGCGCTTCTTCAGCCGCCGCCTCTTGGACCTCAGCCACAATGTCACTTGTCGCCTCGGCAGCAACTTCGGCGTTACCATCAATCTCATCGGCGGCAACTTCAGCGGTTACCTCGGAAGCAACCTCAGCAGCAACCTCAGCCTTGACGACCTTCTCTGCCTTGGGGCGAAGTACGGGCTTCTTCTTGGCGTCCATCTGGAACGGAACCTTGGGCTCGGCAAGCTTGACGGTGTTCTTGGCGTCTTTGTCACCCTTGAAAATGCCCCAGTCGCCCGTGAGCTTGAGAAGCGCGGTGACCTGCTCGGTAGGCTGAGCACCAACGCTGAGCCAGTACTGAGCGCGGTCAGACTTGACCTCGATCACCGACGGGTCGGTGGTGGGAACGTAGCGACCGATTTCTTCGATCACACGACCGTCGCGCTTGGTGCGCGAGTCGGCAACAACGATGCGGTAGTGCGGCGCGCGGATTTTGCCCATGCGCTTCAAACGAATCTTTACAGACACAATTCTCCTGAATGTGGAAAGACGGGGTGAACTGAGAAGTCGTGGGCGTGGGGACACTCAGACGAAGCTCGATAAGGGTTTTGATTGGCTTCTGATAGAGGGTCGGAAACCAGCAAAACACGCGTTCTCTATAGTGCCAGAAACCGCGAGAAGACGCCAATCGTGGGTTAGCGGCCGCCGAGAAGTTTCTGCATGTCGGCAAGCTCTTCGGCACTCATCTCGCCTACGCCACCCGGGTTTTCGAGAGCAGCGCCCAGGCCAAATCCAGCTCCGGATCCACTGGTTGTTCGCTGCCCGAGTGCCGCGTTCTCGGCGGCCCGTTTGGCCGGATTTCCCGACTTAGAGGACTTCTTTTTCGAAGGCTTGGGACGCGCGCCACCAATGCCACCGGGAATAGGCCCCATACCGGGCACCTGGGGAACCTTACCTTGAGCAACGGACTTCATCATTTTGGCTGCTTGCTCAAAACGATTGACCAGTGAATTGACGTCGGTAACGGTGACACCGGAACCGTTGGCAATGCGCAGTCGGCGGGAGCCGTTGAGCAGACGAGCGTTGCGTCGCTCGGCGGGCGTCATCGAACGAATAATCGCCTCGGTGCGGGTAATCTCGCTCTCGTCAAAGTTGTCGAGCTGCGCCTTCATTTGGCCAGAGCCCGGGAGCATGCTCATCATTTTCTTGATGGAGCCCATGTTCTTGAGCTGCTGCATCTGCTCGAGAAAGTCTTCGAGGGTGAACGTCTCGGTGGCGATCTTCTCGGCAACCTTGGCCGACTCGGCCGAATCGAAAGTCTGCTGTGCCTGCTCGATCAGCGTGAGGATGTCGCCCAAGTCGAGGATACGGCTGGCCATGCGATCGGGGTGGAACGGCTCAAAGTCGTCGAGAGATTCTCCGGTGGACGCAAACATGATGGGGCGTTCGGTCGCCGAAACTACCGAGAGGGCCGCACCACCGCGGGCGTCACCGTCGAGCTTGGTGAGCACGACGCCCGTGAAGTCAACGCCCTTCTGGAAAGCCTCTGCTGTTGCCACGGCGTCCTGGCCGATCATGGCGTCAATCACGAAGAGCACCTCGTCGGGCGAGGTGGCCTTGCGAATCTCGGCGGCTTCCTTCATGAGTTCGGCGTCGACGCCCAAACGACCGGCGGTGTCAATGATCACCACGTCGTAGAGCTTGTCGGTGGCGTACTTAATCGAATCCTTGGCTACCTTGACCGGGTTGCCCTTACCGTTACCGGGCTCGGGGGCGTAGATGGCAACACCGGCGTTGCCGGCCACCACCTCAAGTTGGGTTACGGCATTCGGGCGCTGGAGGTCACACGCGACCAAGAGCGGCGTGTGCTTCTCTTTGGCCAGCCACTTGGCGAGTTTGCCAGCAAGGGTGGTCTTACCCGAACCCTGCAGGCCCGCGAGCATGATCACCGTGGGCGGCTTCTTGGCAAATTCAATACGGCGCTGCTGTCCACCGAGAATCGTCACCAGCTCGTCGTTGACAATCTGAACGACCTGCTGAGCCGGGTTGAGCGCCTTGCTGATTTCGTCGCTCAGCGCCCGTTCACGAACCGCGTTCTGGAACGACTTGACGACGTTGAGCGACACATCGGCATCGAGCATGGCGCGGCGAATCTCGCGCAGGGTGCCGTCGACATCCGCTTCGGTGAGCTTGCCCTTGCCGCGCAGGCCTTTGAGGGCGTCGGTGAGACGCGAAGATAGTGTTCCGAACGTTGCCATATCGTTGACCAGCCTACTCAACGAGCGCGGCAGCAAAGCCGACCGGACTGAAGCCCGAGAGGTCGCCAATGCCTTCGCCACTGCCCACCAACTTGACTGGGATGCCCGTGCGCTCCTGCACGGCGAGCACGAATCCGCCCTTGGCAGAGCCGTCGAGTTTGGTGAGGACCAAGCCCGTCACACCGGCGTGCTCCAGAAATGCCTCGGCCTGCACCAGACCGTTTTGCCCCGTGGTCGCGTCGAGAACGAGCAACACCTCCGCAATGGGCGACTGCTTCTCGATCACGCGACGAATCTTGCCGAGCTCGTCCATGAGGCCACTCTTGGTTTGCAGTCGGCCGGCCGTGTCGACGATCGCCACGTCAATGCCGTTGGCCACCGCAAACTCAACGGTTTGGTAGGCGACGCTCGAGGGATCCTGCCCCTCCTGCTGCGGGCGAACGATCTGAACCTCGGCACGTTCGGCCCACGTGCCCAGCTGATCAACCGCGGCCGCGCGGAAGGTGTCGGCAGCGCCAAGAACCACCGAACGACCTGCGGTCGAAATGAACTTCGCGAGCTTGCCGATTGTCGTTGTCTTGCCCACACCGTTCACGCCGACCACCAGCACGACGGCCGGACGGTCTTTGAGGTTGAGCGTTGTATCAAAGCGGCTGAGTCGCTCTTCGAGCACCTCGCGCAGCAGGCGCAGAAAGTCGTTCTCATCGAGGGGCGGAATCTTTGCCACACTGGCCCGCACGGCGTCGATAAGTTCGTCGGTCACGTCCGGCCCAAAGTCGGCGGCGAGCAGGGTGCTCTCGAGGTCATCCCACGTGTCGTCACTCAGCACAAACGTGCGCGAAAACATGCCACGCAGCTTCGAGCCGAGTCCCCAACTCTTCTTGTCAGCCATGGCTCAAGGTTATTCGCTTACGACCGCAACGCCCGGTTAGGACGCTTCGGCCTGTGCCACGCGCTGGCCGACGACGGCCGAGACCCCGTCTTGGCGCATCGAAACGCCGTACAGCGCATCGGCGATCTCCATTGTGCGCTTCTGGTGAGTGATGATGATGAGCTGGCTGGACGTGCGCAGGTCTTCAAACGTGGTGAGCAGACGACCGAGGTTGGCATCGTCGAGGGCGGCCTCGACCTCGTCGAGAATGTAGAACGGGCTGGGCCGGGCCTTGAAGATGGCCATCAGGAAGGCCACGGCCGCCAGAGACTTCTCGCCGCCGGAGAGCAGGCTGAGACGTTCAATCTTCTTGCCCGCCGGCTTAACCGTCACCTCGACGCCCGACGCGAGGAGGTCGTCTGCCGTGGTGAGGGCCATAGTGCCCGATCCACCGGGGAACAGAACGGGCAACACCTCGTTGAACGCCCTGCGGGTGTCTTCGAAGGCGGCCTCGAAGATGGTCTGCATCGTGGCATCCACCTCGTCGATAATGCTCAGCAGATCGCGTCGGGTATTGGTGAGGTCTGTCAGCTGCTCGGTCAGGAACTGGTGGCGGGCCTCGAGCGCAGCAAACTCCTCGAGGGCGAGCGGGTTGACCCGACCGAGCGCCGAGAGCTTGCGGTCCGCCTTCTCGAGACGGCGCTCCTGCTCGGCACGCACAAACGGAACCCCGGCAGTATTCGGAGCGGCGTCGCTTGACGCGGCATCCTCTGAAATTTCCTCGCCGGGCGCTTCCCCCGTGGGGATGAGTTGTTCGGGGCCGTATTCGGCAACGAGCACGTCTTCAACGAGACCGAGTTCGGTGGCGGCGCGCTCCACGAGCGTCGAGACCTGGAGCTTCTTCTCGTAGATCTGCAGCTCGAGGCCGTGCACACTCTCGGTGATGCCGGTCAGTTTCTCGCGCAGGGTCACCTCTTCGGCTCGCAGCTCGGTGAGTTCCGCCGTGGAGGCCAGGCGTTCGGTTTCGCGCTGCTGCAAGACCACGCGGGCCTCGCTCACCGAGCGGTCGACCGAGTCGAGCACGGGCGGCAGGTCGGCTACGACGCCGTTGGCCACGGCCACCTGGCGCTTGCGCTCCACGGCACGGCGTGCCGACTCCTCGGCGGCCTGGCGATCGGTCTCGAGCTGACTGCGCAGGCCCTCGACGCGAAGTTCCTCGGCACGCACACGCTCACGTGCTGTCTCAAGTGCGAGTCTTGCCTGAACCTCACGCTCGCGCTGGGCTTCAAAAGCCGCCAGAGCACGCTCGCGCACGCCGTAGTCAGCAACCGGGAGGGACGCAGATTCCTTCTGCGCCAGTTCTTGCAGGCTGCGCTCACGTTCCGCGGCGGCCTGTGACACCTGTTCGGTGGTTGCGGTCAAGGCTTGCGTGAGACGCGCCACCTCGGCGACGGCCGATTCAGCCTGGGCCTTGGCGCGGTTAAACTCCTCGGATCTCGCCGCTAGTTGAGCGTCGTAATCGCGCAGGGCAGCGAGGGCTGCCACCGAGCGCTCCTTGGCTACTTGAGCGGCGGCGCGGCGGTCGGCGAGCTCGAGCCGGGCGGCACCGGTATTGCTCGAGGTATTCTCTAGGGCCGCGCCGGCGGCATCGCGCTCAGCGACGAGCTCGATGCGGCTACGTGTTGCTCCACTTCCACCCGAGAGTACGAAGCGGGTGAGAACCTCGCCCGCACGCGTGATGATGGTGACGTTTCGTTCAAGCCCGGCGTACGTCTTTTTCCAGGCCGCACGGGCAGCATCAAGGTCGTCGGCGATGACCGTCTCGGCAAGAAGTCCGAGCACTCCCGAGGGGCCTCTCACCACCGAGGCGGCCGTCACCACGCCCGGCGCGATGGGCAGGTCCGCGGTGCGCGTGGCGGCCGAACCCACGACGATGTTGACCCGGCCCATGTTGCCCGCTTCGGCAGCACCGAGAGCATCGACGGCCGCGTCGAGGGAGTCGGCGAGCACGGCGTCGGACAGACCGCCCAGCGCTGCGGCGATCGCGGTCTCGCACCCCGGTTCAATGGATACATGCTCGGCGACGAGGCCGGCGATGCCCGAAAGTTTTGCGGCGATGAGTTCAGCCGATCCGTCTTCGTGTTCCATGGCGAGGGCGAGAGCAGACATGCGGGCGGTCAGGGCCTCAGCCTCACGCTCCAGACCGTGCACGCGTTCACGGAGTTCGTCGACAGCGGCTTCGGTGGCAACGACCGACGCCTCGGCATCCGTGTAAGCAGTTCCCAGAGTTTCGGCGTTTCCGGCTGCGGTTTGGGTTCCCTCAAGAGATGCGAGCAATTCTTCGGCCATCGCGCGACGGTCCTGAGCGCCGGCCAACGCGTCGGCGGCACGCTGTTGCTCGCTGGTGACCGCATCCAACGACGACTGCGCGGCGTCACGCGCTCCGCGGAGGGCGGCAACATCGAGTTCGGCGCGCGAGATGAGAGCGCCCATCTCGTTGAGCTCCACCTCGGCGGCCTCGAGAACCGAGCGCGCCTGAGCGGTCAACTGCTGCGTCTCCTGCCAGGCCGCTTCAGCGGCAACACTCGCCGCTGCGAGCGCGGTGGCTTCGGTGGCGGCGTCGTTCACCATCGACTGTGTCACTCCCGAACCCAACGGCGTTTGATCGGCATCTGCGCTGAAGAGAGACAAACGCTGGTTGGCGAGAGTAAAGAGACCACGCAAGCGCTCCTGCACTGACTCGAGAGCGAACAACGTGCGCCGAGCCTCATCCACCGCGTCGGTCGAGGCCTCTGCCTCGAGGCGTCGAACGCGCAGGGAGACGCGCTCCAACTGCTCCTGAAGCACGATGCGCTCACTGTGGCGCTCAGACTCAGACCGGTTGAATCCGTCGAGTGCGGTGCGCAGGGTGACCACGTCGTCGGCCAGCAGGCGGGCCCGGGCATCCCGTACCTCGGCCTGAATCTGAACCGCTTCGCGAGCGATATCGGCCTGGGCGCCCAACGGCTTGAGCTGGCGTCGCACCTCGCCCGCCAGGTCAGACAGTCGGGTGAGGTTGGCCTGCATAGCCTCGAGCTTGCGCACCGTCTTCTCTTTGCGGCGGCGGTGCTTGAGAATTCCGGCAGCTTCTTCAATAAATCCGCGGCGGTCTTCGGGGCTGGCCTGCAGAACGCTCTCGAGGCGACCCTGGCCCACAATCACGTGCATCTCACGACCGAGACCGGAGTCACTCAGCAACTCCTGCAGGTCGAGCAGGCGACACGTTTCACCGTTGATGGCGTACTCGCTCGTTCCGTTGCGGAACAGCGTTCTGCTAATGGTGACTTCGGTATACGCGATCGGCAGCGCGCCGTCGGAGTTATCAATCGTGAGGGATACCTCGGCGCGACCGAGAGGGCCTCGGGTGGCTGTTCCGGCGAAGATGACGTCTTCCATCTTTCCGCCGCGCAGCGTCTTGGCGCCTTGCTCGCCCATCACCCAGGCGAGGGCGGCGACCACATTGGACTTGCCCGAACCGTTGGGGCCCACGACACAGGTGACGCCCTTTTCGAATGCAAAAGTTGTGGGTTGCGCGAACGACTTGAAGCCCTTGAGTGTCAGGCTTTTCAAGTACACGGCACAACCTTTCGTCGCCGACACGAATGCGGCGGGTGAGTCCACGTTAGCGAATATTCGCGCACCCGTAGGACCTGTTCCGGGGCAACAACCCCGGCGACACGACGCCTAAGCCGTGAAGAATTCCCGCAGAGACGACGTCACCGCGGCGTGATCTTCAACCACGGCCATGTGTGCAACGCCGGGAACGACCACCAAGCGTGCCCCGGGCACCTGCTCAGCAATGAAGGCGCCTTGCTCGGGCGTGGCCGCCGGGTCGAGTTCGCCCGAGATCACGAGCAGCGGCACGTCAACGGAGGGCAGACGGTCGCGCACGTCGAACGCTCCAATAGCCTCACACGCCCGCGCGTAGCTCTCGGGGTCGGCACCGCGCAACAGGTCGAACAGGGCATCGACCTTGGCTGAGTTCGCGGCCACGTAGGCGTCGGTGAACCAGCGGGGACGTTGGGAATCTACGAGGATGGCCGTGCCCTGAGCGCGAACGTTGTCGGCGCGCTCCTGCCAGTGGGCCATCTCCCCCAGCTTGGCGGCCGAACACACCACGGCCGAGTGCTTCACCCGGTCGGGAAAATCGAGGGCCAACTGAAGTGCCACAGCCCCACCGATCGACACACCCGCGTAGTCAAAGGTCTCGATGCCAAACGCGTCAGCGAGGTCGATGACGCCTTGGGCGAGTTCAGCCATGGTGAAGGGCTCGTTCGTCGGCTCGGACTTACCGTGACCGGGGAGATCCCAGCGCACCAGCGCATAGTTGGCGCTGAGTGCCGGAAGGGCGTCGTCCCACAGGGGTGCGGCCGTTCCGAGAGACGGACCCAAGATGAGGACGTTGTCGCGCCCGCCAAATGAGGTCGGATCGAGTTCAGTCGTGCCGGCAAGACGGGGAACGGTCATGGTGTGCTTCCTCTGCTCGGGAGTTCTCGTGCTCGTCCATTCTCTCGCGCCCTCAGCCCCGGCACGACACGACTTTGCTACTTTGGAAGCCTGATCTCCCTTACAGACGCTAGGACGCTTCCGTGACCCGCAACATTCGCATCGCCGTGATTGGTCCCGGTGACGCCGCGTCACTGATGGCAAACGTACTGGGCGCTGCCGGTGCCGATGTGATCGGCTTCGACCTCAGCCCCCTGCCCGAGTCGTCACTGCCCGTGGCTGAAACGATTGCTGAGGCGGTTGCGGGCGCCGATGTGGTGCTGTCGCTCAACAGCTCCTCGGCGGCACTGCGCGCCGCCGAGCGCGCTTCAGCGCTCTTGCCGCCGGGCGCAATCTTCGCCGACCTCAACACGGCAACCCCCGCACTCAAGCGCAAACTGGCCGAGCACTTTGCCCCGAACGCTTTTGTTGATGCCGCGCAGATGGCTCCCGTTTCTCACACCGATGGCGACAGCGTCATCGCCGTGGCTGGCCCTGCTGCCCACGCCCTGATTGACCGACTCGCACCCTTCGGCCTCACCTTCGAACTGGTTTCGGAGGTGGTTGGCCAAGCCGCCGCCCGGAACCTCACGCGCAGCTTGCTGTCGAAGGTCTTGGCGGGTGGCGTGATCGATTACATGTGGGCCGCCGAGGCCATGGGGCTCGAAGACTGGGCCCACGATGAGATGCTGCGCACGTTCGACGCCATGACGCGTGACACCGCAACGGCCTATCTCGAGGAAACCGTGAAGAACGCCAAACGTCGCGAAATTGAGATGCTCGACATCGTGGAGATGCTCGAGGAGGCCGACTACCACAGCCTGTTCGTTCCGCCCACGCAGTTGGTTTACAACAAGGTGTACCACTCGATCAAAGTGCCCCACGCCAACAAGTAGGGTCCTGCGGCGCGGTTAGTAGTCGAGCTGCTGCTGGAGCTGGTCGAGCACGATGTAGGCGGGCAGCACAGAAGCAACGCTCGCATTCGGCTCGCGACCCTCGCGAATCGCCGCCACAAACTCGCGATCCTGAAGCTCGATGCCGTTCATCGAGACATCAACCTTCGAGACATCGATGGGCTCTTCTTTACCTGTCACCAGATCGTCATAGCGCGCGATGTACGTTGCCGTGTCGCCGATGTAGCGGAAGAAGGTGCCGAGTGGGCCGTCATTGTTGAACGACAGCGACAGGGTGCAAATCTTAGCTGTGGCGGTCTGCAGTTGAATCGACATGTCCATGGCGATGCCAAGCTCGGGGTGCTTGGGGCCTTGAATCGCATTGGCCTTCACCACCTGCTCACCGGTCTGGTACATGAACAGGTCAACCGTGTGCGCCGCGTGGTGCCACAGCAGGTGGTCGGTCCAGGAGCGCGGCTGCCCCAGGGCGTTCATGTTGGTGCGACGGAAGAAGTAGGTCTGCACATCCATCTGCTGAATGTGGAATTCGTCTTTCACAATCAGGTTGTGCACGTACTGGTGTGACGGGTTGAACCGGCGGGTATGGCCAGCCATGGCAATCACGCCTTCGGCACGCTGCGCCTCAACGATTTCGGTCACGCCGGCAAGGTTGTCGGCCATGGGAATCTCAACCTGAACGTGCTTGTGCGCGCGAATGGCCTGCAGGGTCTGCTCGTGGTGCATCTGCGTGGGGGTGGC
>CAIOGW010000042.1 GCA_903857985.1 uncultured Microbacteriaceae bacterium
GGCACATCGGCAGTGGCGAACAGCGCTTTGAGTGGTGCGAGGAGAACCTCCTGTCGTGGCGCATGATCGACGCGGCGGGATTTCGCCTCGAACACGTTGAGCACTCGACCGAGGGGGGCTACGCCGGCGCCGGCGCCACGGCCTTTCACACCAACACGACAACGGGCGAAGCCGTGTACGCCGCGGATGGCCGAGGCTTCATCACGCCCGGCGACGTGGTTACCCTGCTGTGGGGCCGCACGGGCAAGCGACGCGAACGCCATTTTCGGGTGGTCGCCGTGACGCGCGAACTCAATGTTGTCTCGGTTTCTCTGGGCACGCTCGACAAGGAGCCCTTTGTGGGCGAGTTCCTGATTGGCATCGAATATCGCGACGACGACACCGTCTGGTCGCGGGTTATTCAGGTTGTCGCTCCCGGCTCGTCGCGAATGTCACGCCTGCTGTTCCCCCTCGTTCTCCTTATCCTTACTCGCGTTCGCGGTCGAATCGCTCGAGGGCTCAACCCGGCACGCGTGGCTCACGCCCGCGACGCGGTGGCCGAAGAAGACGCCGAGATCCGCCATGCCGAATCTGGCGACTCGGGCCCACCCCGCGATCTCGACGCAACGGCAAACTAGTGGCCGGTGCGCTTCCCCCGGGTCTGCCACCCGCTCCCGACGGTAGCCTGCCGCCGGGAATCGCACCGAGCTTCCACACGCCGTTTTCGGCATACGTTCACGTTCCCTACTGTCGCGTTCGGTGCGGCTACTGCGACTTCAACACCTATACGAGTGATGAACTGCGTGGTTCTCGACGCGAGTCGTACGTCGAGGTGGTGGGCCGCGAAATCGAGCTAGCTCAGCGCGTGATGTCTGTAGCCGGCGAGGGCCGAGCGCTGGACACCGTCTTTTTTGGCGGGGGAACACCCACACTTCTGCCCGCCAGCGATCTTGTGGCTGTGCGCTCCCGATTAAACGACGCGTGGGGAATCGCGTCGGGCGCCGAGGTGACCACCGAGGCAAACCCTGACTCGGTTGATGGCGAGTACCTCGATGCCCTGGCGGCCGGTGGCTTCACGCGGGTGAGCTTTGGCGTGCAGTCGGTAGTGCCACACGTACTCGCCACGCTCGACCGCACGCACGATCCGGAACGGGTGGGGGACGTCATTTCTCAGGCGCGTGCCGCCGGACTCGACGTGAGCATCGACCTCATTTACGGCACTCCGGGCGAGTCGCTCGCCGATTGGCGTCACTCCCTCGAGTCTGCTGTCGGCTGGGGCATCGATCACGTTTCGGCCTACGCACTCATCGTTGAGGAGGGCACCGCGCTCGAGCGGCGCATCCGGCGTGGCGAGGTTCCTCCCATCGACGACGACCTGCACGCGGATATGTACGAGATGGCAGACGACGTCTTTTCCGCGGCCGGTCTGTCGTGGTACGAAATCAGCAACTGGTCGAGCACCCCGCAACACCGGTCGCAACACAATCTTGCCTACTGGCGAAATCACGATTGGTGGGGCTTCGGGCCGGGTGCGCACTCACACGTTGCCGGTGCCCGGTGGTGGAACGTCAAGCATCCGGCAGAGTATGAGCGCCTGCTCAGCTCTGACCTGAGCCCTGCGGTCGGGTATGAGGTACCCATGGCTGCCGAGCGTGAGCTCGAACGGCTCATGCTCGGTTTGAGAGTGAGCGACGGCGTGGCAGCGGGAGACGCGGATAAAGCTGAGGTCGCCGCGCTCGTGACGGCGGGTCTACTGAACGACGAAGCCGCCCGATCCGGTCAACTGGTGTTGACGCGAGCCGGACGGCTGCGTGCCGATGAGGTTGTTCGTCGCCTCGCCCGAGAGGGCTAGCGATTGCCCCACTACTTGATGAACGGAATGGACAGCGGGTAGGTGTAGTTCTCGCCGTTCCGGGTCTTGACGAACGCCAAGATGCAGAAAATCAGAATGAGCACGGCGATGAGCAGGTACAGAATCGTCAAAATTCCGAAGGTGACGGCCGAGAGGATTCCCGCAGCAATCCAGGCGACGATCATGGTCAACTGAAAGTTGAGCGCGCTCTTCAAGTTTGCGTCAAGAAACTTGCTGCGATCTTTGTAGATCAGCCAAAAAATGAGCGGCGAGATAAAGCCAATCAGAATCCCCAAGATGTTTCCCAGGGAAGTAAAGTTCTGCTCCTCGACTTTTGAGAGTTTGGGTTGTGCGTTCGACATGCCATACCTTTCGAGTTGTCGGTTTGTTGTGGGCACTCAACTTATAGTCCTCTTTTGCCGTGACGGCAAGCAAATGTTTCCCCAGGCGCAACCCGGTAATATTGGCACTCAGGCGCAACGAGTGCCAGTGGCACTCCACTGAGAGGCGAAAGCGGGTGAGTCGGCATGGTTTCTCAACGTGGGCTTGACGTGTTACGCGTCATTGTTCAGGACTACGTATCATCGCGCGAACCGGTGGGGTCAAAGTCCATTGCCGATCGGCACGCTTTCGGCGTATCGGCGGCAACAATCCGCAACGACATGTCGCTGCTCGAAGACGAACTCCTCATTACCGCTCCGCACACGTCGAGCGGTCGCATTCCCACGGATAAGGGCTACCGCGTCTTCGTCGACAACCTCTCGGATGTCAAAACGCTCAGCGGCGCCCAGCGCCTCGCCATCGAACGTGTGCTCAACGAGTCCGATGACATCGATGCCCTCCTCGCGCACACCGTTCGTCTCCTTGCTCAACTGACCAATCAGGTCGCCGTGGTTGAGTATCCGTCGCTCAGCGGTGCACGGGTCAAGCATGTGGAACTTGTTGCCATGGGAAACTCGCGACTCATGAGCGTGCTGATTACCGACAACGGTCGGGTCGAACAGCGCATGGTAGAAACCGAGCGCGATCTCTCAGAAGAGGAGATCACCCAACTTCGATCTCGTATCAATACGGCTGTTGCCGGGCGGCAACTCAGCGAGATTGCCGACGCGCTCGCAGCGGCCCCCGCCGTTGCTCCGACACTCACGGAGGCATCGGCACGCCTCGTGAACGCCTTGGCCGACCAGGTGGCGGCCAATCGCCAACAGCGTCTCGTTATGGCCGGTGCTGGAAACCTCGTGCGCACCGAGAACGATTTTCAGGGCAGTATCTATCCTCTCCTTGATGCCATTGAGGAACAGGTCACGGTTCTCAAACTCTTGACCGAGATGGGTCACGAGGCGTCGGATGTTTCCGTCAGCATTGGCGCCGAGCACGAATCACAAGATTTCCGCGAGGCGAGCCTGGTGGCCGGTGGCTATTCGAGTTCTGGAGAGATGTCGCAAGTCGGCCTGATTGGGCCCACCCGCATGGACTATTCCGGAAACATGGCGGCAGTTCGCGCGGTAGCCAATTACCTCTCGCGAATCCTCGACGCATAACCCGGCCAAAAGCTCAACGACACAGAAAAGAATCTCGGTGGCAGATCACTACGAAGTATTGGGCGTTTCGCGTGACGCCTCGAGCGAAGACCTCAAAAAGGCCTACCGTCGCCTGGCACGTCAACTTCACCCTGACGTGAACCCTGACGAAGCAGCTCAGGAACGCTTCAAACTGGTAACGCACGCTTACGAGGTTCTGAGTGACCCGGTGTCGCGCGACAACTACGACCGTGGCGGTGACAGCGGCGGATTCGGCGGCGGCGGCGGCGGTTTCGCCGACTTTGGCGACATCTTCTCGACCTTTTTTGGTGGCGGCCAATCGGCGCGCGGCCCCCGATCGCGAAGTGAGCGCGGGCAAGACGCGCTGTTGCGTGTCGAAGTTGACCTCGCCGATGTGATCGCAGGCGTTGAGAAGGAGATTGAGTTCGATACGGCCGCCCTGTGCGAGACCTGTGGCGGATCCTGCTGTCAGCCCGGCACGGCGCCCGTCACCTGCGACATCTGCGGCGGAGGCGGCATGATCAGCCGCACGGTGCGTTCCCTGCTCGGCAACGTGATGACCCAGTCGCCGTGCGGGTCGTGTCGCGGATTCGGCACGGTCATCGCCACACCCTGCACGTCGTGCCAGGGTCACGGGCGCGTGCGTGCGCGCCGCACCGTTACCCTCGATGTGCCTGCCGGTGTCGACACGGGGGTGCGCCTGCACCTGCCGGGAAGCGGTGAGGTGGGACCAGCCGGCGGTCCACACGGCGACCTCTACATCGAGATGTCGGTTCGGCACAACGACAAGTTCAGCCGGCTCAAAGACGACCTGCTGTGCACCGTCGACATCTCCATGACAGATGCCGTGCTCGGCACGACCTTTACGTTCGATGCTCTCGACGGACCGGTGGCCCTTGATATCAAGCCCGGCGCGCAGAGTGCTGATGTCGTCGTGCTCAAGGATCGCGGCATCGGACGACTTCGCGGCAACGGGCGTGGCGACCTGCGCGTTGGCCTGCACGTACTCACCCCCACCAAGCTCTCTGCCAAAGAAAAACAGATGATGGCCGCCTTCGCCGAAGCGCGCAAAGCGCAGCCACCGGTTTTGGCGTCATTCCAACAAGGTCTGTTCGCCAAACTTCGCGACCGATTCCTCTAAGCCTCATCGACACCCGCATGGCTCACTTTTTTATCGATGAAACACTCACGACGCTGGCCATGGGCGACCTCGTCACGTTGGCGGGGGCAGAAGGGCGCCATGCGGCCACTGTCTCGCGGCTTCGTGTCGGCGAACGGGTGACCCTGGGCAACGGTCGCGGACTTACGGCTTCGGTTGTCGTGAGCGACGTCGCCAAGGATTCCGTAGTCTTCGAGGTCACCGACGTGCACCGGGTGAGCGAGCCCGCTCACGCCTTTGTGTTGGCCCAAGCGCTGGCCAAGACCGATAGAGACGAGCGCGCCGTTGAGGCTGCCGTTGAACTCGGCGTGGACGCCATCATTCCCTTTGCCGCGGCTCGCAGCGTGAGTCGCTGGGATGCCGCAAAAGAGGCCAAGGGGCGCGCCCGCTGGCAATCGATCGCCCGGGAGGCATCAAAGCAGTCCCTGCGGGCGTGGGTTCCGGAGGTGCGCCCAATGGCGACGAGCCATGACCTGATTGCCCTTCCCGCCACTCGGCTCGTTGTGTTAGATGCTGCCGGTGTATCGCCGCACGACATTGACTGGTCACCGCCGAGTGCAACCGCGGGACTACAGACCGTCTTTATTGTTGGCCCGGAGGGCGGATTTAGTGCCGAGGAACGTGAGGCTTTTGTGGCTGCCGGCGCCCATTTTGTGCAACTGGGTACTAACGTGCTGCGCACCTCCACCGCCGGTCCGGTTGCGCTCGCCATCGCTTCGACGCTGTCTGGCCGCTGGCCCTAAGACTTACGATAGAAGAATGAGCGAGCCCAGTATCTTCAGCCGAATTATCTCCGGCGAAATCCCCGCCTCGGTGGTGTGGCAAAACGAGCGACTCATCGCCTTTCACGACATCGCTCCCCGGGCTGCGCTGCACCTGCTGATCGTGCCCAAAACCGAGATATACGCGAATGTCACGGACCTCGCAGCCGGAGACCCGCAGCTATTGGCCGAAATGGTCGCCACGGCAGCAACACTGGCGCGTGAACACGCGAACGGCGAATATCGACTCGTGTTCAACTCTGGTGCGAGCGCGGGGCAAACAGTTTTCCACGTGCACGCTCACGTGCTCGCGGGCGCGCTCACGGAGGAATCGCTTGCCTAGCTCGGTGACGCCCCAAACCGTTACGATCACCGGCATCGAGATGGTGCGCCTGCTCGGTACCCAGGACCGCCTGATGACGCGCCTTCAACGTGAGTACCCACGGGTTTCGGTGCACGTTCGAGGAAACGAAATTACCCTCACCTCAGACGCGACGAACGCGGGTGACGCCGAGGTTGACCGAGCACAGAACCTGATTGCAGAACTCGTTCAGATGGTGCGTGACGGCATTGACCTCACCGAAAGTGACGTGACGCGCGGCGCCAACCGCGCTCCGGCAGATAAGGGCGGAATCGGCGAGGTCATTCTGTCATCGCGTGGCAAGACGATTCGTGCAAAGACACCCGGGCAGCAGCGCTACGTGCAGGCCATTCGCGAGAACACGATTGTCTTTGGCATTGGCCCGGCCGGAACCGGAAAGACCTACCTGGCCATGGCCATGGCGGTTGCTGCCCTGCAGCGCAAAGAGGTCAACCGCATCATCTTGACCAGGCCGGCCGTTGAGGCGGGGGAGCGTCTGGGTTTTCTGCCCGGCACGCTCACCGACAAGATCGATCCCTACCTACGCCCGCTCTTCGACGCGTTGAATGAAATGCTCGACCCTGAACTCGTCGCCAAGCTGATGAGTGTCGGCAGCATCGAGGTGGCCCCGCTCGCTTATATGCGCGGCCGCACGCTCAACGATTCGTTCATCATTCTCGACGAGGCGCAAAATACGAGCCCCGAACAGATGAAAATGTTTTTGACGCGCCTCGGTTTTTCGTCGCAGATGGTGATCACCGGCGACATCACCCAGATCGACCTGCCCACGCCGTCGAGTGGACTGCGCACGGTGACAGAGGTGCTCGACGACATCCCGGACATCCATTTCGCATATCTGGGATCTGAAGATGTGGTGCGCCACTCTCTCGTTGGCCGCATCGTCGATGCCTACACGGTCTACGAAGAGCGCGCAGTGACCAAGCGGGAGCGAAACAAACGATGAGCATCGAAATCAACAACGAGACGTCTTATCAAGTCGATGAGACCACGCTGCATCGCATGGCGGCGTATGCTCTCGATGCCTTGCGCGTGCACCCCGATGCCGAACTCAACATCTTGCTCTACGGCGTTGGCCCCATGGAAGAACTTCACCTGCGCTGGCTGGACGAGCCCGGGCCCACCGATGTGTTGAGTTTTCCCATGGACCAGCTGCGCCCGGGAACCGAGGATTTCGTCACCCCGGCAGGCCTGCTGGGCGATGTAGTGCTGTGCCCCGAGGTAGCCGAGGCGCAAGCCGAGACCGCGGGACATTCGCTGCAAGACGAACTGTTGATGCTCCTGGCTCACGGCATGTTGCACCTTCTGGGCTTTGACCACGCCGAACCGGCGGAGGAGAAAGAAATGTTTGACATGCAGCGCGACATTTTGGTCGGTTTTGCCCTGGCGGAGCGGACGCGAGAGTCGTAGTGTGAACATCTTCCTCACCGTGGTGGCAAGCGTTCTTCTGATGGCCTTTGCCGGGTTGATGGCAGCGGTGGAATCCGCCCTGGGCGTGATGTCGGTTGACGATTTGCGCGCGGCTGCCATGCGGCACCGTTCACGTCGGTCGCTCGAGGCCATGGCCACTCAGCCCCGGGCTCATCGTAACGTGGCAATGTTTGCGCGCATCGTCTCGGAGACAATCGTGGCCGTGTTGATAACCGCGGCCTTCCTCACGAGCAGCCTGCCACTCTGGGCGGGCCTGCTCATGGCGATTATTCTCATGACCGCAGCGTCGTTTGTGCTCGCCGGTTCGAGTCCGCGCAGTGTGGGTCGTGCACGTCCTGAGGGCATTGTGGCTTTTGCCGCACCCGTGGTGCACTTTCTCAGAATTGTGCTGGGCCCGCTTGCCGACCTCCTTGTCGCTCTCGGCGATCGGGTAACACCCGGGCGTCCCGGAACGAGCGCGTTTGCGAGTGAAGAGCAACTGCTCAGCATGGTCGATGAAGCTACCCGCCACGACGTGCTGGAGAAAGACGAGCGCGAACTCATTCATTCCATCTTTGACTGGGGCGATACACACGTTCGCGAGGTCATGGTTCCGCGCATCGACATGGTCACGGTCGAGGCCGATACGGCACTCGCTGAGGCCGGCGCGCTGTTTCTCAGCAGCGGACTCTCGCGCATACCCGTGATTGGCGACGACACGGACGACATTGTGGGGGTGCTCTACCTGCGCGACGTCGCGCGTATCTCCCTCGACAAGAAGGCCGCGCCGCGCGGGGCGTCTGTGCGCTCGCTCGCGCGGGAAGCTGTGTTTATCCCGGAGTTGAAGAAGGCCGACGACGCCCTGCGCGACATGCAGGCGAGTTCGACCCACCTCGCTTTTGTGGTGGACGAGCACGGTGGCATTGCAGGACTCGTCACGCTCGAAGACCTCCTCGAAGAGCTGGTGGGTGAGATCCGCGACGAGTTTGACCGTGGTGCCCCCGAGGCCACTGCCTTGACCGACGGACGGTACCGCGTATCCGCTCGCATGAACATTGAAGATCTGGGCGAACTT
Source organism: uncultured Microbacteriaceae bacterium (assembly GCA_903857985.1). Lineage (GTDB taxonomy): Bacteria > Actinomycetota > Actinomycetes > Actinomycetales > Microbacteriaceae > UBA963. The sequence goes on from CAIOGW010000042.1 coordinate 8,157, forward strand.
TTTGGGCTTGACATCACCGACGATGAGATCGACTCGGTCGGCGGCCTGCTGGCCAAAGAGCTCGAGCGCGTTCCCGAGGTGGGCGACCACGTTGTGGTGAGCGGCCTGCACCTTGAGGCCGATCGGGTTGAGGCTCGCCGCGGTCGCGTGACGTACATTCTCGTTTGGCCCGATCAAGAGTTGCTTGATGCACGACGAGCGTTTGGAAGCGAAAAATGAGACCGTCTAAGAGTGCCAAGCGCGAGGCCGAGCGGCCGATTTTTCGCAGCGGGTTCGTCTCGTTTATTGGACGCCCCAACGTGGGAAAGTCAACACTGATGAACGCGCTCGTTGGCGAGAAGGTGGCCATTACGTCGGCGAAGCCCCAGACAACGCGGCACACCATTCGGGGCATGGTCAACCACGACGACGGCCAACTCATCATTGTCGATACGCCGGGGATCCATCGCCCGCGCACGCTCCTGGGGGAGCGTCTCAATGCGCTGGCCAAGTCAACCCTCGGTGATGTCGACGTGATTGGCATGTGCTTTCCCGCAGATGAACCCGTGGGCAAGGGCGATCGCTATATCTCTGAACAGCTTGAGATGTATCCGCGCGCCATCAAGGTGGCCATTGTGACCAAGACGGATGCCGCCTCGCGCGAGAAGACTGCTGCCCGACTTCTCGAAGTCTCCGAACTTCGCGACTGGACCGAGATCATTCCGGTGTCGGCGCTCACCGCGGGAAACATGAGCGAGCTCGCGTCGACACTGATTGCCCTTCTCCCCGAAGGCCACGCGCTTTACGACGTGGAGACCACCACCGACGACGACACCGAAAAACGCATCTCGGAACTCATTCGTGAATCGCTTCTCGAGACAGTGCAGGACGAACTCCCACACTCGCTCGCGGTCACCATTGACGAAATGGTGGAGCGAGAAGACAAGGATCTGCTCGAGATCTACGCCAATATTTTTGTCGAGCGCGACAGTCAGAAGTCCATCATTATCGGTCACGGGGGATCGCGCCTGAAAGACACGGGTGTCATCTCTCGCCAAGCGATAGAGGAGCTCCTTGGCCGCCACGTCTTTTTGAGCATCCGCGTCAAGGTGGCCAAAGATTGGCAACGTGACCCCAAGAAACTGGAGCGCCTCGGCTTCTAGTGGTGTCGCGCGTCGTCACCGCGGGGTCAGCGACTTCGCCCGGAATTCCGCTTTCGGCCAAGCCAGACCGTGACGGAAAGCCGCGGCGGTGTTAGCCTAGAGTTATGTGTTTGGGTCTCCTTCTTCTTAGTCGCCGCGACGAGGCATCTCAGTAGCCTCCCTCGTCGCGGAGTTCGCGCTAGGCGACCACCCATGACGCCAGGAGAGACTTATGAAGAACAACCAGACCCCCAGCCAGATGCCGGTGCACAAGTACCGGCCGTTTCACGAGTCGCTCGGTATTGATCTGACCGATCGCACGTGGCCCACGAAGCGCATTGAGAAGGCACCGCGCTGGTGCGCGGTCGATCTTCGTGACGGCAACCAGGCACTCATCGATCCGATGAGTCCCGAGCGCAAGCGCATCATGTTCGAGCTTTTGGTGCGCATGGGCTACAAAGAGATCGAGGTCGGATTTCCCTCGGCGAGCCAAACGGATTTCGACTTCGTTCGTGAACTGATCGATACGAACGCCATTCCCGACGATGTCACCATTCAGGTGCTGACCCAGTCGCGCGACCACCTCATCGAGCGCACCTACGAATCGATTCGCGGTGCCAAGCAGGCCGTGGTTCACCTCTACAACTCCACCAGCATCCTGCAGCGGGACGTTGTTTTTCGCGAGGACAAGCAGGGCATCATCGACATCGCACTGCACGGCGCGCGACTGTGTCGCGAATTCGAGAAAACCGTTCCCGAGACGACCGTCTACTACGAGTACTCGCCCGAGAGCTTTACCGGCACCGAGCTCGAGTTCGCGGCAGATATTTGCAATCAGGTGTTGGCCGTGTTTGAGCCCACTCCCGATCGCAAGGTCATCATCAATTTGCCGGCCACTGTGGAGATGGCCACGCCCAACGTCTACGCCGACTCAATTGAGTGGATGTGCCGTCACCTGAACAACCGCGAGAACGTGATTGTTTCGCTGCATCCGCACAACGACCGCGGTACCGCTGTCGCCGCCTCCGAACTCGGGTACATGGCCGGAGCCGACCGCATCGAGGGTTGCCTCTTCGGCAACGGTGAGCGTACCGGAAACGTCGACCTCGTGGCCCTGGGAATCAACCTGTTCACGCAGGGCATCGACCCGCAGATTGACTTCAGTAACCTCGACGAAATTCGCCGCACTGCCGAGTACTGCAACCAGTTGAAGGTTCACGAACGCAGCCCCTGGGCGGGCGACCTGGTGTACACGGCCTTTAGTGGGTCGCATCAGGACGCGATCAAAAAGGGCTTCGAGGCTATGGAGGCGGATGCTGCATCGCGGGGCGTGCACGTGGACGAACTCGAGTGGGCCGTGCCGTACCTGCCCATCGACCCCCGCGACCTCGGGCGCACCTACGAGGCCGTGATTCGGGTCAACTCTCAGTCGGGCAAGGGCGGTGTCGCCTATCTCCTCAAGAAAGATCACGCCCTCGACCTCCCGCGACGCTTGCAGATCGAGTTCTCGGGAGTTGTTCAGGCGCGCACCGATGCCGAGGGTGGCGAGGTCACGAGCGACGAACTCTGGCAGATTTTTCAGGACGAGTACCTTCCGTCCGCTGACCCCAAAAACAAGTGGGGCCGGTTCGAACTCACCGGAAGCAAGACGGAGAGTGATTTTTCGGGCACCGTCAAACTGAGCGTCAAGCTTCGCGACGGTGACGACATCTCCATTCGCGACACCGAGGGCAACGGCCCGATTGACGCTTTCCTCAAGACCATGGATAACTTGGGTATTTCCGTCGAGCTCTTTGATTACGTTGAGCACACGCTCGCGGCCGGCGGCGACGCCCAGGCCGCGGCATACGTGGAACTCAACGTCAACGGTCGTCGACTCTGGGGTATCGGCATTGACTCCGACATCTCAACAGCATCGCTGAAGGCGGTCGTCTCGGGTATTAACCGAGCCGTGCGCCTCGAACAAGGAGCCAGCGTTACGGTTTAGCGGCCTCTCGCGCTTCTCGTGAGGGGCCAAAGCGGCGAACGCCGACCAC
>CAIOGW010000043.1 GCA_903857985.1 uncultured Microbacteriaceae bacterium
GGCCCGCTCCAAGGGCGGCTGCGAACTGTGTTTCTTCGGCAGGGTTCAGCAGTTCCATCACCGCCGGCCGCGGGGCATGGGTTCGACCAGGCGGCCGGAAACGAATTGGCCGTCGAATGGTTTGGCGATCTGTGAGCCGTGCCATCGGATGGTGGAGTCGAACCGCCAGCAGGCGTTGGAGTGCGGCTGGTTGGTGCCGCAGCGGGTTGATCCGATGTCGGTGCCGATTCTGCGGCATGGGTCGGAGTGGGTTGTGTTCGACCACGACGGCGGCGTCCAAGCATCCCTGCCTTACGGGTGGGACGAGGAAAAAAGTACACAAAACAGTGGCGACCGGGTGATCCCGAGTTCGTCCAATCCTGATGGAAGGTAGTGATTTACATGCATCAAAACATTCCCAACAAGCCGTCTTGGCTGAGCGACAAGGAATGGTCTTTCATTCTTGACCGGGATCAGCGGCAGTGCTTTCAGGTTGGTGAGTGCCGGCGAAACAATGGCTTCGCGCCGTGTCACAGCGACTTGGACACTGACCACCGTCAGTGCAAGTTTCATGGTGGCGATGACAGCTTTGCTAATGCGCGGCTCGCTTGCCTGGACTGGAATCGCGGCAGGCCGGTCGAACCCGATGCGTATTGGCGACGAACCGGATGGTTTGACCGCGAGTTCTTTCCACGTCAACTGCGCGACATCCAACTTATCGCGGGATACGACCAATTCGTTGACCAGCCGCTGGCAAATGTTCTGTTCAACGAACCCGACAAGAAGAGCGGTCGTAACGCCCTCATCCACACGACGACCCTGCTGCCAGGAGCTACTGGTATCGGTAAAACGATGCTCGCGCTGGGCGTGCTGTTCGGGATCAATCATGAAGTGAAGAAGCGGGAGCCGCGTCCAGATGAGCCGACGTTACCGAGAGTGTCACGATTGTTGTGGCTGACCCCGGACACCACATTGCGGGATCACACTGCCGTAGAACTAGCAGAAGAACCCGTTGAGTTCGGTTTAACGAACAGCCCACCCGATGTGAGCGTTGCCAAAAGTTTTGCATCGCTGGCTCGCGGGCCTATGAACGCCGACATCACGGTGACGTGCCCGCAGGCGCTTTGGGAGGAAGACGGCAAAACGAAGCGCGAAACACACTCCGAAGACGAAGTGCGCCAAATCTTGTCCATGTGGGACACCATCGTCATTGACGAGTGTGACTTCGCCAACGATCAAGTGAAGCGGCTGTGCCGGCTCGCATCCCACGCTCTGAAGTTTTGGATGACTGCATCACCAATGTCTGATGGGGAGTTCCTTACTGATTGCGTGCTGATAACCAAGGACGCGGTAGCCGATTACCTTCGGGCACGCGAGAGCGACCAGTGCTTGAAGGCACTCGCCCCTGACGTAGTCCCCGCCGCCGAGTACGCGGGCTACGAAGCCTACATCCGAGCTAACCGCGAGGAAGTTGACAGCAGCTCCGGGGTTGGCAGAGATCATGTGGCTTTCATGGCGGCGATCACCAGCGTGGTGCAGGAAGCCGACAATCTTGAGCGCAGGATGCGACGGGAAAACCCCGATGAGTGGTACTCGCCGCACATCATTGTCCGGCTGGAGCGGATTGATGAAATCAAAGCACTTGAAGCGGATCTTCCTGCCGTGCTGAAACGCATGAAGGACGACGGGAAGCTGCAAGGCGAAGGATGGAACGTCGAATCCATCTATCAAGGCAAAAATGCTGGCCTGGGCGAGAAAGCGCGCGGTAAGTACAAGCACCCTTTCATGTTGGCTCGCAACAACAATGGTCAGGCAGCGGCGAAGTCGGCTCGCATCCTGTTGATGGCGAAGATCGGCATTAGGGGAATCAACAACTGGCCGTTGAAGTACGTGGTGGATACGACCTCAAACGTCGGCTTGGCAGAGTTGATCCAGTTCAACATTGGGAGGCCGATCCGTTGGCCGGCGAAGCTGTCTCACTGGATTAACGATGAGAGTAAGGACGAGTTCACCACCACCACCGTGGTCTGCTTGAGTGACCTGCTTGAGCAGAAGCAGCAGGCATACGCCGAAGCGCACAAGTTCGTGATGGAACAACGCGAACAGTTGGCAGAGGCCGGGTTCAACACATGGGATGACATCCTCAATGGGCGACCATTGCCGTTAGGCGACATCATCATCGACACTGCGGAACCGCCATTCACTAACACCGACAAGATCAACATCCGTGTTGGACTGGGTGAAGCTATCGACCAGGGCGTGGACGTCACCGACCCTGCGGTGATGGACAAGATCGTGTGCCGGCTGCAGCCGACCGCCGATGGCAAACGCCGCGAACGGGCCACCGAGTACGCCGACCGACTCATCACGGATAAAGAGTTTCGTGACATGGAGGTTCCTTTCAGCACAAGCGCCGACGTTTCCGCTGTCGGTGTGGTGGCGAAGCTGAAACCTCAAGAAACATACGACGCGGACACGCTCATCCGGTTCGTCAAGTGGGAAGACAGCTACGCCGCCCTCCGGGCGGAGTACGTGGAACGGCTCAGTAGGACAGAACCCGACCAACTGATCGTTCATTCAGTGTCCAAGACGTTGAAGAACATTAACGAACACAACTATCGGGAGATTGAGAAGAGCGAACCGCTCAGCAAGGTCATCGGAGTGGTGGCTGGGGAGTTGCTTCGGGAATTCAACCCACATAACGGGCATTACGTGGGCATGCCGTCCAACGACATAGGCAGGGTCAAAGCTGCTGTCTACCAAGCGGCGAAGGCGCTGTTCGGCATGGAAGGTGTTGAAGCCAAGGACGACGGCCCGATGGACAAGCGGCCGTACCACGTCGCTATCCAGGTTAGGTATCGCCAGAAGATCAAGGACATGGCGACCGGCAGGCTTGTTGATTGGGGTCTGATCCCGGCGTACAGCAGGCTGCGTGATCTCGGATGAGCCGCAACCCGGAAGACAAATACGACGTGATTCATCTGGCGACTGAGGCGTCCACCGTTCAGCGAACGTCGATCCGCGTGCTGCCGAAGGACTTGTCCCCCGGCGCCCGCGAGGTCGCGTTGCTGACGGCGGTCACCAAGGCCCAAGCGGAACACATCGTCCCGATGGCCGAGGCGCTGCAATCACTGAAGGACAAAGGCCCAGACATCTGGCAAGGACAGTTTCTCGTCGCGGCCGGCGAAAAGTTTGACTGGCGAACAGCGCCGTGGCGTCGGTATGCCTCGTTTGAGGATTTCTACGATCAGGAGCTGGCTCCTGTGTACGGCGCGTATGAAGAGTTCCTTCAAACCGCTGACAGGGTAGTCCGGGGCGAGCTATCTGCGGAGGAAGGAGCCAGCCTCACCCGGAAGCGTGCAACAGCACAGGAACACGTCGATGCGGCACCACCACGTGAACGCATCAACGATCAACAAGCTGGTGGCCGAATACCAAAGGGAGACAAGGATAACCGTGATAATATCACGGTTAGGGGTGGGGACAGTGGGGGTGGTACTTCTGCCGAATATCTGACTCGCAGGATCGTCCGTGATCACCCTGAGATCGCCGAGAAGATGCGGAACGGTGAGTACAAATCTGTTCGCGCTGCGGCCCTGGATGCCAAGATCGTCCACCCAACAACCACGATCCGCACCGACAATGCGGCATCAATTGTGGCGACTTTGCGCCGCCAGCTGGACCCGGAAATCCTCGCAATGGTCACCAAACTCCTCACAGAGGAGTGGGAGGCCCGGTGAAGCGGTGGTCGGTTCGTAAGCAGGACGGGGCGTGGCAGGCGTGGGACACCACCGGTTTCCTGCGCTACGCCTCTACCAGTTGGGCCAACACTCTTGCGTTCGCGTCAATGGGTGTTCACGACCGCCGGCGTGCCGGGTTTTTCGCGCCAACGGCTCCGCAGGCGTGGGACGCGGAAACGTCTGAGGAGTTCCGACAGGCGCTGCGGGACGCGATCCAAGACCGGATTGAGCGTTACAAAGAATACGGCGAGGAGAGCTGATGGGCCTCCCGTGGGTGCGCCTCGACACCCAATTCCCCTCCAACCCGAAAGTGCTCGAGCTGACCGCGCAAGGCCGTTGGCGGGCCGCGTTCGTCTACATCACCGGCCTGGCCTACGCCGGCCAACACGGCACAGACGGATACCTCCCAGAAACCTGCCTCCCCTTCATCCACGCCACCAAACGTGACGCCGCTGATCTGGTGAAAGCCGGTCTGTGGCACACCGATATGGGCGGCTGGGCCATCAACGGCTGGTCTGATTTTCAGATCAGTGACGAGGCGGCGAAGAAGCGTTCCGACGATGCCCGCAACGCTGCGATGAAGCGGTGGCACGGCAATGCCTGAGCAATGCGAACCGCATATGCAACCGCATTGCGACCCGCAGATGCACGAACGTAACGGACGTACTAACGAAAGAATCTTTTCTCACCTTGAGAAGAAATCTTGCGTAAGCAACGCGCGCGAAGAAACCCAAAAAATCATCTCAATGGAAGGAAAATCGTGACCCAAATAACGATCATCGGGAACCTGACCGACGCCCCGGAGCTTCGGTTCACCCCGCAGGGGAAGGCTGTTGCGAACTTCACCGTGGCTGTTTCCAAGCGGGTGAAAGACGGCAATGACTGGAAAGACGGCCCTAGTTCTTTCTACCGATGCAGCATTTGGGATGCCGCAGCCGAGAACATGGCCGAATCCCTTGACAAAGGCCAGCGGGTGATTGTGGTCGGGGAGATTGCTCAACGTTCCTACGAAACCAATGCGGGTGAGAAGCGATCCGTGTTCGAGGTGACCGCCCAGGAGGTCGGCCCTTCCTTGAAGTGGGCGACCGCGAAGCCGCAGAAAACCGGCAAGACCGCACCGAAACCGAAAGACGATCCGTGGGGATCCGCACCCACCATCGGCGATGACACGGATGCCCCGTTCTGACATGGGTGACATCGACTGGATGGAATCGGCGGTGTGCCGCCAAACCGATTTGGAGTTGTGGTGCCCGGATCGGGAGAACCCGGCCGGCTTGATCCGCACCATCAACCGTGCCCGAAACATTTGCCGCAGTTGTCCC
>CAIOGW010000044.1 GCA_903857985.1 uncultured Microbacteriaceae bacterium
AGCCACACAACACGCAGGTAGAGATTCACGGATTTTGCTTCCTTGGGATACGGACAGATCTCGTGCTAGGAAAGTGGGAACGTGAGCACACCCAGCCACGCGGCCACGAAGGCCAGCAGCAGCAGAGTCAAGTTGATCGGCAGGCTCTTAAGATCGCGCATCTGCATGTGCACGCCGATAGCGACAGCCTGCACGAGCACGAGCCCGATGGCCGCCAGAGGGGCCAGAAACACGGCAGTGGCGAGAAGGGGCGGCAGGATGAGCCCGAGAGCCCCGAGAATTTCGACCATTCCGACAAGTTTGACGATCGCAGGGTTGGCGCCGGCTGCCCAGTTCATGCCGCTCTGCTCGAGATGAGCCCGTGACCGAACGATTTTCGTGCCACCTGCGAACAGGTAGACGAACGCGAGAAGTGCGGCAACAATCCAGTAGGCGATGATCACCTCACCAGACTAGCCGGGGCTAACTGCCCGCTGGCGTGCGCTCCTCGAGGCCCCACTGCTGGCCGTAACCGCCGTCCGCTTCGGTCCGTGCCATCAGGTCCAGGAAGGGCTGAGCATCGAACACCTCCGGTCCGCAGACGCCCGCTCCAGACCACGTTCCCGCCGCCAAGAGTTCAAGGGCGATCACGGGGTTGAGGGCCGTCTGCCACACCACGCACTGACTCTCGTATTCGGCCATCGTCCACGCGTTGTCACTCACGTGGTACAGATACACCTCGCGGGGATTGCCGTCGATACCGGTTCCGGTGACCCACATGCCGGCGCAGGTCTTGCCACGCATGCGGGGGCCAATCGAGGCCGGATCGGGCAGGGCTGCCGCCACGACATCGCGGGGGGCCACCTCTACCGGGCCATTAGCGCTGCGCACGCGCACGGGCCTTGTTGAGTCGAGGTTCAACTGGTGCAGCGTCTTGAGTACACCGATGAATTCTTCGCCCAGTCCGTACTTAAACGTCACGCGCTGCGCATCGAGCCAGCGCGGCATCATGAGCACCTCTTCGTGCTCGACGTTCACACACTCAACCGGGCCAATGCCCTCCGGAAACACGAAGACTTCTGGCTCGCTAAAGGGCGGGGTGGTAAACCAGCCCCTGTCCTTCTCCCAGATCACGGGCGGATTGAGGCACTCCTCAATCGTGGTCCAGATGCTAAAGCTCGGGGCGAAAATTTCGTTGCCCTCGTCGTCAACAACGACGAGGTTTGCTCCGTCACGCGTTCCGAGTTCGTGAACGCTGCTGAACAGGTGGTCGACGGCATAGCGCGCAAAGACGTTCGACAGTCCGGGCTCAACGCCCATGCCCACGAGTGCCAAACGACCGGCAGCCTTCCACGTGCCGTCGGCGGCAAACTGGGCGTCACCGAGTTTTACGTGTGTCTGCTCATACGGATCCGTGGGATGCGGCTCGGAGAGCGTCATCGCCATGTCGAGGTAGTCGGCGGATGCGCCGAGCGCACCTGCAAAGACGGTAGGCACAAACTTTGGCTCCACCGCATTCATCACGTGCGTGGCACCGTGACGCCGAGCTACCTCGGCCACACTGTCTGCGCTTGATGCGTCGATGGCATCGGCCACAAATCGATCCGCTACTTCGTCTCCGTGCCTCGCTCGGATCCACGAGATGGTGCGTTCGGCTCGAGCCGGGTCGTAGTCAGTGACAACCGTGAGCTCCCAGAACGAGCGACGAGCAAGAATCTTCGCTACAGCGTCGCCTACGCCGCCGGCTCCCACGATAAGTATGCGCATGACTCGACGCTACTGCGAACCTCTCCCGCGCGCGACAAGTTCCTCCCCAAGTAGGCTAATTTCATGCGTCGCCTGCTTTCCCTCATCGGACCGGGGCTGGTTGCGGGCGTGGCATATCTCGACCCCGGAAACGTGGCGAGCAATATGTCGGCCGGTGCGACGTTTGGTTTCTTGCTGCTCTGGGTCGTCGTGCTGGGCAACCTGATTGCCTGGCTTGTGCAGTACCTGTCGGCAAAACTCGGCATTGTCACGGGCAAGAGCCTGCCGCAGCTCATTGGTGAGCGGATTCGCAATCGCTGGGCGCGTCGTGCTTTTTGGGTGCAAGCCGAACTTGTGGCCATGGCCACCGACCTCGCCGAGGTTCTGGGCGGAGCTATTGCGCTCTACCTGCTCTTCGGCATTCCGCTCGTGTGGGGTGGCCTCATTACAGGTGGGCTGTCGCTCGGTCTCTTGGCCCTGCACAGCCGCGCCGGTGGCAAGATCTTCGAGCGCATCATTATCGGCCTGCTCATCGTTATCGCGGTGGGATTCAGCATCGGCGTGGTAGTCAATCCACCCGATCTGGGAGCTGTGGCCAAGGGCTTGATTCCGGGGTTCGACGGCGTGACATCGGTTCTGCTGGCCGCATCGATTTTGGGAGCAACGGTGATGCCCCACGCCGTCTATGCTCACTCCGCGTTGACGCGTGACCGATTTGGCCAAGTGGCTTCTGGAATCAAGCGTCGCGAAGTGATGCGTGCCACGCGCTGGGATGTAACAATCGCGCTCGTCGTAGCCGGTGCCGTGAACATCGCCATCCTCGTGGTGGGTGCCGGACTTCAGAGCGCCGGGGGAATTGACGATATCTTCACGGCTTACGCCAGCATTGCGGTGGCACTGGGGTCGACAATCGCCATTTTCTTTGGCATCGCTCTTCTAGCCTCAGGGCTCGCGTCGACGTCGGTGG
>CAIOGW010000045.1 GCA_903857985.1 uncultured Microbacteriaceae bacterium
GCCGAGCTCTCAACGGCATCATGCCGGACGCATCCTGCTGGAAGCCAATCAGCACGAAGATGTCCAACGACGCCACAACAATTTTCTCTGTCTGGCGGTGCGCCACGAGGGTGCAGTCCTGAGCGCACACTAGGTTTTTTCTCGTGAGCGATTTAGAGATTGCACCCGACGCCCCAGCGGAGTTTGTGCGCGCCGCCTCATCGCTCCTCACCGCTCAGGTGCGTGCGGAAGTTTCGGTTGACACGATTCCCTCGCCAACCCGTATCGCTCCCCACAGTGCGGCAATATCGGGCGAGGTGCTGGCCTCAGGAAACAGCGAGTCGCTGCACGGCACCGGACGACTAATTTTGATGCACGATCCCGAACAGATCGCTGCCTGGGGTGGTGCGTTTCGCATTGTCTGTTTTGCGCAGGCACCGCTCGATGCCGAGATCGCCCTCGACTCCATGTTGAGTGAGGTGACCTGGTCGTGGCTGACCGACGCCCTGGCCGCCTCCGATGCTCTGTACACAAACGCGTCGGGAACCGCGACACGTGTCCTGTCCCAGGGCTTTGGAGAGTTAGCAGATCAGGGCGAATCTGCCCACATCGAACTGCGAGCGTCGTGGTCACCGGACGGCGAAGACATGACCGGCCACGTGCGCGCTTGGGCCACCCTCCTGTGCATGCTCGCCGGACTTCCACCCACGGCTGAGGCCGTCAGTATCGACGCTCACAAACGGGAGCGTGGTTAGCGTTCACGTCATTACCCAGCGCGCGGAATTTGCCACGGCGTGCGCGAGCCTGGCCGCGGGTCAGGGACCCCTAGCGATTGATGCCGAGCGCGCGAGCGGGTTCACGTATTCTCAACGCGCTTATTTGATTCAGATTCACCGGCGAGACGCGGGCACGTTCCTGTTTGACCCTCCCGCGATAGGCGACATGAGCGACCTCTCGATGCTGGGCGAAGGCACCGAGTGGGTTCTTCACGCGGCCAGCCAGGACCTTGCGTGTTTGCGCGAAGTGGGAATTTTTCCCCAGCGAATATTTGACACCGAACTTTCTGCTCGCCTCCTCGGTCTCGCTCGAGTGGGATTAGGCCCGGTCATGGCAGAGATACTCGATGTGCACTTAGCGAAAGAACACTCGGCTGTCGACTGGTCGACTCGCCCGCTTCCCGAGCCATGGTTGACGTACGCCGTGGGTGATGTGGAACGGCTCGTAGATCTGCGCGATGCCCTTGCGGCTCTCTTGGTAGAGAACGACAAGATGGATTTTGCCCTCGAAGAGTTCGAGGCGGTGCGACTGCGACCGGAGAAGACGCCGAGCGAGGAACCGTGGCGACGGCTCTCGGGCATGCACGTACTGCGTCACGCACAGCAGCTTGCCGTAGCACGATCACTCTGGTTGAGCCGAGATGAGCTTGCGCGGGAGCGTGACGTCTCCCCCGGACGACTCATCCCGGATGCCTCCATCGTCGCTGCCGCCGCCGCCAAACTGGGTAGCCAGTCCGACCTCGCTCGACTCAAGACGTTCACGGGACGGGCGTCCCGCCCCGAAATCGGACGCTGGTGGGGCGCCGTTGAACGCGGCCAAGCTTCGGTAGACCTGCCCGCGCTTCGCGTGCCGAGTGACACTATTCCTCATCAGCGCTCATGGGCCGATAAGAATCCCCTTGCAGCCCTTCGCCTTGTCGCGGCGCGGGAACGGGTAACCGAACTCGCCGAAAGCATGAATATGCCCGTCGAGAATGTGATTTCGCCCGGCCCGCTGCGCGAGGTCTGCTGGGCGCCACCCCAAGATCAGACTTCAGAAAATTTGCGCGTCGCTTTGGCATCAGAGGGCGCACGAGAGTGGCAGGCCACGAGAGTCGCCCCCCTCCTCGAGGAGGCATTCGTGCTGGCGTCCGCACAGCATGCGGACGCACAACTAGCAGAGGTCGCCGTCGCAGAACCAGGTGCAACCGCATCCGCAACCGACGAGAAAATCGACCCGCCCACGACGTAGGCTAGTGGGAGCCAAACAAGGGAGTTCTCATGGCTGTTGGAAATCGTGTCTCGTTCATCGATGGAGTTCGTTCCCCCTTTGGGCGCGCGGGAGAGAAAGGTGTCTTCTGGACAACTCGCGCCGACGACATCATGGCTAAGACCGTCGTTGGTTTGCTGGAAAGAAACCCCAACGTACCTGCCGATGCAATTGACGAGGTGGCACTCGCTGCTGCCACCCAGGCCGGCGACCAGGGGCTCGTTCTCGGTCGATCTGTCGGGATTCTTGCCGGACTTCCGCTCAGTGTTCCCGGATTTGCGATTGATCGCTGGTGTGCCGGAGCGATGACCGCGACAACCACCGTTGCCGGAGGCATCGCGATGGGCGCCTACGACATTGCCATCGCCGGTGGCGTTGAACATATGGGACACCACCCCATCGGAGCCGGCCTCGAACCCAATCCCCGATTCATTTCAGAGAAGCTTGTCGACCCAGCAGCACTGAGCATGGGCGAGACTGCTGAGCGTTTGCACGATCGCTTTCCACAACTCACGAAGGAACGGGCGGATCGGTTTTCTGTAGCAAGCCAAGCCAAGGCCGAGGCCGCCTATCAAGCGGGGCACATCCAGGCTGATCTCGTTTCGGTTTCAGCATCGGGAGCAAACGGTTGGACGGTTGTCGATGCCGACGAGACGCGCCGCCCGGGAACGAACATGGAGGGCCTCGCAGACCTGAAGACACCTTTTCGCCCTCACGGTCGCGTGACCGCCGGCAATGCCTCGGGCCTGACCGACGGAGCCACCGCATGCATACTGGCAAGCGACGACGCCGTAGCGAAGTACGGGCTCACTCCCAAGATGTATCTCGTGTCATACGCCTTTGTTGGCGTGGAACCCGAAGTGATGGGGATCGGGCCTATCCCTTCGACAGAGAAAGCATTGGCCAAAGCGGGACTAACAATGGAAGACATCGGGCTGATCGAAATCAACGAAGCCTTCGCGGTTCAGGTGCTCTCGTTCACCGACCACTTCGGCCTGTCGGATGATGACCCGCGCGTGAACCCGCTCGGAGGTGCGATTGCGTTCGGTCACCCTCTCGCATCGAGTGGGGTGCGTCTCATGATTCAGCTCGCGCGTGAGTTTGCCGAGCACCCCGAGGTGCGCTACGGAATGACCACGATGTGCGTCGGCCTCGGACAGGGCGGCACCGTTATCTGGGAAAACCCCAACTGGAAGAAGTAGGTCATGACCGACTATGACTCTCTGGACTACGCTCCCCTCCTGGCACTAGCCGACGACGAGGTGGTGACACACTCACTCGTTCGCGACGTGAGAACACCCAGTGGCAAGAACATCGCACTGATCACACTCGATAACGGCCTGGACTACAAGCGACCCAACA
>CAIOGW010000046.1 GCA_903857985.1 uncultured Microbacteriaceae bacterium
GATGATGAAAGGCCACCAGCTCCACGGACTGAAGTGACCCATCTCAGGGTCAGCATCATCAATGTCGGTGTCGGCGTCTTCAGGAAGCACTTGGCCAGCCTGAGAACGCTTGACCATGTTGAGGAAGAAGGCAATGAATCCAGCGAGAACAGCCGATAGGAGGATGCCCATGCTTCCGACAATTTCAAGCTGCCCGTAAACCAGGTAGTTCCAGACGGAGTAGACACCCGCGGCGATCAAGAAAAATCCAGAGAGAAGCCAGAAAAGACCAATGTTCGCTCTCATGGCTAGGCTCCCCTTGCGGCAATCTCTGTGGTCGGACGCGGGCCACCAATACTTGCCGGTGCGAGCTCAGGGTGGTTGAGATCGAAGGCGGGTGACTCGCTACGAATGCGAGGAATCGAGGTGAAGTTGTGGCGAGGTGCTGGACAAGCAGTGGCCCACTCCAGTGAACGGCCGCTTCCCCAGGGGTCATTGACCGTCACCTTAGGAGCGTATCGCCACGTGATGTACACGTTGATAATCCACGGCACGAGTGACACTGCCATGACGAACGAGCCGACCGTGGAGAGCTGATTCATCCAGGTGAACCCGTCCTCTGGCAGGTACGTGGCGTAGCGTCGCGGCATGCCGATGACTCCCAACCAGTGCTGGATGAGGAAGGCGGCATGGAACCCAATGAAGAACAACCAAAAATGGATTTGGCCGAGGCGTTCATTCATCATTTTTCCGGTCCACTTGGGCCACCAGAAGTACAGAGCTCCAAAGAGTCCGAAGACGATACCGCCCACAACGACGTAGTGGAAGTGCGCCACGATGAAGTAGGTATCCGAAAGGTGGAAGTCCAGCGGTGGAGAGGCCATGATGACCCCGGTGAGGCCACCAAAGATGAAGTTGAAGACGAATCCCAGAGCAAAGAGCATGGGCGTTTCGAAGGTCACCGAGCCCCGGAACATGGTGCCAATCCAGTTAAAGATCTTTACGCCCGTGGGCACCGCGATGAGCATTGTCAGGAGGGCGAAGAACGGGAGGAGAACGGCACCCGTAACGTACATATGGTGCGCCCATACCGTCATCGACAGTGCCCCGATGGAAATGGTGGCATAAACAAGAGTCCTGTAGCCAAAGATGGGTTTGCGACTAAAGACAGGAATGATCTCTGAGATCACGCCGAAGAACGGAAGCACAAGGATGTAAACCTCGGGGTGGCCAAAGAACCAGAAAAGATGCTGCCATAGGATGGCCCCGCCCGTGGCGGCGTCGAAAACGTGTGAACCGAAAACGCGGTCTGAGCCCAGAGCAAAGAGTGCTGCGGCCAGGATGGGGAACACAAGGATGACGAGAATCGATGTCACCATGATGTTCCACGTGAAGATGGACATGCGGAACATGGTCATTCCCGGCGCGCGCATGGTGATGATGGTGGTGATGAAGTTCACGGCGCCAAGAATTGTGGCGAATCCACCAAGAGCGAGTCCGAAGACCCACATATTGCTGCCCAACCCCGGCGAGAACGTTTGCGTCGATAGTGGCGTATAGGCAAACCAACCAAAACTGGCCGATCCCTGAGGCGTGAGGAACCCACCAACCGTGATGATGCTACCGAAGAAGTACATCCAGTAGGACAGCATGTTGAGCCGCGGGAACGCCACATCGGGCGCACCAATCTGCAGGGGAATTAATTCGTTGGCGAGACCCGCAAAAAGAGGCGTAGCCACGAGAAGAAGCATGATGGTTCCGTGCATGGTGAACATCTGGTTGTACTGCTCTTTGGTTTGCAGAACCTGCATGCCCGGCGCCCACAGCTGTGCACGAATGAGCAGTGCCATCACACCACCGATGAGGAAGTAGATAATCGACGTGATGATGTAGAGGTGACCCACGATTTTGTGGTCGGTCGACGTCATCCAGCGAACGACGATGTTTCCACGCTGCACGGGCCGGGTAACTCCGACTGTTGCTGGCTTGTCAGCGTTGCTGACCACCGGGGTGGGAGAAAGCGTTGTGCTCATGGTCTCGTTCCCTTATTCTTTTTCCGCTTCGGGCGCGGCGACGCCCGGCAGGTTCTGGTTACGGTCGAAAGTGGAATCAAGCTGGCCAACAAATCCCTTGTCAGCGAGGCTCTGTGTGTAGGCGTCGTACTCAGCCTGAGAGACAACCTTTACCTTGAAGAGCATCATTGAGTGGAACTCACCACACAGCTCTGCACACTTGCCCATGTACGTTCCTTCGCGCTCAGGAATGACAGACATGAAGTTCGTGCGTCCCGGGATAACGTCTTTCTTGTACAGGAAGTCAATCACCCAGAACGAGTGGATAACGTCGCGGGCGTTGAGCTGAATTTCTATTTTCTTGCCCACGGGCAAGTAGAGCGTGGGAATTGATGCCTGATCTACCGCACCCTGTTCGGCACCCAGGGAGTTGTCTGGCTGTACCTGAATGCCGGCCGTGTAAACGTTTTCGTTGACGTAGTTGAAGTCCCAAGCCCACTGTTTGCCGTAGACCTCGATGACTTGGTCTGGCTCGTCGAAGCGCGCCTCAATGATTGCTTCGTCGCGAGCGGTAAAGAAAAAGAATCCCAGAATGAGTAGGAGCGGAACCGTGGTGAAGAAGACCTCAATCGGCATGTTGTAGCGCAGCTGCACCGGCATGCCCGTCTGCCCGCGACGACGACGGTAAACGGCGACCGACCACATCAACAGACCCCACGCGATGATACCCACGCCAAAGAGAACGACCCAGCTGGTGACCCACAGCGCAGAGATGCGTTCCGTGTTGTTTGTTGCCGGCGGTTCACCCGCAATGAAGCCCGGAAGATAGCCATTGAGTTCTTGAGTGGTACAGCCAGCGAGAACTATCGCGGTAGAGACAGCAATCGGAATTGCGACCCAGCGGAGGCGACGATTGAGGCGCACCATTGACCTTTCGACCCGTGAGAAGAAAACCACGGCGTGGCTCTCTCATGTGTTTTTAGCCTACCCGCAATGATGCTCTTAGGTGACGTGTGGACCCCCGAAACTCGCAGTTTTTTCGTCCAGCGCCCGCTTAGCGGAAGGACTAGTGAAACGAGTCTCCACAGGCGCAGGTACCACCGGCGTTGGGGTTCTCGATTACAAAGCGCTGGTTCATCATGGAGTCTTCGAAATCAATGATGGCGCCGTCAAGATAGGGGGCACTCTTCTTATCGATGACCACTTCAACGCCACCGTAGTCGACAACAAGATCGTTGTCGTTGAGCTTTTCATCAGGCATGAGGTCGCGATAACGAAGTCCTGAACATCCGCCAGACTCGACGGCGAGACGAAAACGAATCTCCTCGTCGGCAAAATCCGACTCGAGAATGCGGCGCAGCTTGTCGGCAGCAGCGTCGGTAACGATAACGCCGTGTGCGGGAGTGTTGGTTTCGGTCATGACAATGATTTTACCAGCCCAATCCGTCGTTTAGTGCCACAAGAAATCTTGTCTCGGATCCCGTCGCGCGAAGGAACCCCGGCAGATGAAGTGACTCATTGGGGCTGTGCGCCCGCGTGTCTGGATCTTCGATGCCCGTGATCAGAATGTGTGCGTCGGGAAACACAGTGAGAAACTCCGCAATGAAGGGAATGGAGCCGCCGATGCCCATTTCGACAGGCTCCGTCTGCCACGACTCGCGCATTGCCTGTGTCATGAGAAGTGCCGCCGTCGAATCGGTGGACGCCGAATACCCCTCTCCCGCGGCGATGAGGTCCACGGTCACTCGGGCACCCCACGGCGCATGCGTCAGAAGGTGTGATGTAACAACCTCGGCAGCCTGGGCGGCCGACTGACCAGGAGATACACGAATACTGACGCAGGCTCGAACAGAAGCCACTAGCGTGTTGCTGGCCTCGTCAACCGAGGGCATGTCGATTCCCGTCACCGTAATTGCCGGACGGGTCCACATACGCTCCAGGATGTCGCCGTGACCAATCGACTGGACTCCGGCCAAAATTCCAGACTCGTCGCGAAGCCGAGGTTCGTCGTAGTCGGGACTGTTGCGGCGGTGAGATTCGAGAAGTCCCCGGACGGCCACGCTTCCGTCATCGTCGTGAAGCGACGCCAAGAGCCGGGTCATCGCCATCATGGCGTCGGGAACCGCGCCACCAAACATGCCCGAGTGAAGGGGGTGGTCGAGCGTCGATACGGTGACGGCAAGCGTGGCCGTGCCCCGAAGACTCGTGGTGAGGGCGGGTATCTCTGTACTCCAATTCATGGAATCGGCAACGATGATCACGTCGCTCGCCAGTGTGGAGCGATGCTCCTCAAGCAGATTAGTGAACGACGGGGATCCGTATTCCTCTTCGCCCTCGATAAAGACCACAATTCCCAAATCGGGATCTGGCCGCAAACTGGTGAGAGCCCGCAGGGCGCCAACGTGAGACATCACTCCGGCCTTATCATCGGCAACCCCGCGACCATAGGCCCGCTCCCCCACCCGGGTCACGACAAAAGGTTCTGTCTCCCACGCCTCGTCGTCGCCTGCTGGCTGCACGTCATGGTGTGCGTAGAGCATCACGGTGGGGCCACCTCCACGAGGTTCCCGACGTGCAATGACCGCGGGCTGCCCCAGCGCGCTCGTTTCTCCCACGGGGGCAGAGACGATCTGAACCGCATCGAACAAGCCAGTTTGCTCAAGAAGTCCCGCAGTAAACCTTGCGCTGGCCTGAACGTGAGATGCGTCGTGCGACGGCCACGAAACTGACGGAATCGCCACAAATTCGGTAAGAAGGCCCAACAACTCATGTTCAAGCGCCGCCACGACGGCATCAGGATTATGTTCACCTCTGTGGTCGGTTCCTAGGGTCATGCCGCTAATCTTAGGTTTGGTCATAGCAAAAACACGTGAGGAAGCCTGTGTCAAAAAATAACGTCGAATCCCGCTCCGAGGCAACGCCGGAGACACCTGTTGCCGGAAAGGGTCACGCCACACCTACGCGCAAGGAGCGCGAAGCTGCCAACAAGCGCCCCCTCGTTCCCGAAGACCGTGCCGAAGCTCGTCGCCAGAACCGTGCAAGCGTCGTCGAACAGCGTGAGCGCGCCCGAATCGGGATGGCCGCCGGTGATGAGCGTTACCTGCCCGCCCGTGATCGCGGCCCTCAGAAGCGTTACGTCCGCGACTACGTCGATGCTCGCTACAGCGTTGGTGAACTGACAATCCCGTTCATGGTTTTGGTTATTCTTACATCGTTCTATCAGCCCCTGATGGAAATTGGTGTCATCGTGATGTGGAGCTACCTCATCATTGTGATTGTCGACTGCTACGTCATGTCTTTCCGTTTGCGTCAACGACTCAAAACAAAGTTTGGCTCCTCAGAGCGCGGCGTATCGTGGTATGCCTCGATGCGCTCCATTCAATTTCGCACCATGCGGATGCCAAAGCCCGCAGTGCGGCGCCGACAGTACCCTAGCTAAACCGCGTCGTTGAGGCCGCGCGTGATGCGACGAGCCCACCCCGGGCCCGCGTAGACGAAACCGGTGTAGCCCTGCACGAGGTCGGCGCCGGCGTCGAGACGTTCACGAACTTGAGCGGCCGTCTCTACGCCCCCCACCGAGATGAGGGCAAAGGGCTTCGGCAAACGGGCGCGCAGGAGACGCAAAACTTCGAGCGACCGCCGTGCAACGGGCGGACCTGAAACCCCTCCTTCGCCCATGGCTTCCACGCGCGCGGCGCTCGTCAGCAGCCCCGAGCGCGACACCGTGGTATTCGTCGCCACAATACCTGCTACTCCGATGCGCTCACACATATCCGCGATCCGCAGTGCCTGATCGTTAGTGACGTCCGGCGCAATCTTCACAAAGAGAGGAACAGAGCGGCACTCAACAAAGACGGCGCGCACGAGCGGCTCAAGCAGATCGATTTCTTGCAGGCCTCTCAGGCCCGGAGTGTTGGGCGACGACACGTTGACGACCAGATAATCAGCAAGGGGCGCCAAGATTTTAGTTGACGCCACATAATCGCCCACGGCGTCAGCAACGTCGACCACGCGACTCTTGCCGATATTGACACCGATGACGGGCACGTTCGGACCGCGACGGACGCGACGGAGCCTCTTGGCGACAGTGGCAGCGCCATCGTTATTGAATCCCATGCGGTTGATCAGACCGCGATCGGAGATGAGTCGAAAGAGTCGAGGACGAGGGTTACCGGCCTGAGGGAGGGCGGTCACTGTTCCCACTTCCACATGACCAAATCCGAGGTTTGCCAGTCCTCGCGTCATCGTCGCGTTCTTGTCGAAGCCCGCCGCAAGACCGAAGGGTGTGGGGAAAAAAATGTTGAGTACAGGGGTGACGAGGTCTTTGTGCGGGCGAACCGTTCTCGCCAGAATGCGTCCCACGAGGGGCCAGCCTGCTAGTCGGATGACCGGCATGGCCAAGTGGTGGGCGCGCTCCGGATCGATGCGGGAAAACAAAGATCGGAAAAGAAAACCATAAAACCCCGGAATTTTTGCCGGCGCGTATTGCGTCATCACGCTTCCGATTTCGGGATTTCGTTCTCGGACTCATCAGCGCGCTCACGGTCGGCGCGGAGCACGCTCACCGCGGCCTCAAAATCACTCAGGGAATCGAACGCCTGATATACGCTAGCGAACCTTAGGTAAGCCACCTCATCGAGGTCCTTGAGCGGAGGCAGCACCGACAAACCGATCTCGTTTGCCTCGATTTGCGATGCACCCGTAGCCCGGATTGCCTCTTCGACCTTCTGCGCCAGTGTGGCCAGATCGGCATCACTCACGGGGCGGCCCTGACACGCCTTGCGAACACCTGCGACAACCTTCTCGCGACTGAATGCCTCAACAACCCCTGAACGCTTGATGACGGAAAGGCTCGCGGTCTCGAGGGTGCTGAACCGGCCCGAACACTCGGGGCACTGACGACGACGACGGATTGACAGTCCGTCATCGGATGTTCGCGAATCGATCACTCGGGAATCAGAATGGCGACAGAAAGGACAAAACACGTCATTGCCCCCCGACGGTGCGAGCGTCTACGGCGTCGCCGTGAGCGGGAAGGTTTTCAGCGTCAGAGAGCGCGCGTACGTGATGGGCGACGTCGGAGAGCCCAACTGCGTCGTACCGAATAACCTGCTGCGCGCGAAGGAACGTATAGGCGCCCAACGCCGATGAAAAGCGAGCCTGTCCCAGCGTGGGAAGGACGTGGTTTGAACCCGCGACGTAATCCCCCAAGCTCACCGGCGCGTCACGGCCCGCAAATATGGCCCCCGCGTTGATGAGGAGAGGTAAGAGTGCTTCGGCATCAGCCACATGCACCTCGAGGTGTTCGGGCGCATACGCGTTGCTGAGAGCCACGGCGTGGGACAAATCGTCGACCATGATGAGTGCCGACTGAGGGCCGGACAGGGCTTCGACCACGCGGGCAGAGTGAGTGGTTTCGGCCGCGCGCTGGGAAACCCGAACCTGCACGGCCTCCAATAGCTCTGCGGAATCCGTGACGAGAACGGCGGCAGACATGGGGTCGTGTTCGGCCTGAGAAACGAGATCAGCGGCCACCACATCGGAATCTGCGAAGGCATCGGCAATGATCAAAATCTCGGTGGGTCCCGCTTCTGAGTCGATGCCCACCAGTCCCCGAACCAGCCGTTTTGCTGCCGCCACAAAGATGTTTCCGGGACCCGTGATCACGTCAACAGGATCTAAGCCGAGCGACGACACGCCGTAAGCGAGTGCACCGATGGCTCCCGCGCCCCCCATGGCGTAGACCTCATCTATGCCGAGCAGCTGGGCTGCCGCCAACACAGTGGGGTGTACCGCAAATTCAAAATCACGCTGCGGCGGAGAGACGAGCGCAATCGAGGCAACACCGGCGACCTGCGCGGGAATCACGTTCATCACCACGCTTGACGGGTAGACGGCCTTTCCGCCCGGGACGTAAAGTCCCACGCGGGAGACCGGCACCCACCGCTGTTCGACCGCAGCACCGGGACCGAGGGTGGTTACCGTCGCCGGTGGCACTTGACTGACGGAAACCCGCCTCACCCGGTCAATCGCGATTTCAAGGGCTTCGCGTACTTCCGGAGCCAACTGGGAGAGCGCGGTTCGCATCTGGGCGCCATCAACCCGCGTCGACGCGGGAACACCGCCATCAAATTTTTGGGCCTGGTCCCGCAGTGCCAGCTCGCCACGAGCTACCACGTCGGCGATCAACTCTTGGGCTACGTCGAGGGCCGACGAGAGGTCATTGGTCGCCCGGGGAACACTCGCGAGAAGACTGACCGAAGAACGGTCACGGCCGCGTAAATCAAGCGTTCGCATCATGGTGATTCCAGTCTACGGTGGCTATTCGAGACAACCCGGTCCCAGAAGGGACTTGAGTTCACCGAACAGATCCGAGCTCACGAGCACACGTTGCTGAAGTTCAAACAGACGGGTCGCGTCGGGTCGTACGAGTGTGAGCCGAACGTCGATGTTGCCCGGATGTCGAGCCAAGATGTCCTGAAGTTTCTCGATAAGCCCGGTGGTAGCACGACGCTCATCCACGCGAATTCCGAGCGGACTGGCCGCTGTCGCGCGCGAGATGTCGGGGATTGTCATGTCTTGCACAGTGATGGCTTTCCCATCATCACGTGCACTCACGCGCCCACGAATGGCAACGACAACATCTGTCGCGAGGTCGTTCCCAAAGTCGAGATAGGTCTTGCCGAGGAACATTACGGTTTGTTCTCCCGTAAAGTCTTCGATCTGGACCATCGCGTAAGGCTTGCCCGAATTTCTTGCCACCCGGCGCTGAACCTCGGTGACGAGCCCGGCGATCGTCACCGTTTCACCATCGGTAATCGACTCACTGGTGATTAGTTCGTCGATGGTCACGGTGGCGTGTTTGGCAAGTTCAATCTCGAGACCGGCGAGCGGATGATCAGACACGTAGAGTCCGAGCATTTCTCTCTCGAAGGCCAAGAGGTCTCGCTTGGTCCACTCGCGGCTCTCCGGCACACGAGGCTCACTAGATTCGTCATCGAACAGGTCGCCGAAAAGATCGACCATGCCATGAGCCTCGTTCCGCTTGAGGCTCGCTGCCTCATCGATGGCAGATTCGTGGATTTCCATGAGCCCTCGTCGGGTGTGTCCCAGTCCGTCGAAGGCGCCGGCCTTGATCAGAGATTCAACGGTTTTGCGGTTTGCCACCTGCAGTGGAACCTTCTTGATGAAATCGTGGAACGACGTAAAGGCCCCCTTGTCGACACGCGTTTGCTTAATGGCCTCCACGACGTTTGCGCCCACGTTGCGAATGGCACCGAGGCCGAAACGAATGTCGTCGCCCACGGCCGCAAACATCCCCTCTGAAACGTTGACGTCTGGCGGCAACACCTTCACACCCATGCGGCGGCACTCCGACAGATACGACCCCAGTTTGTCTTTGGCGTCGCCGACGCTGGTGAGCAAGGCCGCCATGTACTCCGGAGCGAAGTTGGCTTTCAGATATGCGGTCCAGTAGCTGAGCACGCCGTACCCGGCAGAATGGGCTTTATTGAATGCGTAGTCGGCGAAGGGAAGGAGCGTGTCCCACAACGTCTTCTGGGCGCCTTGGCCAAAACCACGTTCCGCCATGCCGCTCTCAAATTCGGCCTGAAGTTTGTCTAGTTCGGACTTCTTCTTCTTTCCCATGGCGCGACGCAAAACATCGGCCTGCCCGAGGGTGAAGCCGGCCACCTTCTGGGCTACGGCCATTACCTGTTCCTGAAACACGATCAGGCCAAAGGTGCCGCCCAGAATCTCCTGCAGGGGAACTTCAAGCTCGGGGTGGATGGGCTCACTCACCTGAAGCTTGTTCTTTCGCAGAGCGTAATTGGTGTGTGAGTTCATGGCCATAGGGCCCGGACGATACAGGGCAATGACTGCGGAAATATCTTCAAAGTTGGTTGGCTTTAGTTGGCGCAGTAGTGCACGCATGGGGCCACCATCGAGCTGAAAGACGCCGAGGGTATCTCCGCGCCCGAGCAGGTCATACGTGTTCTGATCTGCGTCGAGATCAAGCGTTTCGGGCGTTACCGTCTCGCCGCGGTTGCTCACGATGTTCGCCAGAGCATCTTCAATCACCGTGAGGTTGCGCAACCCCAGGAAGTCCATCTTGAGCAGTCCGAGTGCCTCGCACGGTGGCTGATCAAACTGCGTAATGATGGCGCCGTCGTCGCGCATCATGATGGGCACAATGTCGATGAGTGGCTCGGCCGACATAATGACACCCGCCGCGTGAACGCCCCACTGGCGCTTGAGGTTTTCGAGGCCGGTTGCCGTATCGAAAACCGTGCGTGCCTCCGGATCGGTATCCAGAAGAGCCCGAAAATCATTCGCCTCTTTGTAGCGCTCAGAAGCGGGATCAACAATTTCAGAAAGTGTGATGTCCTTGCCCATGATGGAACGGGGCATCGCCTTGGTGAGGCGCTCCCCCACCGCGTAGGGCATACCGAGCACGCGAGCCGAATCTTTGAGAGCTTGCTTGGCCTTGATAGTGCCAAAGGTGACAATCTGAGCGACGCGATCGTCGCCATATTTATCGGAGACGTAGCGGATCACCTCGCCGCGACGACGATCATCAAAGTCAACGTCAACATCCGGCAACGAGACCCGGTCTGGGTTCAAAAACCGCTCGAAGATCAGGCCGTAACGCAGCGGGTCGAGTTCGGTAATGCCCATGGCGTAAGACGCGAGGGAGCCGGCGGCAGATCCGCGGCCAGGACCGACGCGAATGCCCTGCTTGCGGGCCCACGCGATGAAGTCGGAAACAACGAGGAAGTAGCCGGGGAAACCCATGTTGGTGATGACGTCAACCTCGTAGGCGGCTTGGGCGCGGTGTTGCTCGCTGATTCCGTCCGGGAACCGACGCGCTAATCCGACCTCGACCTCCTTGGCGAACCAGGAGGCTTCGGTCTCGCCCTCGGGCACGGGGAAACGCGGCATCAGATTGCGGTGCGCAAACTCCGATTCACACCGCTCGGCGATGAGTAGCGTGTTGTCGCACGCCTCCGGGAAATCCTTGAAGACGTGCCGCATCTCGGCCGGCGACTTGAGGTAGAACTCATTTGATTCAAACTTGAAGCGCTTGGGATCGTCGAGCGTTGATGCTGACTGAACACACAGCAGAGCAGCGTGGGCATCGGCATCGTGAGCGTGCGTGTAGTGCAGGTCGTTGGTGGCAACCAGGGGCAGGCTGAGATCGGCTGCCAATCGAAGCAAGTCGGCCGTCACGCGACGCTCGATGTCGAGGCCGTGATCCATAATCTCGACAAAAAAGTTCTCCGCACCGAAGATGTCACGAAACTCGGCGGCAGCGTCTCGCGCGGCGTCATACTGTCCGAGGCGAAGGCGGGTCTGAATTTCGCCGCCAGGACATCCGGTGGTTGCGATGAGGCCAGTGGCGTATCGGCTGAGAAGTTCACGATCCATGCGTGGCTTGAAGTAGAAGCCCTCCAGCGACGAGAGCGACGACAGCTTGAACAGGTTGTGCATGCCCTCGGTTGACGACGACAGGAGCGTCATGTGCGTGTAGGCGCCGCCACCTGAAACGTCGTCCTCACCGCCGCTCCCCCACTGCACACGAGTCTTGTCCGAGCGGTGCGTGCCCGGAGTCAGGTAGGCCTCCGTGCCAATGATCGGCTTTACGCCAGCCGACGTGGCCGCCTGCCAAAAATCGTAGGCACCAAAGGTATTGCCATGATCGGTAATGGCAATAGCTGGCATCTGCATTTCGGCCGCGGCGGTCACCAGTGGCGTAACGCGGGCGGCGCCGTCGAGCATCGAATACTCGGTGTGCACGTGCAAGTGAACGAACGAATCGCGTTCACTGCTCACGTCACACACTCCCCAGGGGCCTTACGGGGACAGACATGTCTCCGGTCTCCTAGCCTACGAGGCGGAAGGCACCTAGGCCCGGAGGACATCCAGCGCGTGCAACAAATCCGTCGGATATTCGCTCTGAAACTCCATGGCCTGCCCCGTTGCGGGGTGGTCGAAGCCTAAGCGCACCGCGTGAAGCCACTGACGCGTGAGTCCGCAGCGCTCAGACAGCACCGGATCAGCGCCGTACATGCCATCACCAACACAGGGGTGACGCTGCGCCGCCATGTGCACACGAATTTGGTGCGTGCGACCCGTCTCGAGAACAATCTCCAACAACGACGCCGCCGGGAAGGCCTCGATGGTCTCGTAGTGTGTCACCGATGACTTACCGTCGCTGGTAATCGCGAACTTGAACTGATGCTTGGGGTGACGCCCGATGGGCGCATCAATGGTTCCGGCCAACGGATCGGGATGACCCTGCACCACCGCGTGGTAAATCTTGCTCACCTCTCGATCGTGAAAGGCCCGCTTCAGGAACGTGTAGGCATTCTCGCTCTTGGCAACCACCATGAGTCCAGATGTGCCGGCATCCAACCGGTGCACGATCCCCGTTCTCTCGGCGGCTCCCAGCGCAGACAACTGGAAGCCCGCGGCAGACAAGGCTCCGAGAACTGTGGGGCCGGTCCAACCCACCGAGGGGTGTGCAGCGACGCCCGCGGGTTTATCGATGACGACAATGTCATCGTCGTCAAACACGATGACAAGGTTCTCGACGGGGGTATCGACCACGCGCACCGGTTCTTTGGGGCTCCACTCGACGCGGATCGGTTTGCCTGCCTGGACGCGATCGGACTTGGTCGCCGGCCTCGTTCCCAGGCTGACTCCCCCGGCCTCAATAATGTCGGCCGACATGTTGCGCGAGAATCCAAACATCTTTGCCATGGCTGCGTCGAGACGCATGCCGTCGAGTCCCTCGGGAATATGTGAGTTTCGAACCTCGCTCATGGCGTGGCCTGCGGACTCTTCTTCTCTCGTGGACCGCGCATGCCGTCAAAATTTCGCCCGGTGAGGACCAGAAGTATCAAAACGATGACGCTGAATGTGATGCCCATGTCGGCAACATTAAAGATTGCCGGCATCAGCCAGGGCAGGTTGATGAAATCTATAACCCACCCCACTCCGAAACCGGGTTCGCGGAACAGCCGGTCTAAAAGGTTGCCCAGCGTCCCGCCGAGCAATAGCCCGAATGCAACGGCCCAGCCGACCGATTTCAGTCGACGCGCCAGCCACACGATAACGACCGTCACCCCTGCGGCAAGTATCGAGAAGATCCACGTTGCCCCACTGGCAAACGAGAACGCAGCACCAGGATTACGCACGAACTCAAAAATGAGCACGTTGCCCCAGATCGGAACCGCGACTCCCTCGACCATGACAGTCACCACGATGGACTTAGAAACCTGGTCGATGGCAACAACTCCAGCGGCGATGGCCACCAAAATTCCGATAACTCGGAGCGACGTTTTTGCAGTACGCGTGGTTTCTTGTTGCGCAGTCAACCTAGGCCGGCTCAATAGCAGTCGTGGTGAGGTCGCTGAGCTGACCTTCGATGTAGGCGCGTAGACGGGCACGGTATTCGGCTTCGAAAGCTCGCAGTCCGGCAACGCGCTGCTCGAGCGACGCGCGCTCGACCTCCGCGTTTGCCGCTAACTGCTTTCCGCTGGCTTCCGCATCGGCCAAGATGCGCGCAGCTGCGGCGTGTCCCTCGGCAATCAGGGCGTCGCGCTTCTCAATTCCCTCACGCACGTGCTCTTCGTGAAGGCGGCGCGCCAACTGCAGCATGTCGTTTGATGACGCCCCCTCGGGGCCGGTGGGAACAACGAGCGGCTGCATGGGTTCGGGCGCCTGTGCGGTCGGAAAGTTGCGGACGTCGGGTGCGGGACCCGTGGAAGCTTTTCCCCCAGAAAGACGCGCTTCTGCAGCGGCAAGCTGGTGCTTAAGGTCATCGTTCTCGACGTTGAGGCGGCGGAGTTCAACAACGATCTCGTCGAGAAAATCGTCGACCTCGTCCTGGTCGTAGCCCTCGCGAAACTTTGTCGGTTGAAACCGCTTGTTTACGACATCTTCTGGCGTGAGAGCCATTTCATGCCTTTCTCGATATTCGTGTGGCGACGATGCGACGCCCAAAACCAACTCCTACGCTACCAAACCCGCGAGGGCGAAAGCCCGCAAAAGCCTTTTTCGCGCCCTATACGCGAATTGAACTCACGATGTACATCAAGATAACGGCAGCCAGCAAGACTACGGTCCATGCAAAATCGATGGCTACAGCTCCCAGACGAACGGGCTTGATAACGCGGCGCGTGAGTTTGAGCGGCGGATCTGTGATCCCAATGACGATGCTAAGAAGGACGAGAAGAAATCCTCTCGGCCGCCAATCACGCCGCAGGGTCCTGCCAAGATCGACGAGAAAACGAATCCACATGCAGATAACAAAGACAACGAGAGCGTAGTAAACAACAAGAAGAAAGATGTTCAGAATCACGAGGAACCTTCCGGGACAATTACTCGACCTCTAGCCAGCAATCAGCCTAACCGGCGAAGACGCCGAGGAAGACGCCCAGGAATAGTTAGCCGGCGAAGAACGTGTTGTCTACCTCTGCCGTGTTGGCCGCGGCTTCGCCCGAAACTGCGACGTGAACGGGAGAAAGCAAGAACACTTTGCTGGTCACCTTCTCAATGCGACCGTGCAGTCCGAGCGTCAGACCGCTCGCAAAGTCAATCAGGCGACGCGCATCCTCTTCCGGCATCTGGCTCAGGTTCATGATCACCGGCACGCCCTCGCGGAAGCTTTCTGCCACGGTGCGGGCATCTGAGTACTGCTGCGGGTGCACCGTGACGATCTCGTTCATATCGCTCACGGAAGTCTGGCGAACAGAATTGCGTCGTGGCGACAGGGGGGTTACCGATGCGCGACCGGAGGCGGGTACCGCCACTGTCGGCATGGCAGCCGTCTCGTTTGCGTACTCGACGTCCTGATCTTCAGCGAGGCCGAGGAAAATGGCCGCTTTCTTGATTGGGTTTGACACAGTTTACCTCCCGAAAAAAAAGCCTTGTTCCTTGAGGTTAACCGGGCAACGGACGTTTTCCCGTGATTTGCGTACCAATGCGAAGGTGTGTCGCGCCGGCCGCGATCGCGGCTTCAAAATCGTGAGACATTCCAGCGCTGATGGCGCGAGCTTCGGGTGCTATTGAGCGCACCAGTTCGGACGCACGCGCCACCTGTTCGAACGCCTCTCGCGGGTCACCATCGAGAGGGGCAACCGCCATAACACCAGCGAAAGTGAGTGTGCGCGCTTCGAGCAACATCTGCGCCATGGTCGGAATGTCCGCCCAGGCCACGCCGCCGCGTGAGGGATCTTCTGTGAGATTGATCTGCAGGAAACACTCGAGCGTCCCGGTTTCGGGAGCGTTTTCACCCGCCCGCTCGAGTGCGGTGACGAGGGATGGCCGATCAACCGAGTGAACGGCATCGGCGTATCTCCGAACCGCTGCGGCTTTGTTTGACTGCAACTGGCCGATGAAGTGCCACCTAACATCGAGCTCCGTGCACTCTGCCTGTTTGGCGGCGGCCTCCTGATGCTTGTTCTCCCCAACGTCGCGAACACCGCAGTCCACAAGCGCACGAACGAGGTCAGCGGGATGAAACTTCGTGACCACGATGAGGGTCGCGTCATCACCGGGACGCCCGTTCGATGTCAACGCGTCGGCAATCTTCTGGCGAACGGAGGTTAGCCTCTCCGCGAGGGCTACCTCGTCAACGTGTGACACGGCCTACTTGATGAAGTCAGGGACGTCGAGGTCTCCGCCGTCATCCTCAACGAAAGACGCATCCACGGAAACGTACGTTGGTGTGGCCGGCGCATTGAGCACACTCGCGTAGTCGTCGTCTGAAAAGAGATTCGACGAACTCGTGATAAACGGATCGTCGTCAAAGCGCGAACGGCCGGGGGCAGCAGAAAGGTCACGTGACGTATCGTCGCCGAAGTTCTCCGTGAGCTGTTTCGCCCCGGCGAACGGCTTCTTGGTGGGCTCCCCGCCATCAAAGCCTGCAGCAATCACGGTGACGCGAACCTCGTCTCCCAGCGTGTCGTCAATGACCGCACCGAAGATGATGTTTGCTTCGGGGTGAACCGACTCACGAACGAGCTCAGCGGCGTCATTTATTTCGAAGATCCCCAGGTTCGAACCGCCCTGAATCGAAATGAGGACCCCGCGCGCGCCATCGATGGAGGCTTCCAAGAGGGGTGAGGCCACCGCAAGTTCGGCCGCCTTGATCGCCCGGTCGGCCCCGCGTGCAGAACCAATACCCATGAGAGCGGCGCCGGCGCCGTGCATTACTGACTTGACGTCGGCAAAGTCAAGGTTGATCAGGCCGGGTGTGGTAATCAAATCGGTAATGCCCTGAACTCCTGCGAGAAGGACCTGGTCTGCGGTGGCAAAGGCGTCTTGCACGCTGATGCTGCGATCGCTGATCTCGAGGAGACGATCGTTGGGGACCACGATGAGGGTGTCGACCTCAGCCCGGAGGGCAGCAACGCCGAGTTCGGCCTGAGCGGCACGTCGTGCGCCCTCGAACTTGAAGGGCTTCGTGACGACGCCGATGGTCAACGCCCCGATGGACTTAGCAATCTTGGCGACCACGGGAGCACCGCCGGTTCCCGTACCGCCGCCCTCGCCTGCGGTGACGAAAACCATGTCTGCCCCGGCCAGGGCCTGTTCAATCTCGTCGGCGTGATCCTCGGCAGCCTTGCGTCCGACCTCCGGATCCGCCCCGGCGCCGAGGCCGCGCGTGAGTTCTCGACCAACGTCGAGCTTCACGTCGGCATCGCTCAAGAGGAGGTCTTGAGCATCCGTGTTGATGGCTATGTACTCAACACCCTTGAGGCCGAGCTCGATCATGCGGTTAACAGCGTTAGCTCCGCCACCACCGACGCCCACGACTTTAATCACGGCAAAGTAGTGACTGCTCGCACCCGTTGCCGAATACGCTTTGCTGCTTGCCATCACGGCCTCCGAGACCCTTAACTTCAAGTAGAACCTTAAAGTTATGCTGAGTATTCAATTTCTCACTTGAGAGTAAACGCGCCGCCTTCGTGCGTCCGCGCGACACGCCGGGCTTAAGAGACCACGGCCGACGTGGGAGCTGACACGTCGTATGTGGTTACCGAACCCAGTGGATAGTTGGCAATCAGGGCGCTCAGCACCCGGGCCTTGAGGGCCGAATTTTCCGGTCCGCCCCAGATTACGCGTGAGCCCGTGGGATTCAGGAAGAGTGTCACGTCGTCAGTCGTGGTGGCGGCGACCCGATCTACCTGGCTGCGCACGGCACCAGGGAGTGTGCTCAGAACGGCCATCGCGGCCGGAAATCCCTGCGCCGTAGGCGAGGCTCCCTTCACATCAATGATGGGAAGGGGCAGGGTGCGCTCACGGGACTTCTCGATGGTCACGCCGGCAGGGTCAACGAGAGTAAAGCCCGATGTGCCACTGAGGTACCCCGCGGCGACTCTTTCTGAAATGTGAATCACGAGGTCGTGGGGCGGCTTCGCCTCTATGGCGAAGCTCTTGACCAGCGGCTGCAACGCAATCACGTCGCGAATAGCATTGGCATCGAGAAGCGGCAGGGGCTTGCCCAGTTGTGGCGTAAGGCCTTCGACAATGAGCGCCGGGTCAACACGCTGGGTGCCCTCAACCGTGACGGTGCGCAATGCCATCACGGGGCTGAATGTACCGACGGCGACAAACGCGGCAAGGCCGGTCACGGACGCCACGATGGCGAGTGCCGCCTGACGTCGACGACGCACGTGCGCGGTAAAGCGTCTAATCTCGTTGCGTTCTGCTGTTTTTCTCGCCGCAATTGCGGCCCTCATATCACGACGCGCTCGCGCGGCCTCACTTTCGGGTCGAGCCTCACGCACGCGCGCTGCCTTTTGTCGAGGCGGCCGTTCGCGGATATCCCGATGCTCTGGCGATTGCCGGGTGGCCGATGGTGTGGCTGTCGGCCGCGGCGAGGCCACACGGGAACTGGGACGCTTCACGCGCGCGATGCCGTGCCGTGGCGTTCGAGGGCATCGAGAATTGTGGGCACGATCCGATAAACATCACCACAGCCCAGCGTGATCACGAAATCGCCCGGGCGAACGATGTCGGCAATGTAATCTGCCGCCTGTTGCCAGTCGGGTAAAAAGGCGACCACATCGGAGTTAGCGAACCGCGCGCTCACCAGCTCGCCCGTCACACCGGGCTCGGGATCTTCACGTGCGCCGTAAACGTCGAGCACGACGGTGAGGTCGGCGTCGCGTTCAAGTGTCTGCGCGAACTCCCCCGCAAACATGCGTGTTCGGCTAAACAGATGGGGCTGGTGGACCGCAATGATGCGACCCGAGCCAACGACAGTGCGTGCGGCGGTCAATACCGCTTCGACCTCGGTGTGGTGGTGCGCATAGTCGTCATAAACGCGAACTCCTCCCACTTCGCCGTGCAGTTCAAAGCGGCGTTCCGTGCCACCGAAAGCTTCCAATCCGGTAATCACCCGTTCGGGAGAAAACCCGAGCTCAACGAGTGCAGCAAACACGCCCGCAGCGTTTGTGGCATTGTGCACACCCGGCAACTGAAGCGTGAGGGGATAGCTGGTGCCTCGCCAGGTCAGTGTGCAGGCCGCGACTCCCCCGCTGGTCGAGACGTTCGAGATGCGCACATCCGCGTCGTCGGCCTGCCCAAACGTGGTGGTCGGAGAGTTGATGCGGTCGCGGATGGCGCGCGTTCCCGGATCGTCGGCAGACAAGATAGCCCGCTCGGACGCTCCGTTGGCAAAGTCTACAAAGATCTGGTCAAAAGCCTCGCGAGACCCGTAATGGTCGAGATGGTCGGGGTCGACGTTGGTAATCAGAGCGACGGCCGTGTCGTAATCAACCAGGGTGCCGTCAGACTCATCGGCTTCGATAACCGCGAGCTCACCCGATCCCCACGCAGCACTGCGACCCATGGCCTGGATAACTCCCCCGTTGACGAACGTCGGCGATTCGCCGAGTTCAAGCAGGGCGGTCACGGCCATGCCTGTTGATGTCGTTTTTCCGTGCGCACCCGCAATAGAGATAAGGCGGTGACCCCGCACAATCCACTCCAGAGCCCGCGACCGATGCCTCACCGGTATTCCACGTTCAATAGCCGCGTGATACTCCGGATTGTCGGCCCAGAGAGCCCCGGTGTAGACAAGGACATCGACGTCCCCCAGGTGTTCGGCATCGTGGCCGATGTGGATGTGCGCGCCCCGGGAGCGCAGCGATTCCACTCCCGACGACGGACGAACGTCTGAGCCCGTGACAACGATCCCCCGGTCGAGAAACATGTGGGCGAGGGAGTTCATGCCAGAACCGCCAGCACCCACAAAGTGGGCTGCTGTCACATGCTCCGGCATAAATACCGAGTGATCGGGCTCAATCACTTTTCTTCACCTCTCGAAAATCTCGCCGGGCGCGAGAGTCAACACTAACCTACGATGCCGACCTGAGCGATTGCGTGAGTGCCTCGCCGATGAGGTCTACGGTCCGCGCCGCCCCCTCACGGGTGCCCACCGTCGACGTGGCTGCCGACATGGCAGCCCGAACGTCACGATCGTTGAGCAGAGGCGATGCGGCAGCCCACAGGCTGTCTGCTGTCAGGAGGGCGTCGCGCAGGAGCACAGCGCCACCCGCGGCAACGACGGGAGCGGCGTTCAGCTCTTGTTCGCCGTTACCCTCAGCGTAGGGAATCAGGATTGCGGGAATGCCGAGTGCAGTGATTTCGGCCAGCGTGGATGACCCCGCGCGAGACACGATGAGTGACGCTACGGCCAACGCGTCGGCCATGTTGTCGCAATAATCGACAACCACGTGTCCGGGCTGGATGCTCGTGATGAGTCCGGCGTCACGGTCACCAGTGATGTGCAAGATTTGCCATCCGGCAGCCCGAATCTGCGGTGCCAGTGTCGCAACGGCGAGATTGATGCGGCGTGCTCCCAATGAGCCGCCGGTCACAAGTAGCACGGGCATGTCGGGCGTGAGGTCCCAACGACGGCAAGCGGCCGCGCGTCGGTCGTTCACGATGAGGGTCGCAATCTCTGCTCGAAGGGGCATGCCGACCCACGTGGAGCGCCTGAGGCGCGTTCCAGGAATCGCGACGGCAACACGCGTGGCAAAGCCGGCGGCCCATGCGTTCGACAGCCCCGGACGGGCGTTGGCCTCGTGAATCACCAATGGCACCTTGGCGCGGCGCGCTGCGGCGTATGCCGGAGCGGCCACATAACCACCCACGCCAAAGACAACATCAACTCCCCGCGAGGCAATTAACTGGTCCACACGCGATACTGCTCCGCGCCACCCCCGCAGAAATCTCCAGGCGCGTTTGTCGGGACGACGCGGGAACGGAAGGCGAGGAATGACCTGGAACTCGAAGCCCGCTGCCGGAACAAGGCGACTCTCGAGTCCCTCAGCGGTACCTAAAAAAATAATTGTTGCTTCGGGCTCACGGCCCCGAATCTCCGTCGCCACAGCGAGTAGCGGGTTCACGTGTCCGGCCGTTCCGCCGCCGGCAAGCAGGTACGTTGTCACGGAGTTTTCCGCCCCTGTGTGCGGGCGAACGAGAGCACCACGCCCACCGCAACAAGACACGACACCAGGGCTGTGCCACCGGCCGAAACGAAGGGTAGCGGCACTCCGAGAACCGGCATCAATCCCAACACCACAGCAATATTCAAGAAGCCCTGACCAACGAGCCACACCATGATGGTTCCCGAAATGATGCGCGTCGTGTCATCTTCGGCGGCTCGAATGATTCGCAAAAATGAAACCGTGAGCGCGATAAACAGCGCAATCACAACGACGGCGCCGATTAATCCCAGTTCCTCGCCCACAATGGCAAAGATGTAGTCATTATCTGCAGCCGGCAGCCACGACCACTTCGCCCGGGAATGCCCCAACCCCACACCGAAGATACCGCCACTCGCCAAGGCCCACGTTCCGTGCAACGGCTGCCAACAGGCACCTGAATCATCCACGCAGGGGGCGCCGAGAAACGACATAATGCGTGACATGCGGTTGGGACTTAACACCGACATGACGAAAACGCCCAAAGCACCGAGGCCAATCGGCGCCATCATAAACTTCCAGCCCACGCCGGCAAAGTAAAGGGCCGCCAGGGTCATCAAAAACATGATGAGCACCGTACCCAGGTCACCACCAACGAGCACGAGGCCCACAATGATGGCTGCCGGAATGAGCGGGCGCAGGACGCGCCAGGTAGTTCCGTAGCGATCCATCGCTATGGGAAGCATGACGCCCAACCATACGGCTAGCGCGAGTTTGAGCAGCTCCGCCGGTTGAAAGGTGAAGTCTCCGATGGCCAGCCAGTTGCGGTTTCCGCCAGAATCAACGCCGAGAGGCGTCCAAACCACGAGAAGCTGAAATCCGATTCCGATGAGAACACCCGTTCGTGCCCATCGGCGCCAAAAATTGGGTGGAACCCTACTGGCCAGAAGCATGAGGGGAATTCCTGCGATGGCATAGGCGCCCTGGCGGAGGAATCCCATAAAGAAGTTGTTGTCGGTGAGGTACGAGTCAACCGACGAGGCGGACAGCACCATGATGAGCCCAATGAAGACCAGAAGAAGGGTCGTTCCCAAGAGCATGTAGTAATTCGATGAATCTGCCCGAAAAACAGTGCCGAGTGAGGGGCGCTGCGGGCGATCGCCCACGGACGTTCGCACCGGGGGCTTAGCTTTGGCGCGAGGCGGACTCGTCATCCGCCTCACCTCCCATCTGTGACAGAACCGCCTCTCGAAAGAGCCGTCCACGTTCCGCGTAGTCTGCGAATTGATCCATTGATGCTGCGGCCGGCGCCAACAGAACAACGTCGCCCTCAACAGCCATGGCATTCGCCGCACGAACGGCTAGGACCATGACCTCACTAGTGTCATCCGAATCGATATCGACCACGTGGAGTTCCGGCGCGTGTCGCCCGAAAGCCTCACGAATCAGATGCCGTTCGCGACCAATGATGATCGCTCCGCGGAGGCGAGAAGCGTGACGTTCGACGAGAGCATCGATGACGACGCCCTTGAGAAGCCCGCCCACAATCCAGACGACCGACTCATTTGCCCGCAACGAGGCGTCGGCCGCATGGGGATTGGTGGCCTTGGAATCGTCTATCCACGTCACACCATCCCGTGAGGCCACCGTTTCATAGCGATGCCGATCCAACGTAAACGTTGACAGGGCGGCCGAGATACTTTCCGGGGAGACGCCATACGAGCGCGCCAGCGCTGCCGCCGCAAGAATATCGACGACGATGTGGGGAGACGCAAGACCGTGCTCCCGGAGTTCGTCGATGGTGGTCAGCTCGAGTGCACGGTCGCGCCGATCTTCCAGAAAAGCGCGATCGCACAGAATTCCATCAACAATTCCGAGGTCGGACAGTCCGGGTGTGTCGAGGCCGATACCGATCGCACGCGCCCCCTCGACCACCTCGGCCTGTTCGACCATTGCCAGTGTTCGTGCGTCAGCCCGGTTGAAGACACAGGCAACACGCGTTTGGGAGTACACGCGGGCTTTAGCGTCGACGTAGGCATCCATCGATCCGTGCCAGTCGAGGTGGTCTTCGGCGATGTTGAGGCACACGGCCGCATAGGGTTCGAGTCCCGAGGAATAGTGCAGTTGAAAACTTGACAGTTCAACGACGAAGACGTCGAAGCCCGCGGGATCGCGCACCGCATCCAGAACCGAAACGCCGATGTTGCCACAAGGCGCCGCGCGATATCCGGCTTCGGCCAACATGGCCGCCGTCAGTTGCGTGGTCGTTGTCTTACCGTTTGTGCCGGTGACGAGAATCCAGTCGGCCACGCGCACCTTATCCCGCACCCGCCAGGCCAGTTCGATGTCGCCCCAGACCGCTATCCCGCGCTCCTTGGCCCACTGAATTAGCGGATGGTGCGGAGCATAACCGGGTGAGACAACCAGAACCTCGGCGTCAAAATCTGAGACCCCCGGTGGGACCGGTTCGCTCGGGGTCGTCAACGCTACGTCAACACCGATGACCTCGCACATGTTTGCGCGCAGCGAGTCGATGGCGTCAGTGGCGATCACCACGCGTGCGCCCAGCTCAGCCAGCGTGTCGGCAACCGCAAACCCCGTTACTCCGGCGCCGGCCACGAGGACTCGCAGCCCCCGCCAATCGGAGTACCAACTTGTCAGGAGTGTGAGATCAGTGGGCACGGCGACTATCTCGAAAGCCACTCGAGGTAGAACGCGCCCACGCCAACCGCGGCGAAGAGACCCGAGATGATCCAGAAACGCACAACGACAGTCACCTCGGCCCAGCCTTTGACCTCGAAGTGATGATGTATCGGGGTCGCCAACCAGATGCGCTTGCCCTTGGTCATCTTGAAATAGGCGCGCTGGATGATGACCGAACCCGTATCCATCACGAAGAGACCGGCAAGAACTATCAAGAGCAGCTCGGTCTGACTGAGGATAGCAAGGGCGGCAAGAGCCCCACCGATGGCCAGCGAACCAGTATCGCCCATGAATATTTTGGCCGGAGAAGTATTCCACCAGAGAAATCCGATGAGGCTTCCCGCAATGGCAGCGGCAATGATGGCGATATCGATGGGATCGCGCACGTCGTAGCACTTGTAGGCAACGTCCGGGTCGAGGGCGGGTCGGAAGCACGACTGACTGAACTGCCAGAAATTGATGATGACAAACGATCCCGCAACAAAGATTGATGAACCGGAGGCCAAACCATCAAGGCCGTCAACGAGGTTCACCGCGTTGGACGTGCTCGTCACCATGATCACGACCCAGACGGCGAAGGCGATGGAACCCAGAACCAAGCCCCAGGACATGAAGGAGAAGGGAAGGTCTCGCAAGAACGAGATGTGGGTCGTCGCGGGCGTTAATCCGTTTTCGTCCGGAAAGTTGATGGCCATGTAACCAAAGGCCACGGCGACGACGACCTGTCCCAAAACCTTGAAGTAGCCGTGCAGGCCAAGCGTGTTCTTGCGGTGTGTCTTGATGAAATCGTCGATGAAGCCAACAATTCCGAGACCCACCATCATGAACAGCACCAAGAGCGGAGACAGCTCCACGCTGTTGCCCGTTATCCAGCACGCAACGAAGTACCCCACCAAAGTGCTGAAGATGATGACGATGCCCCCCATTGTCGGGGTGCCCTTCTTTACATGGTGCTCTTTGGGGCCGTCATCTCGAATGTACTGCCCCCAGCCGATGAACCGAAAAAGGCGGGCGAACAGTGGCGTGGCGACGAGCGACAGGAACATCGAAATCGCCCCGGCAACCATCAGGGTTAGCACGAGTAGGCCTCCCCTAACTTGTCGCCGAGAAAGCGGAGGCCGGCAGAGTTCGACGATTTGACGAGCACGATGTCGTTATCGCGCAAAATCGTCATGAGGTAATCGTATGCCTCGTCGGAGGTTCCGACGAAGACGCTTTCCCCGGCCCACGACCCTTCGTTGACGCTCGAAATAAAGAGCCGGCGCGCGCCGGCGCCGACAACCACGAGCACATCGACATTGAGCCTCACCACCAGGAGGGCAATGGCGTCGTGTTCCTCGCCCGAGAACTCGCCCAATTCACTCATCTCACCGAGAACCGCAATGCGCCTGTTCGAGGCATCGCCCAAACGGGCGAGAGTGCGCAGTGCCGCCGCCATGGAATCCGGTGAGGCGTTGTACGCATCGTTGATGACGACAACTCCCTCGCCGCCGAGAACCTCCATGCGCCAGCGTTCGGCGCGCGATGTCGCCGCCAAGACCTCGACGACAACGGAAAGCGGAGCTCCCAGAACCCCCGCCACAGCCGCCATCGCCAGGGCGTTCATCACATGGTGCTCGCCAATAACGGGAAACACAGCCGGTGACGTCGAACCATCGGCGGCACGCAGATCGAACGTGGTTCCGGACAGGTGCGTGTCGACATCAGTGGCGCGAACCATGGCTGTCGTTCCCCGACCAAACCACACCACGTCGTCGGGCGAAACGGTTGCCATGGCCGCAACGTTCGGGTCATCAGCGTTCAACACGGCCGTACCCCCGGGCAGGATTCCCCGGACCAGTTCGGTCTTTGCAATAACCGTACGCTCGAAACCGCCAAACTCTCCCGCGTGCGCAAGTCCCACCATGAGCACGACCCCGATGTCCAGCGCCACGATGTCGGTGAGGCGCGCAATGTGCCCGATACCGCTGGCGCCCAACTCGAGCACCAGATAGCGGGTGTCCTGCTCAACACGCAACATCGTGAGCGGTGCGCCCACTTCGTTGTTAAACGATGCCTTGGCGAGCACCGTCGGCCCCAGGCGCTGGCAGAGCGCGCCGATGAGGTTCTTGGTCGTCGTCTTGCCATTTGATCCCGTGATACCAATCACGGTCAGGGCTCCACCGAGTCGCACGCGGCCCACCACGTCGCGAGCAAGATCGGCGAGGGCGACGACCGCGTCCGCGACAATAACCTGCGGAATATCGACGTCGGATTCCCGCTCGGTAATGACGAGGGCGGCACCGGCATCACGGGCACTAGCAATGAAGTTCCAACCATCGGTGACCTCGCCGGGTTTGGCGACGAAAATGTCACCGTCGCCAATTTCGCGAGAATCGGTGTCGACCTGTCCGCGCAGCACGAAGGTCGCATCGACGTCACCCGAAGGGCGATAGAGGCGTCCGCCGGTGATGCCGGCGATCTCACCGAGGGTGAGGGAAATCATTCGTGTGCCTCTCGTGGCGGCCAGCCGGCCTCGCGCAATGCCTGTCGAACATCCTCGCGTGCGTTATAGGGAATCTTGGTGCCGTTGACCTCTTGGTAGTCCTCGTGCCCTGGGCCAGCATAGAGAATCGTGTCACCCTGTTGGGCCCCCTCGAGGGCAAATCGCACGGCTTCTCGCTGATCGGCAATCTCGTGAAGCTGTGCCGTCGAGCCGGCCTCAGCGGCACCGCGCATCAGTGCAGAGCGGATTACGGCGGGGTCCTCGGTTCGTGGATGAAAGTCGGTAATGACCACGACATCTGCCCCCGTGGCGGCGATACGTCCCATGTCTGCACGTTTGGTGGCATCTCTGTCGCCGTCGGCACCAAAAACCATGGTGAGACGACCCGGAGTGAGAGCGCGCAGCGAACTGAGTGTGCGCGCGAAGGCCTCGGGGGTGTGGCCGTAATCCACGAAAAAGGTCGGCCCGGTGTCACCGGAGACAATCTCGGCGCGGCCGGGCACAAAAACCTCAATCGTTGCCGTTGTCCCCAAACTCAGTCCGATGTCGTTCAGCGAAAATCCGCTCTCCACAAGCATCACGATGGCGATGGCAGCATTGGTTGCCGAGAAATCCCCTACCAGTGGCACCGTGGCCACGAGCTTCTCGCCGTTGGGCGCCTCGAGCACAAAAGATGTCGACGTCAGGGTGGTGGCGGTCACTCCAACGCGCCAGTCGGCAGCGACGGCATCACCGCTCGTGGAAGATGCCACCGTCACAACGGGAATGTCCGCTGAGTCCGCGAGGCGTCGACCCCACGCGTCGTCGACGCAAATCACGCCACGCGCTGCTCGTCCGCGGTCAAACAGATCAGCCTTGGCGAGAAAGTAGTCCTCCATGGTTGCGTAGTCGTCGAGGTGGTCGTGGCTAAAGTTCGTAAACGCCACGACATCGAAGCGCACGCCCGAAACGCGTTGCCGGGTGAGTGCGTGCGCTGAGACCTCCAGCACGGCATGGGAAACGCCCGCCTCAACCATGAGAGACAACAGTGCATGAATCTCGTCGGCTTCGGGGGTGGTGAGACCTGAGGGATGGGCACTGCCAGCAACAATACGCTCGGACGTCGAACTGAGTCCCGTTGTTGCCCCTAACTGTCGCAGGAGAGCTTCCAGTAGATAAGCAACGGTGGTCTTGCCGTTTGTTCCCGTGACACCGAAGGTTGTCATCGACCTCTGGTTCGTGCCGTATATGAGAGCGGCTGCCAGCCCCAGATCTTTGCGAGGATCCAGCGAGACGAGCACCGGAAGACCGGTCGCCAGGCTGGGCTTCTCTCCCTGCGCATCCGTCACAATTGCCACAGCACCGGCCGATGCCGCGAGCGTGACGTAATCGGCCCCGTGGAAGCGGGCACCCGGAACAGCAAAAAACACGTCACCCGGCATCACGTTGTGCGATGACCCGGTGACCCCCGAAACGATCACACTGTCGAGCGCCGATCCGCGCCAGTCCAATTCGATGGCGAGCGTCGACAGAGGCTGCGAGGGAACTCGATTCGGTCGTCGTGTCACGCCGTCGGCAGACATGCCATTCCCTTCAACCGATTGTTTTGAGCCTAGTAGTAGTCCGCATAGTCAATGGGCTGTCCCGACGACGGCTGGATTTCCCGTGTCTTGATAATTTGCTTGATGACGTTATTGACATCAGGGACAACTGAGGCGCTGCTGTTTGAATCGGGAGACGCGAGGGACGTGAGGACCACGAACTTTGGGTCATCCGCAGGGAACAGAGCAGCCAGAGAGACAATGAATTTGTCTGAATAGCCGCCCGCACCGTCTGACTGCTCTGCGGTGCTGGTCTTGGCCGCGATGCGGTAACCGGGGATCGTCAGGTAATCCGTGAGCCAGCCGTGTGTCACCACGTTCTCGAGCATGTCAACGGTCGTGCGTGCGGTCTGAGCCGAAATCACGGTCACGGGCTCGGGTAGTGACGGCCTGGCTGTCTTTCCATCCTGATCAATGCAGCTGTCAATGAGAGAGACGGGTTGGCGAACACCGTCGTTACCGATTGCAGCGTAAGCACTGGCCATCTGGATCGACGTGAGGGTGAGTCCCTGACCGAAAAACATCGTGTAGAACGACTGGTTGTCCCACTGCTCCGACGACCTCAGAAGACCGGCTGACTCACCCGGAAAGTCAACCGCCGTCTTCTCCCCCACACCGAACCTCACCAGGGAGTCATGACGACTTTCGGGATCCAGCAATACCCCGAGTTGAGCGATTCCCGAGTTTGACGACCAGCGGAGCACGCCCTGCAATGTCAAATTCGCTGGGTGAGGACCATGGTCCCTGAAGCGAGCACCGTTATCGAACTCGATGAACTGGGGCGAGTAAATGGGCGTCGTCGGATCTACCAAACCGGCTTCCAGGATGGATGCCGCCGTCAGCGACTTCATCGTTGATCCCGGCTCGAAGGGACTGGTGAAGGCCCGCGAACCCCGATCTTCTGGGGCATAGGCGTCAATGTTATTGGGGTCAAAGGTGGGATAGTCGGCCACAGCAAGAAGTCGCCCCGTCTCGACCTCCATGACGACCGTCATGCCCCACTTCGCGTTCTCCCTACTCGCCGTGGTCGCCAGTGTCTGTTGTGCGAACCACTGAAGATCAGAGTCGATAGTGAGCTTGAGCGTTGAGCCGTTCTTCGCCCCGTCAGTGACCACCGTACTGCCGGGAATACGCACACCGTCGGCCCCGCGCGCATACGATTGCGAGCCGTTGACTCCGCCCACGCACTCTTCGTAACCCATTTCTAGCCCGGCGAGCGGCGTACCGTCCGATCCCACATAACCGAGAATGTTTCCGGCCACGGCGCCGTTCGGATACGCTCGATCGGGATTCTGTTCAAAGTAGATCCAGGGAATCTCGAGCGCCTTAATCTGCGTGAAAGCATCGACATCAGCGCCCTTTGTCACATATGCGAATTCAGAGTTAGGGTCGTCCGCCAGGGCATCATTGATTATCGAAATAATGCCATCCGCCGACTGCCCGGTGATTGCCGCAATTTCTTTAGCTGCCATCTGCGGCGTGACGATGACCTCGCCCTTCTCCGTGGTGCGCGAAAATTCCTTCGCGTTTCGGGGTGAAACCGTGACGTCGTAGGTCATGCGCTCTGTGGCGAGAACGGTGCCGTTGATATCGACGATGTCGCCGCGCGTTCCATAGAGCGTTTCGGGAATCGACATCTTGCCTTGCGACGCCTTATTGAAAGCCGCAGCGCCCACCACCTGAATGTCAATCAATCGCGTCACAAAAAACACGGCAATGATGACGACGAGCGCGAACGACATCGCTACGCGGCGACGGTTGATTCTCATTTTCACGTTAGTCCTGCGGGCTAGCGGGTTGCGGGGCTCGGTAATCCTTGTGGCGAAGGTACCGCGACGACGGGAGAAAGCGGCGCTGGCGCGCTGCCTGGCCCGACATTGCCGGTCTGAGATCCCGCTACACCCGTGCGCGCCTGTTGCGCTGCGGCTTCGGCTGCTGCCGTGGCCGCCACTTGCCGCTCGGCTAACGCTTGGGCGAGCATGGCGTTGGGTACCAGGTTTCCCTGAGAGACCAAGGTCCCGCCGGCGCCCGTCGCCGTGGCAGCGCCCGTCACGAGGGAATCCGAGAGGCGGAGGTAAA
This sequence comes from uncultured Microbacteriaceae bacterium, assembly GCA_903857985.1. Lineage (GTDB taxonomy): Bacteria > Actinomycetota > Actinomycetes > Actinomycetales > Microbacteriaceae > UBA963. Next base: position 29,282 of record CAIOGW010000046.1, read on the forward strand.
CCGGATTGCTGTTTCCCACCATGCCGAGCACTTCAGCGCTTTGGGCAACGTTCTGGGGAGACGTCATACGGTTGAGATCTTGCGTCGCCGATTGGTACATACGCCCGAGTTCTCTGACATCGCGCTGGAGTCCTGCGATCTCGTAAGCGCCGCTCTGCAACGAGATGCTGAGCAGAATCTGAGCCACGATGATCACAAAAATTGAGATGACCGTCACCGTCGCGAAGAAAACTTTTGGTCGTCGTCTACGGCCGACTGCTGAGCTAACGACGTGAAGTTGTCTGGTCGGCTCCGGGGTCGGCAAAACCGCTATCGAACGTGCCCCCATCATGGGCCGGGCCATACTCATGCTGCGTCCCTCATGCGTTCGGCCGCACGCAAGCGCACGGGAATGGAGCGAGGATTTCGTGCCCGTTCGGCTTCGTCCGCCTTTTCGGCTCCGCGCGTGACAAGGCGCATCTGGGGCAGCAGGTGCTCGGGCACAACGGGCAGATCTGCGGGAGCCAGCGTCTCGCAACGCCCCGCGAGAGCGGCTTTGACAATTTTGTCTTCGAGGGATTGATACGACATCACGACGACGCGACCGTGAAGACCCAAGATGTCAAGTGCCGCGGGTATCGCACGTTCCAAGACCTCGAGCTCAGCATTCACCTCAATGCGTAATGCCTGGAACACGCGCTTGGCCGGGTGACCGGCGTTACTGAGCGCCGCGGGCGTTGCAGCTTGAAGAATGGCCACGAGGTGACCCGAGCGCTCAATGGGGCGCTCGCGACGCTCAGCCACAATGGCGCGCGCGTAGCGTGCCGAGAGCTTTTCTTCTCCATATGTTTCGAAGATGCGACGCAGGTGAGCTTCGTCGTAATCGGAGAGAATGTCGGCGGCCGTGATGTCGTCGCTCGTATTCATGCGCATGTCGAGAGGTGCGTCTTGTGCGTAGGCAAATCCGCGCTCTTTCTGGTCCAAGTGCAGTGACGAGACACCAAGGTCAAAAAGTATTCCGCGCGGAGCGGGCCACCCTGTGGCCTGCCAAGCCACGGCGATCTCGTCGAACACGCAGTGCACGAGGTGAATTCGAGAGGAAAAACGCTCCAGCCGCTCCTGGGCAATAGCGAGCGCTTCGGTGTCCCGGTCGAGTCCAATCACGCGAACGGTTGGGAACATTTCGAGAATTGCCTCGCTGTGCCCGCCCATACCCAGGGTGGCGTCAATGACAACAGCGCCCTCAACGTCGAGAGCTGGAGCAAGAAGTTCCAGAGTTCGATCTTTCATGACGGGTGTGTGGATGTCGCGAATGTCCATAAAGCGTCCGTTCGTTCCCTCCACCGGGGCGGATTCCCATCCATGTCGACCTGCTACCGGGGAAGGTGTCTCAGGGAGCAATGGCTGGGAGTCCGCCGCTGTGGCTAGAACAGTCCGGGAATCACCTCCTCCGACGTGTTGGCGAATGCGGTCTCATGGTCGGCCAGATAGGTTGCCCAGGCCTCGGCGTCCCAAATTTCGATGCGGTTACCAGCACCAATCACGGTGAGGTCACGGCGCAGGCCCGCATAATCTCGCAATACCTGAGGAATCGTGATGCGGTTCTGCGCGTCAGGAGTTTCGTCGCTAGCACCCGAGAGAAATACCCGGAGAAAATCGCGAGCTGCCCGGCTCGTCACGGGCGCTTGGCGGATGCGGTCGTTCAGTTCACCAAACTCCGACTCGCTGAATACGTAGAGGCAGTTTTCTTGACCGCGGGTAAGGACTAATCCGGCAGCAAGTTCAGCGCGGAACTTGGCCGGAAGAATGACCCGCCCCTTGTCATCAAGTTTGGGCGCGTGAGTTCCGAGAAACATGGTGCGCACCTCCTTGATCACACGGCCTGACGAGGACTACATTTCCACTTTACTCCACTTTCAACCACAAATCTACCTAAACAGGAAGTTTTATGAATTTTCTCTCCGATATGCATTGATTTTAAAGCATTTTTTAAGTGGAGGAAATTGTCATCATTGCGTGACTCATCGTCGTCGACATCGATAAGGAAGGGAATGTGCGTGCAGCGGCACAAAAAAAGCCCGGCGTAAGCCGGACCAGAATGTAGAGCTGTTGCGAAGCGCCGTCACCGACGCGGATTCTCGCGCGGAAGACTTGCGCTATCGCGTCTCTTTAGCGCTCACGCTAGAGGCGATCCTCCTGATTGCCGTCCCAGCGCTGTTCCATGCGCTGCATGAAGCTCGAGCGCGCTCCACTCTTTGCCTGCGTGCGTGTCGCAGAGGAATCTGTGGCCTTGCCCGGTTTAGCCGCAAGCATGACACCGGCGAACATGACGGCAAACCCAATAACGCCTAGGGCGATGAGCTGACTCGTCACACCGACCACCAGGCCGACAAGTCCGATAACGAGAACGATGATGCCGACGACCAGCGAGCGATACGACGGACGGCCCGCGGGTCTGGCCGGATGAACGTCGGCCTTGCTCCCATAGAGGTTGCGTTCCATCTCATCGAGAAGTCGCTGCTCATGCTCAGACAGTGGCACCGTTCACCTCCCTTGAGTGTCGTTCTGTGCTTAGACAAGAAGTGTAACCCCTCGCGCCGTAGGTAGGGTAGGAAAGTGCTGAATGCCGAGAAATGGGTGCTTGCCACCAACGACCGAATTGCGTCGTTCATTGCGGATGCCGAGAAGTCGTTGTCTCACATGGGCGACGAGGCCGAAGTGTTTATCGAACAGACCCGAACCTTCCTCACAGGGGGAAAGCGTTTCCGAGCAATCTGCACCCTCGTGGGATTCGCGAGCGCAACGACACCTCCGGGTGGCCCCGAAGAAACGAACGCCATTGATGTCGCTGTGGGCCTGGAATTTTTTCATGCCGCCGCACTTGTGCACGACGACATCATGGATCGATCGGATACTCGGCGAGGCAAGCCCTCGGCGCACCGCGCTTTCGACGGGCTTCACCTTCGCAGCGGTTATGCCGGTGACGCCGACCGTTTCGGTGTTTCGTCGGCGCTTCTCTTTGGTGACCTCCTACTCGCCTTCAGCGACGAGCTGGTCACAGCTGGCATAGCGGGGCAGGGGCCCTCCGGGCGGCGGGCGCGCGTGGAGTTCAACAACATGCGTCGCGACGTCACCGTGGGCCAGTATCTCGACATTGTCGAGGAAGTGGCTTGGCCGGTTGTCGAACGTGATGCGGCACTAGACCGAGCGATCCGCGTGGTCACTTACAAATCAGCAAAGTACTCGATTGAGGCTCCCTTGCGAATCGGGGCAGCACTCGCTGGAGCAGACGCCGAAGTACTCGATGGACTCTCGCGATTTGGCCTTCCATTGGGAATTGCCTTCCAGTTGCGCGATGACCTCCTCGGCGTCTTTGGTGACGAAGCACAAACAGGCAAGCCGGTGGGCGACGACCTTCGCGAGGGCAAGCGGACGGCCCTCATTGCCATTGCCGAGTCACGCTTGGGTGACGCCACAACCTCTCTCGCGGGTCTCGGGGATGATCACCTCTCGCCAGCGCGCGTGGCAGAAATTCAAACCTTGCTTCGCAACGTCGGGGCTGAGGAGGCGGTTGAGCGAATGATTGCCGACCATCTTGCGCAGGCACACGCCGCACTCGCCGACATTCCCGTGAGTGAAAGCGTGAGAACGGCTCTCGGCGATATTGCCCGAATTGTTACGGCACGATCTGCCTAGTTAGCCCTCGACATCGGGCGGCGCATTTTCTCACTAGCCCAGGGCTTGGGCAATCCGACGAACCTCGGTTTTTCGGCCCGCCCGGAGCGCGTCAATGGGTGAACAACCCAAACTGTCATCCATGTCGGTGAGCCACTGCACAGCCTCATCATCCGAAAACACCGCGTCTGCTAAAAGATGAAGGGTGCCGCGCAACTCCGGAAGGGGAGCGCCGTCTCGAATGAAAAGGGCGGGCACACTCAGAATGCCGTCGCGGCGAATTGCCAGGAGGTGGCGATCTTCAATTAATCGACGGACACGACTCTGGGGCAAGCCCAAAAGGTCAACCAGGTCCGGAACCGTGAGCCACTCGGCTGCTGCTACCACACCTCCACTCTGCCATGTCCACTGACGTGCTGACAACGGCCGGACACGACACGCCGACTCGGAGCATTGCATAAATGCATACCGGGTGAGTCTAAAGTTTATGTAAATGCATACCGCGTGAACTTAAAGCTTCATGTTGCACCTGAAGTAAAACGGCCGGAAGGAGACGCGCATGCCAAACACTTTCCGTGCGCGCCGCCGCAGCGTGCTGGCCATCCCCACAGCCGTGGCCACGATCACGAGCCTCATTTTTGGCATCAATGCCGAGGCACTTGAGGCCGATTCACACCATGGGCCAGAGCTCGGGCACAAGGACTCTCCCCAACCCTTGCGCGCGGCCGATTCCCCGTCCGATAACTCACCGCGCACGACGAACCGCAACGGCAGCTATGAGGTGCGCGAGGGAGACACAATCTCCGCAATCGCGGCCTCTTTTGGTGTGTCATCCGTCGAGCTCTTGGCGGCAAACGGACTGAGCTGGAGAACACTCATTTTTGCGGGCCAACGACTCGAAATCCCCCGGACGACATCGGGCACCGCAGAGCACGACCGCGTCGACACGGTCGTTCGATACCGCGTCGCCACGGGCGACACTCTCGAAGCCATCGCGCGAGCGCACGGCGTGCAGCCCCGAGCGCTGATGTCGGCCAATGGCCTGGACAAATCAAGCCGACTCACGGTGGGCCAACGACTCGTCGTGCCCAACCGCCAGGTCATGAGCGAAATTGCCGCACTCGCCTGAGCCCCGGTGTTTCACACCCGAAAAGTAGCCCTACGTTCGTAGGATTTGGCTTGTGGCACAGTCGGATTCGGATGCGATGATCGGTCGTCTTATCGACGGACGCTATCA
>CAIOGW010000047.1 GCA_903857985.1 uncultured Microbacteriaceae bacterium
CAGGGGGCCCATGGTCAGGCCCGTCACGGTTGCTTCAACGTCGGCAACGGCGGCGGCGAACACCTCAAGGAAGACCTTGCGGTTGGGCGATGCCGGGTAAGTTGGCATCTGTGAAGAGCCGCCGCGTTGTAGTTACCGGAGCCAGTTCGGGCATTGGCCAGGCAACAGCGAGACTTTTCGCCGTGCGAGGCTGGCAGGTCGTCGGCGTCGCCCGGCGTGAGGACCGGCTTGCCCAACTTTCGGCGGAGACGGGCATCGAGAAGTTCGTGGCGGATGTCACGAAGCAGGTCGACGTGGACGGTCTGCGGGATTACCTCGCCACAACGGGCGGCGTTGCTTCGCTCGTGAACATCGCGGGCGGGGCTTTTGGCAGCGCATCGGTTGAAGACAGCGATGTGGCCGACTGGCAAAAGATGTTCGACGTCAACGTGATTGGCGTCAAGCGCGTCACCGCCGCGTTGCTTCCCTTGCTGCGGGAGTCAGCGGCCGAAGGCCACGCCGACATCGTGACCATCACGTCAACTGCCGGCACGATCGTCTACGAGGGTGGAGCCGGATACAACGCCGCCAAGTTTGCCGCCCACGCACTCATGGGTGTGCTCCGCCTCGAACTTGCTGGCGAACCCATCCGTGTCATTGAAATTGCTCCCGGGATGGTGAAGACGGAAGAGTTTGCCTTCAACCGATTGGGCGGCAACGCCGAGAAAGTCAACGCTGTCTACGACGGCGTTGAGGCACCACTGACTGCGGATGACATCGCCGAAACGATTGTTCACACCCTGGAACTTCCGGGTCACGTGAACCTCGACCTCATCACAATGCGGCCAGTGGCTCAAGCCGCACAACACAAGCTGATTCGCGGCAAGCTCAGCCCCAAGCGGGCTTAGGCCCAAATATCCCTAGTGCAGCTTTCGCGTCACGAGGCGGATGAACCAGTTCCACACTCCCAGCACCAGGAACGCTCCCGACAGGCCGCCCACAATGCCGCCCACAATGTCCATGGGGTAGTGCACGCCGAGCAGCAGGCGACTCCAACCCGTGGCCAGCGTGAGCAGGCAGAGGAAAATCACGACGGGCCAGCGCCAGCGCGAACCGGCGAGCACCACGCACACCGCAACGGTGAGTGCCATGACAAACGTGACATGACCGCTGGGGTAACTGAGGGCCTCTTTATAGGTGGACCCGTCAAAGGCCACAGGGCGTGGTTCGGCAACAACCAGCTTCACGCCGGCAATCAGTAGCCAGCCAGCGCCCGCCACAACCATCGATCCGAGGCCGGCAAGCCAACCCCGCCAGATGCTGACGAGAATGCCCATCACGATCAGGATGACCGCAACTACGTCGTAGCGGTCGATGTCCTCCAGGATGGTAGCCAGCCACTCCTGAAAAGGTGACGTGTTTGCGTAAAAGTACTCGTCAACAATGTACGTGGACATGGTCCACTCGAGGTTCGCCACGGCAATAAAGCCAATGACGGCGGTGAGAATGTACCCGCCGAGACCCCACAAAAATGCGCCCCGAGGAGCGGACAGGACGCCCGTTCCCATCTGAAACTTCTTTGCCACGCGTTAGTCACTCTCTCGTGCGGAATAGGTCAACGCACTGAGTCTACGTGGGGCGGAGAGGTGGGCCGAGACGGCGGGGATTAGACACCCCACTTGCGAAAACCCCTCACAAAGCATGCTTTGCTCGGCGCCAGCGGGGACCCCAGCGAGTTCATTCACCCAACCGCGCCAAAAACAAAACCCACCATGCGGTGGGTTCTTGTTTTTGGCGGAGACGGCGGGAGCCGTCGGCAGTCCACAGGACTGCCTCCTCCCAAATCCCGACACCGATACAACCAAGCCAACAAAAAAACCGCCCGGAAGAGGGCGGTTGTTTTGTTGGCGGAGACGGCGGGATTTGAACCCGCGGTCCCCTTACGAGGACTCCACCTTAGCAGGGTGGTGCACTAGGCCGAACTATGCGACGTCTCCTCGAACAAGCACTGCTTGCGCGACAAACAAAAGCATACCGGCACGGCGCAATGGCCACGACCCTGCGATCGTTGGGCTAGTTATTGCCCTTAGAGCAGGTGACTTCGCCGGCATTCTGACCGAGTACCTGGCCGCTCAACACCACCGGCTCCGGCAGAGTCACGACGGGAGCAGGAGTGGGCGTTGCCGTGCCCGTTCCGGTAACTCGAGGCGCCGCGGTGGGAACAGGATCGGTAGCAATCTGACCAGACTTAATCGAACCGGCGCCCGTTTCGCCACTCAGGGCGATGGGCTGGTCAGCCAGAAGTGCGGCGAACAGCTCATCGGCGGCGGCCTGTTTTGGCTGTACCTTGCCCAAGTAAATGCCCTCGCCGCCGGTAGAAGCCGGGTACTGCACAAAGACCACGCGGTCGAGAGGTATGCCGCGCAACGCCATCGCAATCGACACCATGGTGTCGAGATTATTGAGACTGTCAGATGGCGTGAGGTTGCTCACGGCAGCCTTGGCAAGATTGTAGAGCGTCACCGGGTTGGTCAGCGTGCCCTCGCTCTTGAGCTTGCGAACGAGTGCAGACAAGAAAACCTGTTGGTTGCTGATTCGACTGAGATCGGAGCCGTCGCCCACGCCATGGCGGGTACGCAGAAACTGGAGTGCCGCCATGCCCGAAAGTGTGTGGTTTCCGGCCTCGAGGTACGTTTGGGTGTAGTCATCGTTGATGCTTTCAGTAACGCAAACGTCAACTCCGCCCACGGCGTCGGCGAGACCAATCACGCCACCAAACTGTACAACGGCAGCGTAGGGAATGCTGAGCCCGGTGAGTTGCTCAACAGTGAGCACGACACAGGCAAGCCCGCCGTCACTCAAGGAAGCGTTGATCGGGCCTTGCCAACCACCGCCGCCATCCGGGCAGTCCGCAATGGGAACGACCAAGTCGCGCGGAATGCTCACCACGGTGGCGCTTTTGTGGTCCGCGGCGATGTGCAAGATCATATTGACGTCATTCAAGACAGCGCCATCAAATACGTCGAAAACATTGGGGTCTTGGCCCTCGCGACTGTCGCTCCCGACAAGCAGCAGATTAACGCCACCCTCAATCTCGCCAATCTGGGGAATAATGTCGGGCTGGTTGGCGAGCTTGATTGACTTCTTGGCACTGCTGGCGACATCCCAAACAGCAACGGCCGCAACGCTCGTGCCACTCACCAATGCCACAGCCAGCGCCGTGGCAATGACCGTGATGCCAAAGCGAACACCGCCCGCGTTTACACGCCGGCGACCGTGCGCCACCCGTGGTGCGATACGGGTGTCATTCTTGCGAGCCATGGTGTCCTTTTGGTCTGACCTTAGTGGTTTGGGGAATTGGCGGAGGGCGTGGGATTCGAACCCACGAGGCATTGCTGCCCACTGGTTTTCAAGACCAGCTCCTTCGGCCGCTCGGACAGCCCTCCCACGACTTCGATACGGGATAAACCGTCGTCGACGACACAGGAGAGTCTACCGGAACGCCTCTTAAAGCCTGGCAGAGCCCCCTGTGCGCGACCTGAGTGGCCGGGGCCAGGCGCGCGCAGACTAGATTCGTCCCGGCTAAATACTCGCCAAGGCGTCGGCGAGCCCGTGCTCGAACACCGAGGCACACTGCTCGTTAGAAGCCGCCATAACCTCGGGAGGTGAGCCCTCCATGGCCACACCGCGGCCCAGCTCAGCGGCCCAAGCGAGCATTTCAATGTCATTTCGACCGTCACCGGCGGCAAAGACGTGCGTTCGCGGAATGCCCAGGTGTTGGCGCACCTTTTCGAGGCCCGTGGCCTTGTTTACGCCGTCGGGCGCAATGTCGAGCCAGGCCGTAAATCCGATGTGATACGTGACCCGGTGCAAACCCATTTTTTCGACAACCTGCAGAAAAGATTCGGTGTCGTCGCTGGGCGAAATCACCACAACACGCGTCACCTCGAGGTGCAGGAGATCGTCAAAGTCAACCTGGTGGGACTCATGCATCTGGCTGACATAAGGAAACGCCTCGGTGAAGTAGTAGGCGCCGTTGACGTCTTCGACCGCGAACGTGCCCTCGGGAAGCGCCGGACGAATAGTGGTGAGGACACTGGCCGGGTTGAACGTCTCAACGTACTCGCGGCGATAACCGCGCTCTCCGAGAGCGTCTTTCTTGAGGACGATGGCGCCATTGCTGCACACCACATATTCGGGGCTGATGTTGAGTGCGTCGATGATCGGGGCGGTCTCTGCCCACGAACGGCCCGTAGCCAGCATCACCTCGTGCCCGGCTTCAAAGACTCGGGTGACTTCGCTGCGCACCTCGGGGGCGACGTCGCCGTGGTTCGTGAGAAGCGTGCCGTCAATATCGAGGGCAATCAGCCAGCGGTCGGTGGGGGTCATGAATCTGCTTTCGGGCGAGGGGTTGTGGGTGTGATGCGTTCGAGCCCCCCCAGGTAGGGGCGCAGTGCCTCGGGGATGAGTACGGAGCAATCAGCCTGCTGGTGCGTTTCAAGCAGGGCGACTATCCAGCGCGTGGTCGCCAACGTTCCGTTCAGAGTGGCGACCGGTGTGGTCTTGCCCCCCTCGACCCGGTGACGTGTGTTCAAACGCCGAGCCTGAAAGGTCGTGCAGTTTGACGTGCTCGTGAGCTCGCGGTAGGCGTCCTGCGTGGGCACCCATGCCTCGATGTCGAACTTGCGGGCGGCGCTCGAACCCAAGTCGCCGGCAGCCACGTCGATCACTCGGTAGCTCAGGCCGAGTGCCTGCAGCATGGCCTCCTGCCAGGCCACCAAGCGGTCATGCTCGGCCTCGGCATCTTCTGGGGTGGTGTAAACGAACATTTCGAGCTTGTTGAACTGGTGCACGCGAATGATGCCTCGGGTGTCTTTTCCGCCCGAACCGGCCTCGCGGCGGTAGCAAGTTGACCAACCCGCATAGCGCAGGGGGCCATCGGCCAGGTCAAGAATCTCGTCGGAGTGAAATCCGGCGAGCGCCACTTCGCTCGTGCCCGTGAGGTACAGGTCATCCGCGGGGAGGTAGTAAATCTCGTCGGCGTGAGCGCCGAGGAAGCCCGTGCCGCGTATAATTTCGGGACGCACGAGGGTGGGCGTGATGAGCGGGGTGAAGCCCGCGGCCAACGCCCGGTCGAGCGCCATGTTCATGAGGGCAATCTCGAGACGCGCACCGATGCCGGTGAGAAAGTAAAAGCGGGAGCCCGAGACCTTGGCCCCGCGGGCCATGTCGATGGCACCGAGGGCCTCGCCCAGTTCGAGGTGGTCTTTGGGTGCGAAGTCAAACCTTGCCGGTGTGCCGTGCTCACGCAGGATAACGAAGTCGGCCTCGCCGCCGGCGGGAACGCCGTCGAGCACGATGTTCTCGAGTGCCCCGGCGGCTAAGTCGTACTCGGCCTCGGCATCGTTGGCTGCCGCACTAGCGGCTTTGACCCGTTCGGCGAGGTCGGCTACCTGGGCGAGGAGGGCCTTCTTTTCGTCGCCCTGAGCCTTACCCACCAGCTTGCTGAACGCGTTCTGTTCGGCGCGCAGCGTTTCAAACTCGGTGAGTGCTGCCCGCCGGGAAACGTCGGCGGCCAGAGCCGCGTCAACGAGGTCGGGAGACGACCCGCGCGCTTGTTGCGAGAGACGAACAACATCAGGTTGTTCGCGCAACAAAACGGGGTCAATCACAGCCCTTAGTCTACGTCCACGGTCTGCACCGTCTGGGGCAGCGCGCGCGAAGAAACCCCTCGTTCGACGCTAGTGGCCCAAAATGTCATCGAGCCACGATCGTGCGTCGTGGAACACGTTGTCGGCATAGCGGTCGTCGTGTGCCACGGGTCGGCCGTCAGCCCGGGGGTAGCTGCCGAGGAACGTGATGCGCGGGCTGAACCGGCGCAGGCCGAGCAGGGCGTCGGCCATGCGGTCGTCGCGCACGTGACCGTCGGCATCAATGACGAAACGGTAGCGGCCCATGCCGTCTCCCACGGGTCGTGACTGAATGAGGCTGAGGTTTACTCCCCGAGTGGCGAACTGTTCGAGCATTTCGAGCAGGGCGCCGGCGCGATCTTCGGGGAGTTCAACGATGAGGCTGGTCTTGTCGCGGCCGGTGGGCGCAGGGAGTTCGCGCGTTCGACTCACCAAAACGAAGCGCGTTTCAGCACGAGCGTTATCGCCGATGTTTGCTTGCAACACACGCACGTCGTAGTGATCGACAATTCCCGGGGGCGCGATGGCCGCCTCTGCGGTCTGCCCGGAGACGAGGTCGGCGGCCGCGGCTACGTTGCTGGGCGAAGGGATGTGGCCGTGCCGCGGCAGGTTCTTCTCCAGCCAACCGCGACACTGGGCGTAGGCCACGGGGTGCGCATTAATGACCGTGATGTCGGCCAGCTGCGTTCCCGCGCGAACCACGAGGTCGAACGTTACGGGCACGATGTACTCGCCGATGATGCGCACGTCGGGAATGTTTGCGAGGGCATCCTGCGCGGCAGAAACTCCCCCGTCAATCGAATTCTCGATGGCAATCATGGCCGCAACCGAACGGCCCGAAACGACGTCGTCGAGGGCCTCGCCAACGTTGTGCACGGGGCGCCACGTGGCCCCCTTCGCCTCCGGCACCTGCGCCAAGGCAGCCTCGGTGAAGGTCCCCGCCGGCCCGAGGTAGCTGTAGGTTGCCGCGGATGATGCCGCTGCGATTTTGGCCATGCCTTGATGGTATCCGGACTGGCCGCGGACTAGCGCAACCACCGGCTCCTGCACGGAGGCCTTTCCGCTACTGGTAGTCGGGAGCCGGAGGAAGCCCGAAGAACTCTTCGAGAGTTTGAACCCCCGTCTTGTGGAGTTCGGCCGCGAGTTCGGTGCCGATAAACCGGAAGTGCCACGGTTCAAACGAGTATCCGGTGATGTGGGTGAGCCCGCTGGGATACCGCAAGAGAAAGCCATACTGCCACGCGTTGGCGGCCAGCCACTGGCCCGGAACTGTATTGGCGAAGCACTCGTTTTGTGCGCACTCACCACTGACAGGGCTGATGTCCATGGCCAATCCCGTTTGGTGTTCACTAAACCCCGGGCGCGCCGTCGTGGCGTCGTCTTGGTTGCTTTCGCCGTAAACTTGGACCTGAATCTCGTAACTGCGATACGCGCTCTGCAGCCGCATGGATTCGCCCGTCTCGGCTGTGTAGGCCGCAAACATGGCCTCAACCGCGCGGGCCGCAGGCTCTCGCAGCGTTGACGTAAAAACGGCGGGCACATTGGCGTCTACCAGATCACTCGGCACGAAGCTCTGCGGATTAACGGAGCGAAGCTTATCGACGACCACCCAGAGACTCATGGGATCGTCAATGGAGAATTGCATTTTGTCAAACGTGGGCGTTGGCGTGGGCGTTGGCGTGGCGCTTCGGGTCGGTGTGGCTGTGCGAGTGGGCGTAGCCTTCGCCTGCGGAGTGGGCGCCGGCCCGAGCACGACAAGCACTGCAGCAATCACGGCGACGACGACAATGACCGAGCTGACAATCAGGAGCGCAACGTTACGGCGGCGGCGACGGTTGGCCGCCCCATATTGATGGCGACCCGTTGGTGCGTGGCGGGGAGGCGTTTGGTCACTCACGAACGGAAGTCTATGACAGCACGACGGTGTCGGAAACGAGCCGTCCGGGCAATTAGGGAATATCCACACCCCGGCGTAGCGTTATGCGGTATTGGCGCCCGCGGAATTCCCGGAATCGCCACCCCTCGTCCGAGAGCTAGATCTTGCATGAACGCTGCCGCGCCCACCTCTGCCAATCCCGTCATGACAAAACGTCAGATCACCCTCGTGGTGGTGGGGCTCATGGCCGGAATGTTCCTGTCGGCACTCGACCAGACCGTGGTCAGCACGTCAATGCGCACCATCGCCGACGACCTCGACGGCATGGCGCTGCAGGCATGGGTGACCACGGCGTACATGATTCTCTCCACGATCTCCACGCCGCTATACGGCAAACTCTCTGACATCTTTGGCCGCCGCCTGCTGTTCATCATCGCTATCGTCTTGTTCTTGATCGGTTCGTTGCTCGCCGGAACCGCGCAGACCATGTACGAGCTCGCGGCCTACCGGGCCATTCAGGGTCTCGGCGCGGGTGGCCTCATGGCGTTGCCTCTGGCCATCATGGGCGACATGCTCTCGCCCCGTGACCGCGCCAAGTACCAGGGGTACTTCCTTGCCGTGTTCGGGGTCTCGAGTGTGATCGGGCCGCTCATTGGTGGTCTATTCGCTGGTACCCCCGAAATTCTGTGGATTGAGGGCTGGCGCTGGGTTTTCCTGATCAATCTGCCGATTGGCCTCGTTGCTCTGGCCTTCGTGCTGCGCTTCTTGCACCTTCCGCGACACCCGCGCGCGGTGCGTATTGACTGGTGGGGAGCGGCGCTCGTCGTGGGCACCACAACACCCCTGTTGCTCGTGGCCGAGCAAGGCCGCGAGTGGGGATGGCTATCGCCCGTTTCTTTGGCCTGCTACGGCGTGGGCATTGCCGGGGCAGTCGCGTTTGTTTTCGTCGAGCGCTGGATGGGCGACGACGCCCTCATCCCCATGAAACTGTTCAAGTCTCAAACCTTCTCCATGGCCACCATTTTGGGAGTATTTGTTGGTTTCGGCATGTTTGGCGGCATGATGACCATTCCGCTTTACCTGCAGTTGGTGATGGGCGCCACCCCCACCGAGAGCGGCTTCATGATGTTGCCCATGATCTTGGGGCTCATGATCGCCAGCATTGTTTCGGGTCAAATCATGGCTCGCACCGGCAGTTACGCGGCCTTCCCCCGGGTGGGCACATTCTTTTTGACCGGCGGATTCCTCTGGCTCACGTTCATCACCGCAGACAAGCCGTACTGGTTCATCATGCTCGGAATGTTCGCCATTGGCCTCGGCCTCGGGCAGTTGATGCAAACCCTCACGGTAGCCAGCCAGAACTCTGTGTCATCGCGAGACATGGGTGTGGCCACGAGCTCGTCAACTTTTTTCCGTTCCATGGGTGGCACGGCCGGCACGGCAATTCTGTTTTCGGTTCTTTTCTCGCGCATCCCGGAGACACTCAAGGCGGCATTCGCAAACCCCGCGTCACAGAGCAACATCGACGCTGCGTTAAGGGACCCCGCCGTATTGGCAGACCCGAACAACGCGGCCATCATCGAGATTCTGCAAAATGGTCAAGACAACCCGGCCAGCCTCGCCGACTCGCTCAACGGCAACTCGGCCTTCCTCACGAACGCCGATCCCCGCTTGGCCGAGCCATTCCTCGTAGGGTTTGCTGAGGCGACGGTGACGGTCTACTGGATTGCCTTCGCTGTGACGGCGACGGCTTTTGTGCTGAGTTGGTTCATGCGCACTCAGCCGCTACGCGAGAAGTCCGCCATGCAGGAAGCGGCCGACGCGGCCCACCTGGCCGAGCAGGCCGCCGAGTCAATGGGCTCAATGGTTGACCCCGGAGTCGCCATGGCGCCGGCAGACTTGGCAGCGGCAGAAGACCGCGAAGCTAAGCGCCGAAAGGCACGCGCAAAAAAGTAGTTTCGGCGCTGGTCAAACGTGCGCGCATGACCTCGAGGGCCTCGGGATTGCTGTCGACCAGAATGTAGTTGCGCCCAAGCGCGTGGGCCACGGCTCCCGTGGTTCCCGAGCCGGCAAAGAAATCGAGCACCGTGTCGCCGGGGTTGCTTGAGGCGTGCAAAATTCGTCGCAGAATTCCCTCGGGTTTCTGGGTCGGGTATCCAGTCTTTTCGTTGCCCGTGGGCGACACAATTGTGTGCCACCACACGTCGGTGGGAAGTTTTCCTCGTTCGGCCTTCTCGGCCGTGACCAGCCCAGGTGCCATGTACGGCTCGCGCTCGATGGCATCGACATTGAACACGTAGTTCTCCGGGTCTTTCACGTAGACGAGAATCGTGTCGTGCTTGGCCGGCCACCGGTTGCGCGGCTTAGCCCCGTAGTCGTAGGCCCAAATGATTTCGTTCAAGAAGCTGGCGCGACCAAAAAGCGCATCGAGCAGAACCTTCGCGTAGTGCGCCTCGCGATAGTCGAGGTGAACGTAGAGCGTTCCGTGGTTCGCCAGCACGCGCCAGGCCTCGATGAGGCGGGGTTCAAGAAAAGACCAGTAATCGTCGAACTGGTCGTCGTAGCTCATCAGCGTGGTGCGCACGCGCTCGTACGAGTGCCCCGCGAATCCGGTTACCCGCCCCTTGCCCGGTGTTGACCGGCGAGACGTCGAAGCGGAGCGCACCTGTGATCGGCCCGTGTTGAAGGGCGGGTCAACGTAGATGAGATCGATGGTGGCGTCGTCAATCGTAGACAAAACAGCGAGGTTATCCCCCTCGATCACGCGCCCACTCACCACACGCTCATTCTCTCAGAGTGCGCGAGCGCATATGCTCTGACCATGGATATTGACGTTGTTCACCAGCCCTCTGCGCACCGCTACGTCGTTACGGTCGACGGCGCAGAGGCCGGGGAGGCGTCCTACGTTGAACGTGACAACGAACTGCTGATCACCCACACGTTCATCGACCCCACGTTCCGCAATCAGGGACTCGGTGCCGTGCTTGTTCGCCGCGCCATCGACGACATCATTGCGACGAGCGAACGAGTCATCACCTCGGGGTGCTGGTTTGTCACCTCATGGCTTGAAGCACACCCCGGTTACGTGGAGAACGCTCGCTCCGGTGGCGTCGATGCCGAGCTCGGCAATTCGTGCCGAATCGTCTCGTGAGACCCGAGCCTCTTGCCCCGAATGCGGAAGCCCTGACGGCCTAGTCTTTGGTTCGCTCGGTGAGCCAACTCAGGAGGTCGTCGATGACCTGCTGTTTGTTGGTCTCGTTGAACATTTCGTGGCGGCCATCGGGATAAACCGTGACGGTGACGTCGTTCTGACCGCTGCGCCTGATGTAGTCATTAGCGAGATAGAGCACGCTCTCTTCGCCGCCGAGTGGGTCGTTGCTGCCGACGAATATCAGTAGGGGCACCTGCGGCATTTTTTTGGCCGGTCGACCGTAGAGACGCAAGCCGTCGGCGAGGCCGTAAAGGCGGAGCGTGTCTGCCTCGAAACACCACGGGTCGGCAGCAAAGTCAGCCCACACCTTCGGATCGCGGCTCAACCACTCGTGGCCAGTGGCTCCGGGGTGGTCGAACTTTTTGTTGAGTTTTCCGGCGTTCATGCGTGACGGCGTGCGTGACGCAGAACCGCTCCAGACGAGGCCGGCATACTCACCGGCGTGGTCGTTAGCGGCGATCTGGCCCATGAGTGACCCCATGCTGTGCCCGAGAAGAAAGATGGGCAACCGGGGATGTTCGGCGCGAATCATGTGGGTGAGCTGGAGAATGTCGTTCACCGCTGCGCGGAGACCTCCCTTTCCCAGCCGCCCGAGTTTGCTCACATCACCAAACTGCTTCATGCCCGTGCGTCCAGACCCACGCTGATCGGGGACATACGTTGTATAGCCGCCGGAGGCGAGCGCCTCGGCCACGTGTTTGTAACGCGCCCCGTGCTCTCCGATGCCGTGCAGAATAAGCACCGCGCCTCGTGGGGATGTCGCCTCGTATCGATCTACGAAGAGAGTGACGCCGTAAGAATCGACCAAGATTTTTTCAGTGCTCATGAGCCCATCCTGCCACTCACGCTAATCTGACGGAATGGCAGCCGACATTGACGTTCTCATCGTCGGTGGCGGGATCAATGGACTGACGGCCGCCGCCTACCTGGCCCGGTCGGGTCGGTCGGTGCTGGTGATCGAACAAGCGGCAACCTGCGGCGGCGTGGCAACGGGCACACAACCGTTCGCGGGCATCGACGTGAACGTATCGCCCTTTGCGCCTGAGGTGCCCATGCCGCACCAGAGAATCTGTCGCGATCTTGGTCTCGAGTGTGCCACTGTCCGGACTCCGGCCACAACGTTCATTCCTCTTGCACATAGCGACACGGGAGGAGTCTTGCTCACCGGTGACACCCTTCACGACCACGAGGTGCTTGAGGCGGCCGGCCTGGGCGCCGACTCCCTCGGAATGCGGGGCGTTCAGGACGATCGAGCGATGTTGGCCAACGCCATGACCGACGTGCTCTCCGAACCGTTGCTGCGGCGAACAGAGGCGCGCGCGCGGGTCTCTCCCCGGGCCTGGGAAGCCTTTGTGGAGAGCCCCCTGGGCAACATTCTCCGGCTCACCCTGACCAGCGATGTGCTCCGCGGTGCGTGGCTCACGCCCGCATTAGCCGCGGACCAGACCTATGCCGACGACCCCATGCTGGCGCAAAACCGAGCATTTCTCTCGGGGATCTCTGCCGGTGGGGGCGGTCTGCTCGTTGCCGCCGGCGGGGGAACCGAACTTGTGCACCGTCTCTCTCAGGCTGCCGTTTCGGCGGGTGCGCAGGTGATGACGCAGGCTAGCGTTCGCCGTATTCAGCCGGTGCGTGATGCCCCGGTGCGTGTCACCTACCGGATGTCCGGTGAGACTCGGGAGGTGACCGCCCGGCGCGTGCTTGCTACCGTACCCCCTTGGGTGCTCGACGACCTGCTCGGGGATGCCCACGAAAGTGAGCGACCCGAGGGCGCAACGGCAAGCGCGAGCATGCTGATTGGCCGCCTTCCCCGGATTCCGGGGAGGACGCCCGCCGAGGTGGCGTTCGGAGGTGCGTTCCTAGCGAACGCCTCGAGTGAGTTGCTCGACGATGCCCGGCGCCAGTACGAGGATGGCTTCATTCCGGTCACGCTGCCCTGTATCGTTCACGTGCCCACGTTGGCAGACCGCAGCCTGTTGCCCCCCGCGCTTCGCCAGTCGGGTGCGCACCTGATGCAGGTCACGGCGCTGGGGTTGCCGTATTCGCTGGGCGAACGAATGCCGCCGGAGCTGTTTCGGGAGCGTGTTCAGAGCGGAATCCTGCGCTCACTGTCGGCCGCGTTTGGCGAGGATGTGGAAGGTCTCTTGCTGCCCGACGCCCTCGGCGCAGCGTGCGTTCGCACATGGACCAGCGTCGATGTAGAGAACGATTTTGCTTACCCGGGCGGTCACCTGCAGCAGACCCGACTCGCGTGGCCGTTTGTGGAGGAGCACGAGGCGCTGTTTTCTCCCGGGGAAAGGTGGGGGGTGAACACACGCCACGAGCGTGTTTTTATGGCCGGTGGGTCGGTTCGTCGGGCCGGCAATAGTGTGGGGCTCGGTGGATTTGCCGCGGCCATGGCCGTGTTTGAGGCGGACGCGTAGCCGGTCGTTAGTCGAGCAGCAGGGCCGGTTCTTCCATCACGGCAGCGAGGTCGGCCAAGAATCGGCTGGCCACATCGCCGTCGACCACACGGTGGTCGAAGCTCGCGCCCACGGTGGTTACCCATGCCGGTCGAATCTCGCCGTCGATCACCCACGGCTTCTGCCTGATGGCGCCGAGGGCCACAATGCCCACTTCTCCGGGGTTCAGGATGGGGGTTCCCGTGTCGACGCCAAACACGCCGATGTTCGTAATCGTGATCGTGCCTCCCTGCATGTCGGCAGGCTGCGTGCGGCCATCGCGGGCATTGGTGGTGAGTTCTTCCAGCGCCTTCGCCAACTCCAGCAGGCTCATGGCCTGAGCCTCTTTGACATTGGGCACAATCAGCCCCCGCGGCGTGGCTGCGGCCACCCCGAGGTTGACGTAGTTGCGAACGATAATCTCGGTGTCGGTCCACGACGAGTTGACCGTTGGGTTGCGACGCACCGCCCAAATAATGGCCTTGGCCATCACCAGCAGGGGTGAAACCTTGACCCCGGCGAAGTCTGGCGACGCCTTGAGTCGTTTAACGAAGTCCATGGTGCGCGTGGCATCAACGTCGACAAAGATGCTGACGTGTGGTGCCTTGAACGCGCTTTCCACCATCGCGGTGGCAATGGCCTTGCGCACACCTTTGACGGGAATGCGCTCCTCGCGTTCCAACGGCGTATCGGGGGTCACGATGTTACGGAAGACGCTGGCCTGCTCGGCGTGACGAATAACATCGTCGCGCGAAATTTCTCCGCCGATTCCCGAGCCCACAACGTTGGACAGATCCACATCGAGGTCTTTAGCGAGCTTGCGAATGGGGGGCTTGGCCAAGACGGGAACCGCGTCGGCCAGGGGGGAGCGTGCCGGGCGGCGCGAACCGGACGAGTCGGTGGCTGCCGCGTACGTGGCCTGGGCGGCCTTTGCGTGACCGCGACGCCTGCGGGTGACACCGTGCCCGGCAACTCCGTAGCCCACGAGATTGTCGCGCGGGGCGTCTTCGATCACGTCCTTGGTGCCGATGGTCTCGCTTGTGTCCGTAACAAAAACCTCGTTTGCCATGGCCGCCTGGGCCAGCGTGGGCGTGGGAGAGGTAAGTTGGCCGTCACCCTCAGAAGCAATGGTGATGATGGGCGTACCCACATCAACCGTCGTTCCCTCAGACACGAGAAGTTCTTGCACCTTGCCCGCGTAGGGACTCGGCAGCTCAACGAGCGACTTAGCTGTCTCAATCTCGACCAGGACCTGGTTGATGTCGACGGTGTCGCCGACCTGAACTTTCCACGACACGATTTCTGCCTCGGTAAGACCCTCACCCACGTCGGGCAAATAGAACTTTGACACCGTCATTTAGTGGCTCCTAATAGCTCAGCACGCGGTCAACGGCGTCGAGAATACGGTCGGCGTCGGGAAGGAACAGGGTCTCGAGTTTGGCCGGCGGGAAGGGGACGTCGAAGCCCGAGACGCGCAACACGGGTGCACTCAACGAATAGAACGCCCGCTCCGCAACAGTCGCCGCGATTTCCGAACCGAGACTGAGATTGCCCGGAGCTTCCTGCGCAATGACCAACCGGCCCGTTTTACGCACCGACTCGAGAATGGGCGCATAGTCAATGGGAGAGATTGAACGCAGGTCGATGACTTCAACACTCGTTCCCTCTTCTGCGGCAAGCTCGGCGGTCTGCAACAGCACCGACACCATGGCGCCGTGGCCGAGCAGTGTGACGTCGGTGCCGGGGCGAATCGTGCGCGAGCTGTGCAGCGGCGTGGAATTGTGGGCGGTGTCAACATCACCCTTGGGCCAGTAGCGGCTTTTGGGTTCGAAGAACATGACCGGATCGTTGCTCGCGATCGCCTCCTGAATCATCCAGTAGGCATCGTGCGGATTACTGGGGCTGACAATGCGCAACCCGGGCGTGTGAGCGAAGTACGCCTCGTTGCTCTCTTGGTGGTGCTCAACGGCGCCAATGTGCCCGCCATAGGGCACGCGGATGACGACGGGAAACGACATGTTGCCTTCGTGGCGATTCGTGATCTTGGCCAGTTGACTGGTGATCTGGTCGAAAGCCGGATAAATGAAGCCATCGAACTGAATTTCACACACCGGGCGATACCCACGCATGGCCAATCCGATGGCAGAACCCACGATGCCGGATTCGGCGAGTGGCGAATCGATAACGCGGTCGCCACCGAACTGATCTTTCAGGCCCTCGGTGACGCGAAAGACGCCGCCGAGCGTTCCAATGTCTTCACCGATGAGCAGGACCTTAGGATCTTCTGCGAGCGCGCGGCGCAGACCCTCGTTGATGGCTTTGCCGAGTCCCATGTTTTCAATGGCCATTTACGCGTCACCCCCGTCACTCGCGGCGGCCGGTTCGGGCTCTTCGGTCGGGAAAGCGGCCTCGTAGGTGGCCAGCCAGGCTGCCTGCTCCTCCATGAGAGGGTGCGGGTCAGAGTAAACGTGGGCAAACATCGCTGCCGGATCGGGATTCTCGACCGCCACGATGCGGCGGCGAATGTCGGAGGAGAAGTCGGCGCCCTCTTGAGCGACCTCATCAAAGAAAGCTTGATCGACACCCTTATCGCGCAGGAACGCCTCGAGCCGAACGATCGGGTCACGGGCCACCCACGACTCGACTTCGCTGTCTTCGCGATACTTGGTGGGGTCATCGCTCGACGTGTGGGCGCCGATGCGGTACGTGTGCGCTTCGACCATTGCGGGACCCTTGCCCTGGCGCGCATCGTCCATGAGCTTGGCCGTCACGGCGTAGCTCGCAAAAACATCGTTGCCGTCGATCTGAACACCCGGCATTCCGTAGCCGTCAGCTCGGCGATAGAGCGGAACGCGGGCCTGAACACTGACGGGAACGGAAATAGCCCAGTGGTTGTTTTGCACGAAGAACACCTGCGGAGTCTGCTGGCTCGCGGCAAAAACCATGGCCTCGTGAACATCACCCTGGCTGGTGGCACCGTCGCCGAAGTAGACAATAACGGCTTGATCGGTCTCGTAGTTTCCCGTGGCATAGGCACCATCAAACTTGATGCCCATGGCGTACCCGGTGGCGTGCAACGACTGCGAGCCAATGACCAGCGTGTACAGGTGAAAGTTGCGGAATTTCGGGTCGTTGGGGTTCCAACCACCGTGCGTGAGGCCCCGGACCAGACGGATGATGTCAAAGACGTCGACACCGCGGATCATGGCCACGGCATGCTCACGATAGGCGGGGAATATGTGGTCTTGCGGGCGGACCGCGTGGGCGGACCCCACCTGAGCGCCTTCCTGACCGTGGCTGGGAATCCACAGGGCAAGCTGACCCTGACGCTGAAGGTTGGTGGCCTCGGTGTCGAACCGCCGGATGACCGACATGTCACGGAAAAAACGCTTAATGTTCTCGTCGGTCAACTGCTGAAAGTAGGGCAGAAACTCTTCTGCGCGCTCCGACGGAGCCAAGCTGCCATCGGGGGCGAGCAGCTGGACCATGGGGTCGTGGGTCGTGTTTGCCATCACCTAAACCTACCCGGAATCATGCCTTTTCGTCGCGGTGTAGTGCCATGATGGTCACATGCGCAGGTTCCTTCTCTCGACCATCATCAACGCCATCGCCCTGTGGGTCACCACCGCCGTTGGGATTGGTGTCACACTCATCGCGAACGGTCAACCGCTCACCGCGGGCGGCGGAAACCTGTGGGGATTCGTGTTGACACTGGTTGTTACCGCGGCTGTATTTGGCCTGGTGAACGGCACCATCGGCACGGTGGTGCGAATCATCGCCTTCCCGCTCTATATCCTCACATTGGGCATCTTGGCCCTCGTGGTCAACGCTCTCCTGTTGATCTTCGTATCGTGGCTGAGCTCACTCGTGGGATTCGGTCTGAACGTGGACGGATTCTGGTCCGGATTCTGGGGCGCGATCATTCTGGGAATCATCTCGTGGCTCTTGGGCCTGTTGCTTCGGCCAAACCGGCGCTAGTTTCGACGCACCCTGTCAACGCGCTCGATCAGCGCACCCGATCAACGCGCCACACTGAGGCCTGACAAGCCGCCTGTTCGTTACCAAAGACCTCACGTCGGGCGTTAATCAGGGCGGGACTGCGTGACGCGTCTGCCTCGCTGGCGAGCTCGCGATACGCGGTCAGATGGTGGGCGGCGAGAGGGTCTCCCGAGTCGATCAGAGGCGTTCTGGCCACGGTCACGTCGGCTCGGCCTTCGGGGGCGATCCCACCAAGCGCCGGGATCGGGTCGTTACTGTGTTCGAGCGCCACCACATTCACGCCCGGGGCAACCCCACCGGCCGTCTGGGGTGAACCCACAAGCACAACATCGCTGACACGAAGCTCAGGGTCCGCTGCCAGCCGTTGCGCCACCAGGCCGCCCTGGGAATGGCCCACCACGACAATTCGGTCGGCGCTCGTGACGCCGGATGCTGCCATCACGGTCCGAACACCACGTTCACTGTCTGAGACCTGACCCGCTATGGCCACAATGTTCGACGCCATGTCCCACGGTTCTCGGCCGCCGGAGAGATGACCGGTGACCGTGCCGCCAATATAAACGAAGGCCGCCGAGGGCGTTTTCTCAATGCGTACCTGCGGTCTGTGCGGATCCGCTGCGGGAATTCGCGCGACGGCGGCGGTGAAGGACGCGGGCGATAGGCAGTCGGTCCGGGCAACCGGTCGCACCACGAGGGCGGCGGGAGATGCCCCCAGGGCACGCGCACCGGTGCTCGCGATTTCGGTGGCGCCCGAAATCACGCCCGAGATGCCAGTGATGCCACGGCGAAAAACCGAGACGGTGAGCGCTGAGGGGGCCAGGAAAGCGGCCACACCCGCGAGCGCCGTGACGCCGAGGTGCGGTGTTGCTGCCCACCACGACTCGTTCGCGTCGTAGGCGGCGGCCGCCCGATGGGCTCGCCATCCGTCCGCCCGAATGTGGTCGGCGGCCAGAGCGCAACGATCGCTGGCCGCCTCGAGCGTCTGGTGGCGAGCGGGATCGTCGTGCGTTGCGGCCAGGCGCGCTCTCAACACCCACGCGTCGATGTCGTGCGCCAGGTCTTCGAGGCGACGGGCAAACTGCGTGACGGCCTCAGTGCTCACCGTAAGGCTACTGGCCGTCGGAGTGCTGGCCGCCGGTCCCCTGAAGGTGGGCGTGCTGCCGGTCACGGTTGCGCTTGTCGAGCTAGTCGTCATGGCTCTGTCGCAGAATCACTTCGGCCTGCGATTGCAGAACTTTCGCGCACTCCGCCAGGCGATTCGCGACCAGGGCCTGAGACGGGGCGATCCAGCCCGGATTATCTGCGGCGAGCGCGGTCGCGCGACGTGCCAGATCGAGAAGTTGCTCGCCGAGCTGGCGAAGCATCGCCTCCCCCGATGCGTGAGGGAACCCGCGAGCAAAGGACGAAAACACGGGGCCATTGTGCCGAGAAAATCTGGCCGCAACCTTCGTACCGCGACCCGGTGTGCACAACCCGGGGATTAAGTCCGGCGTGGGAGAATGGAACCATGACGTTGCCTCCCCAGGTTCTCAGCCCGCTCGACGGTCGCTACCGTGAGGCGGCGGCCCCGCTGGGTGAGTATCTCTCTGAGGCCGGCCTCAACCGCGCGCGCTGTCGTGTTGAGGTTGAGTGGATCATCTTCTTGGCCGACCACAAGTTGTTTGGATCAACCCCCCTCACGGCCGGCCAAAAATCGGCGCTTCGCCAGCGTGTCGCTGACTTCGGACAGGCTGAAATCGACCAACTCGCCGAGCTCGAAGCGGTTACCCGACACGATGTCAAGGCCGTGGAATACCTCGTTCGTTCGTGGATGGAGGCCGCGGGCCTCGCACAACTGGCCGAGCTCACGCACATCACGTGCACGAGCGAAGACATCAATAATCTCTCTTACGCCCTGACCGTGCGGGATGCGGTGCAATCGGTGTGGCTCCCCGCCCTCGAGCGGGCCACGGCGGGATTCCGCGCGCTCGCCACCGAGCACGCCGCGACGCCATTGCTCTCGCGCACACACGGCCAGCCCGCGACGCCGTCCACCCTCGGCAAAGAAATGGCCGTTTTTGTCTACCGCCTCGATCGCGTGCGCCGACAGATTTCTGACGCCGAATACCTCGGAAAATTTAGCGGGGCGACGGGTAATTATGCTGCGCACCGGGTTGCCGACCCCGGTGCCGACTGGCCGAAACTCAGTCGCGCCTTCGTTGAGTCACTCGGCCTCACCTGGAATCCACTGACCACCCAAATTGAGTCGCACGACTGGCAGGCCGAGCTATACGCAAGGATTTCCCACGCCAACCGCATTCTGCACAATGCCTCCACCGACGTGTGGACCTACATTTCAATGGGCTATTTTCGGCAGATTCCTCAGGCCGGCGCCACGGGGTCGTCGACGATGCCCCACAAGATTAATCCCATTCGATTCGAAAACGCCGAAGCAAACTTTGAGGTCTCTTGTGCCCTGCTCGACTCGCTGGCCGCCACCCTGGTCACCAGTCGCATGCAGCGCGACCTCACCGACTCCACGACGCAGCGGAACATCGGGGTTGCCCTCGGTCACTCGCTTCTCGCGCTCGAGAACATGAGTCGCGGACTCACCGAGCTCGACGTTGCCGAAGACGCGCTGGCCGCCGACCTCGACGCCAACTGGGAGGTGCTCGGCGAGGCCATTCAGACCGTAATTCGGGCCGAAGTAGTTGCCGGGCGCTCGACCATCACAGACCCCTATGCGCTGCTCAAGGAGCTCACCCGCGGCAAACGGGTTACGGCGGCAGGTCTGGCTGAGTTTGTCGCCGGGCTCGACATCACCGCCGACGCGAAAGCACGGCTATCCGCACTCACTCCCGCGACCTACGTCGGGGACTCCGCGGCCCTGGTGCGCTTTATCGACCCAACTCCTGCCGGCTAACTACTTCTTTTTTGCCGGCTTGGCGGAACCTGCCGAACGTCTGGTTGCCGTCGTTGGCTTCATCTTCGAGGTCGTCGTTGCCGAGGTTCTCGCCGGTGCCGTCGCCGCAAGCTCTTCGATATCTGCGAGCTCGTCTTTTCGCGGCCGAATCATGAGTATCACGGTGGCCGAGATGACCAGCATGGCGATAAAAGCCACCCCGAACCAGATGGCCGACAGGGTAAGGTCTCGCGTCGACATCAGCACCACGATTCCGGTGAAAACTCCCACAACGACGGCAATGCCAATCAGTTCAAAGGGGCGCATTCGATCTCGGCGTGACGCTGTCATTTCTTCTCCTCAGTGCGGGTGGGTTGGCGCGAGGCTGAGCTCATGCTCACGCCCGCGATGGTCGTAAAAACTCCGAATACCGCCAGGTACGCCCCCAGAAGTCCGACGGCATAGACATCAGAGAGGGGTAACGCCGCTTCGACAATGGCGAGGAGGCCGGCGAGTCCCGCGAGAACAAAGAAGTCCCGGGAGACCGCGCGGTCGGTGATCAACCAACCCGCCAGGCCGGACGTGACAGCCCCGACGGCGGCCCAAATGCTGACACACAGCGTGAGAGTGGTCCGTTCCCCGCCCAAAAATGCCGCCGCGATGCCTGCGGCCGCAATGCTCGCTACAGCTTGAATGCCCAAAGCGGCGCGTGCTCGCGGCCATGCGGCCACGCTCACGGACGCCATCAGTTGCCCCCCGGCGATCAGGAACGACACCCCCACAAAAACAATCAGCCCCACGAGCGGAGAGTGGTCGGGAGAAAATGTAATGACAACCGCCGCCACGAGCGCGGGTACCGCCTGCAGAATGAGGGCGAAGCCCAACAGGGGAACGGGGGGAGTGTCGTCAGTCATAAGTGAGCCACAGGATCGCTTTCAGTCTACGTGTGGGTTCCCACGCGAGCGACATCGAGCCCGGGGCGACGCTGGGCCTCGTGGATGAGAGAGATGACTACTTGGAGGGACTCGCCACATCGGCGAAGCGCGAGAGGTGACCTTGGAAGGTGACCTCAATTGTGTCGGTGCGGCCATTGCGGTGCTTGGCCACGATGAAATCGGCCATGCCGGCACGCGGGTGGTCGCGCTCACCAAGAGCCTCACGATGCAAGAGGATAACGACGTCGGCGTCTTGCTCCAGCGATCCCGACTCGCGAAGATCGCTGAGCGCGGGCTTCTTGTCGGAACGCTGTTCCGGTCCGCGGTTGAGCTGAGACAGTGCCACGACAGGCACTTGGAGCTCTTTGGCCAACAGCTTGAGCGCTCGCGAAAACTCACTCACCTCTTGCTGTCGATTCTCCACTTTCTTGCCCGAAGTCATGAGCTGGAGATAGTCGATGACGATGAGTTTGAGGCCACCGCGCTGTGCGAGTTTGCGACACTTGGCGCGGATTTCGACGAGCGTCATATTGGGACTGTCGTCGATAAACAGCGGGGCATCGTTAATGCGCCCGCGGGTACTCGCAATTGCTGTCCAGTCACGGTTGTCTACCGTTCCCTTGCGCATGTTCTCAAGTCGCACGGAGGCCTCTGCCGACAGCAGACGCATCGCGATTTCGCTGCGCCCCATTTCGAGCGAGAAGAATATGGTCGGCAGGTTGTGTTTGATTGACGCCGACCTTGCGATGTCGAGGGCCAGAGTCGACTTTCCGAGCGCGGGACGGGCGGCCACAATAACGAGCTGGCCCGGGTGAAGTCCATTGGTGAGTTCATCGAGATCCCGGAATCCCGTGGGGACGCCGGTCATGTTACCGTCGCGGTGCCTGGCCGCCTCAATCTCGTCGATGGCCGTGGTTACGGCCAAATTCAGCGGAACGTAGTCTTCTGCCTCGGCCATGCCCGTGACGCCGTAAATCTCGGCCTGGGCGTTGTTGACGAGATCGATGGCATCGCCCCCGCCCGAATATCCCATGTGGACGATGCGCGTGCCCGCGTCAATCAACCGGCGCAGCAGAGCTCGTTCGGCCACAATCGCGGCGTAGTAGCCCGCGTTGGCCGCGGTCGGAACAATTGACGTGAGCGTGTGCAAATAGTCGGCGCCGCCGGCCTTGGCCAAAGAACCGGTCTTCGTGAGTTCATCGGAAACCGTGATGGCATCTGTCGGTTCACCGTGCGAGTAGAGCGACAGGATCGCGTCGTAGATGGTCTCGTGCTTGGGGTAGTAGAAGTCATTACCTCGCACGACGTCGATGACATCCGCCACGGCGTCAGCGCTCAGCAACATGCCACCCAGGGTGCTCTGCTCAGCCAGCATGTCGTGGGGCGCTACGCGCTCATTTCCGCGCTCGGGCGCCTCTGCGGCGATTCCGAGATGTGCAATCGACACGGATTTTCCTTTCGCCGCTATGAGAGACAAGCCTTAGGTTAAGGCTTAGACCACGCCGGGGACAGTGTCGTGGAGCGACCCGCGGGGCAGGCCCTCTGCACACTCTAGGAACGGGATGGCACACCGCCAAACGGCCCTGTGCATAACGCTGTGGATGACTCGCCCAAAATCGCTGAAAACCTGTTCATGAACATGGGGATAACCTGTGGATGGCAGACTTATTTTGGCGGGATTAATACTTTCTGAACAGGAGTTTCTTTTATCCCCTGCTGTGGATTCAATCATCCTTCAAGGAATTCTTGAGGCTTGTGGAATGTTTCACTCAATACACAACAGAAGCGGGACAAAAACCCTAGAGTTTTTGTCCCGCTTGTGTATGAGGGAACTACTTGGCCGCAACCACCTGAAGGGTGATGGTAGCCACCAGTTCGTCACGAAGGCGAACGGTCGCCTCGTGGTTTCCGGTGTACTTGATGGGAACAAGGATTTCGATCTTGCGCTTGTCGATATCGCCGATGCCAGCTTCCGCCACCGCTTGCGCAATGTGACCGGTCTTCACCGAACCGAACAGGCGGCCATCGCGTCCCACCTTGACGGCGAGCTTGATGACAGCGTTCTCGAGCTTGTCCTTGAGCGACTGAGCCTCTTCGTGCGTGGCCAGTTCGCGAGCAACACGAGCCGAACGAATCTGCTCGACCTGCTTCTCGCCGCCGCGAGACCACGCAACCGCAAAGCCCTGGGGAATCAGATAGTTACGCGCGTAACCGTTCTTCACCTCAACGACGTCGCCGGCCGAACCGAGGCCAGAGACCTCGTTGGTCAGAATGAGTTTTGACATGGTGTCTCCTCCTAGCGTCCGGCGCCAGCGTAGGGCAGCAGAGCCATCTCGCGCGCATTCTTCACGGCGCGAGCGATGAGACGCTGCTCCTGCACGGAAACACCCGTGATGCGACGCGAGCGAATCTTTCCGCGCTCGGAAATGAACTTACGAAGCGTGGCGACATCTTTGTAGTCGATCACGCCAACGCGAATCGCCTTAGCGGGAGCGAGGGCTTTCGCGCCCTTGCCACCGCGCAGCGGCTTGCGGCGGTCGCCGCTTGAC
>CAIOGW010000048.1 GCA_903857985.1 uncultured Microbacteriaceae bacterium
CTTTCGACTCGTCACAGAGACTAGCGGGCTTGGCGAGCGTGTGCGCATGCGAGGTTCCGCACGCACATCAGCGCTCACAACAACGTTCGTCCCGCTGGCCGGGTGAGGCCATCGGGACGAACGTTTTGCGTTATTGCCGGAGCCCCTTAGGCGTCCGCGCGCGCGTAGCCTTCTTCACCGTGCAGCACGGTGTCGATGCCGGCAAGCTCATCCTCGTTCTTGATGCGGAAACCCATTGTCTTGTCAATGATCCAGCCGATAATCAGGCTGAGTACGAACGAGAAGACGAGAACGGCGCCAGCACCAAGTGCCTGCTTGCCCAGCTGCTCAAAGCTTCCGGAGAAGATCAATCCCACATCGCTGGCGAAGAAGCCGATGTAGAGCGTTCCAATGATTCCACCGAGGAGGTGGATGCCCACCACATCGAGCGAGTCATCGAAGCCCCACTTGAACTTGAGCTCGATGGCCAAGGCGCAGAGCACACCCGCAACCAAGCCCAAAAGGAGCGCCCATCCGGGAGTCAAGGATGCACACGCGGGCGTGATGGCAACGAGACCGGCAACAGCACCCGAAGCGGCACCCACCGAGGTCGCCTTGCCGTCCTTGATGCGCTCGACGAGCAACCAACCGATCACGGCAGCCGCGGGGGCCGCCATGGTGTTGATGAAAGCCAGCGAAGCAATACCGTCGGCAGCGAGTTCAGATCCTGCGTTGAAGCCGAACCAGCCGAACCACAGCAGACCAGCACCGAGCAGAACGAGCGGGACATTGTGAGGCTTACTCACGCCCTTGGCAAAGCCAATGCGCTTGCCCAGAACAATTGCCAGAGCCAGACCGGCGGCACCGGCAGCGATGTGCACAGCCGTTCCACCGGCGAAGTCGATCACGCCAAGGTTGTAGACGATCCATCCTCCGTCGACGATCTTGCCATCGACAACGGTGAAGTTGAATACCCAGTTGGCAACTGGGAAGTAGACAATCGTGGCCCAGATTCCAGCGAAAACCAACCACGCACCGAAACGAGCACGGTCAGCAATCGCTCCAGAGATGAGCGCGACCGTGATGATGGCGAATCCACCTTGGAAGGCGGCAAACGCGAGCGGTGGGTAGGTCGCGCCCTCGGGAACGGTCAGAAGTCCCTCGAGTCCGATGTTGGCAATGTCGATTCCGAAGACACCGTCAATGCCATAGAACGTGTCCGTTCCGCCGTTGGAAAACGCAATCGCGTATCCATAGAAAACCCACAGAACACCGATGAGCGCGAGTGAACCAAAGCTCAGCATCATCATGCTGACCACACTCTTGGTCTTAACAAGTCCACCGTAGAAGAACGCCAAAGCCGGCGTCATGAGCAAAACCAATGCGGCACTAATCAGAATAAAAGCGGTTTGTCCCTGATCCATGTCAACCTCATCTCATATGTGTCGCACGACTTAGGTTTGCGTCGTTCGACGGGATGTGTTGAGTGTTACCTCTCGCTGTTTCCGAAAATCGTTGCGTTCGTTTCGGGTGCGTTACGAAGTGCACCAGCGTGTGTCCATCGTGTTAACCTCAGCAACATCGAGGCGCAAACCGAGCCGACTTTGGGCCGCAGTTGAGTTTTCAGCTGTTAGTGAGGGCGATCAGCCGCGACATGCAACGGAGATACTTTTTGCGATACCCACCGTTGATCATGTCACCGCCGAAAATTTCGCTGAGCGCGACACCGGAAGAGCGCACGGGAATCTGAGCGTCGTAGACGCGGTCAATGAACGCCACAATGCGCAGAGCATCGGTTTGGTTATTGAGCACGTGAACGCCCGTGAGCGCAATGGCATCGATGCCCTCGATCATTCGCACGTACGTGGATGGATGCACAGTGGCGAGATGAGCCAAGAGACCATCGAAGGCATCCACCGTGACGGTGTCTCCACGATCCCGGGCGGACGATACGTAGGCGGCCAGGTCCTCTTCGGAAAGTACCGCGGCCGACCCTTCGGCAGTGCGCTTACGGTAATCGGTTCCGTCAATGCGGATCGTTTCGAAATGTGCGGCCAACGCTTGAATTTCGCGAAGAAAGTCTGCCGCCGCAAATCGCCCTTCCCCCAAGGCATGGGGAGGCGTGTTGCTCGTCGCCGCCACCCGGGTACCGGATGACACAAGTTCACCGAGGAGGCGAGTCATCACCATGGTGTCGCCCGGGTCGTCAAGCTCAAACTCGTCGATGCAAATCAGACTCGAGCCCCGCAGTGCCTCTACGGCCGCAGCGTAGCCGAGTGCGCCCACGAGAGAGGTGTACTGGAGGAACGTTCCAAAGTACTTCTTGCGACCCGGCGCTGCATGCCAGAGCGCGGCCAACAAGTGGGTTTTACCCACACCAAACCCACCGTCGAGATAAACGCCCGGTCGGGCATCCTCGTTTTTTTGTCGCCGACCAAACAGCTTTCCCGTCGTCGCGGCCGTCGACGCAACGGCAAACGCGGCCAGGAGGTCACGGGCGTGAACCTGCGACGGATAATCATCGTCGGGGATGTAAGAGTCAAAAGACGCTGTGGCAAACTGCTGCGGAGGCACAAGGTTTGCCACGATGTCATCGGCACTGAGCGACGGGGAACGCTCACAGAGGGCGGTTATGGTTACCGTCATGGAGCGGGAGCATCCTTTACGTTTCGGATTGTTGCGGGGCCATTAGGCGAACCAATCGGTGCGCTCGTAGTCTTAAGACAACACCCAGACTAGTGCGCTGTACTGGTTCACAAATGCTCGGCGTAAGGATGACTCGTGACGATTCCCATTGACAACACCCCAAAGTTTCAGGCCTACGCGCACCCCGAGGTGATTGTCAGCACCGAGTGGCTCGCCGATCACCTCGGAACACCCGGACTCGTCGTGGTTGAGTCCGACGAAGACGTGTTGCTCTACGAGGTTGGTCATATTTCGGGGGCCGCCAAGATTGACTGGCACACCGACCTCAACGACGCCGTAGTGCGCGACTACATCGACGGTCACGGTTTTCAAGAGCTCATGAACCGTCACGGCATTTCCCGCGATGACACAATCGTGATCTACGGAGACAATAAGAACTGGTGGGCGACGTACGCGCTGTGGGTGTTCAAACTCTTCGGACACCCCGATGTGCGCCTGCTCGACGGAGGTCGCGAAAAATGGATTGCCGAAGGGCGCGCCATCACCACGGACGTCGCTCCCGTAACCGAAGGCTCTTATCCCCTGGTTGCCCGCAACGACGAGAACATTCGGGCATTCCGCGATGACGTGGTGGCACACCTAGGTAAGCCGCTGATCGACGTACGTTCGCCCGAGGAATACTCCGGAGAACGTACCCACATGCCCAACTACCCGCAGGAGGGGGCTCTACGCGGAGGTCACATTCCCGGAGCGCTCAGCGTTCCCTGGGCTCGCGCGGTTTCCGAGGACGGCACCTACAAGTCTCGGGCAGAACTCGAGACACTGTATCTGACCGACGCGGGACTCCAGAAGGGCGATGACGTTATCGCCTACTGTCGAATCGGTGAGCGCTCGAGCCACTCGTGGTTCGCCCTCAAGTACTTGCTCGGCTTCGAAACCGTTCGCAACTACGACGGTTCGTGGACCGAATGGGGAAGCCTCGTGAGAGCACCCATCGCCTTGGGTACCGAGCCGGGTCGCAGCTAGCCTGCCGCAAAGCCCGATAAGCCCGCTCTCTCTGGTTGACTGTGAGGCAATGACTGATTCCACGCCCCCGGCTCTGCGAGATACGCGCAACGGATTTCTCGAACTCGACGAGAGGTCGCGACTCGAATTTTTGCTCGAGTTCGCGAACGACCTTCCCCCGTTGCCGCCGCACTACGCCGAACACGAGGATGAGCTCGAGCGTGTCGAGGAGTGTCAATCTCCGGTGTTCATCATCGTCGATGTGAATAACGATGTTGTGACCGTGCACGCCACCGCACCCCTCGAAGCGCCCACAACTCGAGGTTTCGCATCAATCTTGGTTCACGGTCTCACAGGGCTTGCCAGCCAGGCAGTCCTTGACTGCCCCGAGGATTTCCCGCTCACCCTCGGACTGACCAAGATTGTCTCGCCGCTTCGGCTTCGCGGACTCTCGGGCATGCTGTGGCGCATAAAGCGCCAGGTCGCTGAGAAGTCGGTGGCCGGGTAACAATCCAATTCCGACATGGAGTTTCTTGAGGACGCATCAGCCACATATGCGTGGCCCACAAACTTCTGGGTGCGTGCCAACCTTGTCGCGTCCGCGAGCGGGGCCACGCTCGGACATTCTGGGACGTCTACCGACCTCACGACCGGCGACGATCGCCGTCTCCTGAGGCTCATCCGGAAGGATTGCGACGCACTCATATCAGGAGCGTCGAGCATTCGCGCCGAGGGTTGGCATCTTCCGCCACGAGGCCACACGCACGTTCTGTCGCGCGGTACCGGTCTCCCCTGGGACACGTGCCCAGACCCCTCACGCGTAACAGAATGGAAAAGCTTGCCCGACGAAGACCTCGCGGCCCTCGTGAAACGCGTCGTGACGCATCTCGCGACCACTGATGCCAGGTCAATCCTCTGCGAAGGTGGGCGTGCCACTGTTCTGGCGCTCACTCA
>CAIOGW010000049.1 GCA_903857985.1 uncultured Microbacteriaceae bacterium
AGGTCTTCTCGTCGGAGCTCATGATTGGCGTCATCACCGACGCCATGCGCGTGGTGGGCGTTGAGTCGTACCGCCAGCACACGGGACTCATGGAGCTCCTCCAGGACGCCATGGTCTACCCGCTGTTCGACGGCGGAAACGTGGGCGTACGTCGCCTGCAGTTGCAGCGCATCCTCTCAGCCGAGGGATACGACCCCATGGCCGCGGCCGAAGCACAGTTCTAGGAGAACAACATGACGAAAATCACGCTCATCGGCGGGCCCACCGCACTCATCGACATTGAGGGATTCACCATCCTGACCGACCCCACGTTCGACGCTCCCGGGGAGTACCCCATTCCCGGCGGCGTTCTCGTGAAGCAGAGCGGACCGGCGATTGCTGCCAGCAGTCTGCCCCACATCGATGTTGTAGCGCTCTCGCATGCCCACCACCCCGACAACCTCGACACGGCGGGAGCCGCCATGCTGGGTTCGGCCGGAAAAGTGCTGGGAACAGCAATGGCCAAGGAGCAGATCGATCACGTCACGGCTCTCGAGCCGTGGCAGTCGGTCACGGTTCCCGGGGCGAAAGGGCTCGATATCACCATCACCGCGGTTCCGGCTCGTCACGGACCTGAGGGATGCGAAGAGATGACGGGAATCGTCACCGGCTTCGTGGTCGAAACCCCGCACACCGGCACGGTTTACATCAGCGGCGACAACGCAGCACTCGAACTCGTTGACGAGATTGCCCAGCGTTTTCCGGATGTACGTCTTGCGGTTCTCTTCACGGGCGCGGCACGCGTTGGTCTCTTTGACAACGCTCCGCTGACACTCACGGCCGACATGGCCGCTGAAGTGGCAGCCAAGTGGCCGAAAGCCTCCGTCTTCCCCGTGCACAGCGAGGGATGGGCGCACTTCAGCGAAGACCGCAAGCTGCTTGTCTCCGCCTTTGAGGCCGCAGGAATCGCAGATCGACTCCTGCTCGTTGCTCCCGGTGAATCGGCCACGGTGGCCTAAACGCGATTACTCCTGTGTGGCAGACGCGCCGTCAGACGCTTTTCACGGCTGGCGGCGCTTCTGTTTGCGCAAACGTAGCCTCCTGAGCAAAGTTCGACTCACCGAAGGGTGTGTGTGGCGAGCGGTCAACACCAAAAGAGAACACATCGGGACGCGCGTAGTGGCCCGAGCCGTCGGCAAAGAACTTGGCGAACGGAATGAGCGAGAGGTCGAGGTCGGCGTAAACAATCGCCTCGTCGTCGCGGTGCGGATCACCCATCCACTTTCCGTTGGGGGCGATAAAGCCGGTCATGCCGCCGCCTACCGTGG
Source organism: uncultured Microbacteriaceae bacterium (assembly GCA_903857985.1). Taxonomy (GTDB): domain Bacteria; phylum Actinomycetota; class Actinomycetes; order Actinomycetales; family Microbacteriaceae; genus UBA963. The sequence goes on from CAIOGW010000049.1 coordinate 1,308, forward strand.
GGGCATCGGGGCCCTCGGGAACACCGAGGCGCTCAACAATCTCCTCAGAGATCCGTCCCTGCACCACGATCACGAATGTCTGTGAGCAGATGGCGTGGGCTTGGGCGAGCGTGCCCGAGTAGTGATCGAAGTCGTCGGCGTTGGGGTCGGCGTGCGTGGCGTTGATCGCCGGCCACGCGGCAACATGAATTTGCTCGCCGAGTGCTGCCAGCGCGTACTTGTTGAGATCCATGCTGTGTTCAAAGCAGATGAGCCCGCCGACCTTGGCGAATCCTGTGTCGACCACGAAGACGTCGCGGCCGTCGCCGCGGCCCCACACTGTGCGCTCTGCGTTGGTGGGGTGAAGCTTGCGGTGCTTGGCGACGAGTTCACCCGAGGGCGAAAACCAGGCTTGAGTGTTGTACAGCGTTCCACCCTCGCGCTCGTCGACGCCCAAGCACACCCAGACACCCGCACGGCGGCACGCCTCACCAATGGCCTGCGACTCCTTGCTCGGTAACTCGATGGAGTTCAGATACAGCTCACGAAAGAAGGGTGCTGCGTACTTCGTGGTGTGCGACCAAATCCAGTGCGGATACCCGGGCAGAAATGTCTCGGGAAAAGCCACGAGTTTGGCTCCCGCCGCACCGGCCTCTTCAATGAAAGCGATGGTTTTCTCAACGCCTGCGGCGAGGTTGAGAAACGGGGCCGCGGCGTGCACAGCAGCAACCTTGACGATTTGCGAAAGTTCATCCATGGTCACACCCTAGGTTCCTTCTCACGTCCCGCACAAGGCAATTTGTGCGCCGAAACCCGATCGGCGGTTCGAAACAGATTCAGTTCAGAAGGAGCGGCGCCTCATCAGGTGCTTGCTCCTCGATCTCGCGATTAAGGGCATCGCGCACGAGCCGGTACCAGAGGAAGAAGGCAAAGCCCGCAAAGACTACCCACTCGATGGCATAGAAAACATTGAGCCAGTTGAGCGAGGCGTCGGTGATGACCGGCACCGACTCTATGGTGTCGAGGCCAGCCGGAGGTTCATCGAGCACGAGGTAGCCCTCGTAATAGGTCGGCACAGTGAGGGGCCAGATGTTTGCCAAAGCGGCCACCGACATGGTCGTGAGTTCGGTGGGATCCGCCCCCGGGTCGGGTGCGGTCGGTTGTTGCGGTGGCATGAGGCGACCCATGATGGGCATAAACGCCTCAACCGTGAAGGAGTCACGGATGCCCGCAACAGCCGCGTCCGCTACCTCGCGTGTGGGCGCCCAGCCCAGGGCGGCCGGCAGCGAGGCCACTTCGTTGTTGGTGAACGTGGTCAGCCGACCGATGACCCAATAGCCGTCGACACCAAAGTTGAGTCGGTTGGCCAAAACCATCACGCTTGACGTATCGAGTTGGGCCTCGACAGTGACGCGCCGGGCGGCCGCAGCCTCGGTCATAGCCACACCCGGTGACGCCAGCGTCGACAAGGGGACAGCCCGCTGATCGGGAATGCTGTTTTGCGCCGAGCTGATCACGGCCCGCTCAACTTGCCACTTGCCCAGCCATGCAAACACGGCTGCGACGGCCATGACAAAAACGAGCAAGGCAATCCATCGCGGTCGGCGCGCTACCTGCCAAAATGTCATGCGAAACCGTCCTTTCCTACCGCGGCGTCGGCCGCCTGGTGCCAGGCCGCCTCCGCTTCCGCGTCGTTGTTGGTCTGTTCGGCGGCGAGCTCGGCCGTGGCGCGGGCCGTGTAGTCCGCAATTTCCTTGTTCGTGCGCGCGGTATCCCAGCCGAGTTCGGCGGCCATGAGCGCGGCCGTGCGGTCGGCTGCCTGAATCGCTCGATCGCGTGACTCAAAAACCAGCCGGGTGCGGCGCATCAGCACGTCATCGAGGTGCAGCGCCATCTCGTAGCGGGCGGCAAAAACCACCTCGGCCTCGCGGTAATCCTTGGTACCGGGCAGCGTCGTGGCCAGAGCGGGTTGAGCCTCAATGAGCTCCACAATCGCCTCAATCTCGGATCCGTATCGACCGAGCAGGCGAGTGATTTGATAAGAACCGAGGCCCGTGCGCCGAGCCCACTCCGCGCGTCGGTTGACGGCCGCCGGGTAACCGTCGGCACCCAGCAGGGAAACTTTGGCGGTCACAGACGCGGGCACGCGCGCAGCGAGTGCCAGAGGGAGATCGTTCACCGCGGGATCCACGGCATCCTCTGCCATGACTCGGTATGTGGTCCACTTGCCGCCGGCCACAATGGTGACGCCGGGTGCGGGATTCGACACGATGTGTTCGCGCGACAGTTTCGACGTCTCGTCGGAGTCACCGGCCAGCAGGGGTCGTAGCCCCGCATACACGCCGACCACGTCGTCGTGCGTGAGCGGGGAGGACACAACTTTGTTGATGTGCCCCAGGATGTAGTCGATATCGGCGCGCGTGGCCACGGGGTGTGCGGCATCGAGCGTCCACGCAGTGTCGGTCGTGCCAATAATCCAAAAACGGCCCCAAGGAATAACGAACAGCACGCTCTTCTCGGTGCGCAGCAGCAAGCCCATGAGCGAGTGGAACTTTTCCTTCTCCACCAGAATGTGCACACCCTTCGACATGCGCACCTCGAAGGTTTCGGGATCTCCAATCATGTCCTGCAGTGTGCTGGTCCACACGCCGGCGGCGACAATCACCTGCTTCGCCCGCACCTCGAACATCTTGCCCGTCATGTTGTCGCGGGCGCGCACGCCCACCACGCGGTCGCCATCGCGCAGAAGTTCGCTGACAAAGGTGCGCGTGGCCAGGTGAGCGCCGTAGTGTGCCGCCGTGCGCGCCAGTGTGGCCGCATAGCGAGCGTCATCCACGTGGCCGTCGTAGTAGGTCATGCCGCCCACGGTGGCGTGCTCGGCCAGCCCTGGTGCGGCCATCATGATCTGCCGCTTGCTCAGGTGGCGGTGGTGCGGCACCCCCGGCAGGCGACCGCCCAGATATGACATGCCGTCGTAGAGCATCATGCCGGCGCCAATGTAGGCGCGCTCCCAGACGTGGTGATTCACCGGATACAGAAAGCGGATGGGCGTCACGAGGTGCGGAGCGATGTGCTGCAGCAGCAGTCCGCGTTCGGCGAGTGCCTCGCGCACAAGCCCAAAGTTGAGCTGCTCGAGGTAGCGGATGCCCCCGTGCACGAGTTTGCTCGAGAGGCCTGACGTTCCACTGGCAAAGTCGCGAGCTTCGAGCAGGCCCACGTTTAGGCCACGCGTGGCCGCGTCGAGAGCTGTGCCCGTTCCCACAATGCCCGCACCCACAACCAGGATGTCGAGTTCCTCGCTCGTCATCACCTCGAGGGCACGAGCACGCGTCTCCTCGTTGATAGCGAACGGGGATGCGGCGGTCACTACTCGGCCGATCGAATAACCGAGGTGCTGTCGGCTCCGTAGGGAGCAATGACAACCTCGACCTTTTGAAACTCTTTGATGTCGGAGTATCCGGTGGTGGCCATCGATCGGCGCAGGGCGCCCATGAGATTCACGGTGCCGTCGGCCGCTTGGGCCGGTCCGTTAAGAATTGCTTCGAGCGTGCCCACCTGTCCTACGCGCACACGTTCGCCACGCGGCAACTCGGCATGGTGAGCCTCGCCGCCCCAGTGCCAGCCGCCGCCCGGGGCGTCGGTGGCACGTGCGAGGGCGGCGCCCAGCATGACAGCGTCAGCGCCGCACGCAATGGCCTTCACGATGTCGCCCGATGTGCCCAAGCCACCGTCGGCAATAACGTGAACGTACCGTCCGCCCGACTCATCGAGATAATCACGACGCGCCTCGGCAACATCGGCAACGGCGGTAGCCATGGGGGCGTGGATGCCCAGAGTTGCCCTGGTGGTTGAGGCGGCTCCGCCACCGAAGCCCACAAGCACACCAGCAGCGCCCGTGCGCATGAGGTGCGTGGCCGCGCGGTAGGTGGCAGCGCCACCCACAATCACGGGCACATCGAGCTCGTAGATGAACTCCTTGAGATTGAGTGCCTCATCCTGTGTCGAGACGTGCTCGGCCGACACGGTGGTGCCGCGAATCACGAACAGGTCGACTCCGGCCTTCACCACTGTCGAATAAAACTCCTGCGTGCGTTGGGGCGATAGTGCAGCCGCAACCGTGACGCCGGCAGCACGAATTTCGGCAATCCGTGCGGTGATGAGCTCAGCCTTGATGGGCTCAACGTAAATCTCTTGCATGCGACGCACGGCGCGCTCGTGGGGAAGCTCACAGATCTCGGCCAGCACAGGCTCGGGCTCGGCGTAGCGCGTCCAGAGCCCCTCGAGGTTGAGCACACCCAGACCGCCGAGGCGGCCCATCTCTATGGCCGTGGCCGGCGAAACAACCGAATCCATGGGCGCCGCGAGCACGGGGATCTCAAACTGATAGGCATCGATGCCCCAGGTTGTGCTGACATCGCGGGGATCGCGCGTGCGGCGCGACGGAATCACGGCGATGTCGTCAAACGCGTATGCGCGGCGTGCGCGTTTTCCGCGCCCAATCTCGGTTTCCACGACTCCAGCCTACCGACCGCTGGTCACCTCCGACTGCGACAAACCTGTGAGACGAAGGTCGACTCAGCGAAGAGTTAGCGACGGTAGTTGGGCGCCTCAACGATCATTTGCACATCGTGCGGGTGTGATTCTTTGAGGCCGGCCGTCGTGATGCGCACGAACTTGCCCTTGGCCTTGAGTTCGGGGATGCTGCGAGCACCCACGTAGAACATGGTCTGGCGCAGACCGCCCACGAGTTGGTAAGCCACAGCCGAGAGGGGCCCGCGGTAGGCAACCCGACCCTCGATGCCCTCGGCAATCAGCTTGTCGTCGCTGGGCACGTCGGCCTGAAAGTAGCGGTCCTTTGAGTACGAGGTGCGCTCACCGCGCGTCTGCAGGGCACCCAGCGAACCCATTCCGCGATACATCTTGTACTGCTTGCCACCCTCGAACACGAGGTCGCCGGGGCTCTCGTCGCATCCGGCAAACAGCGAGCCCAGCATCACCGAGTCGGCACCAGCCACGAGCGCCTTGGCGATATCGCCCGAATACTGCAGCCCGCCGTCGGCAATCACGGGAATCCCCTTGGGCCCGGCTGCCTTGGCCGCCTCGAAAATTGCCGTGATCTGGGGCACGCCCACACCGGCAACCACACGCGTCGTGCAGATGGATCCTGGGCCCACACCCACCTTGATGGCGTCAGCACCGGCGTCAATTAGCGCTTGGGCGCCGGACCGCGTGCCGATGTTGCCGCCGATCACGTCGACCCCCGCAAACGCCTTGTCTTTCTTTATGCGGCGGATGATCTCGAGCACGCCCGCGCTCTCACCGTTGGCCGTGTCAACCACAAGCACGTCAACGCCCGCGTCGAGCAGGAGGGTGGCGCGATCCCAGGCATCGCCAAAAAAGCCGATGGCGGCACCTACACGCAACCGGCCGGCTTCGTCTTTGGTGGCGTCCGGATACTGCTCCGACTTGTCGAAGTCTTTGGTGGTGATCAGGCCGGTGAGCTTGCCCGACTTGTCGATGATGGGTAGCTTTTCGATTTTGTGCTTGGCCAGCAGCGACATTGCCTCTTCGCGACTCACGCCCACGCGCGCCGTCACGAGGTTCTCGTGCGTCATGATCTCGCGCACGGTGATGTTGGGCTTGTCAGCATCCGGCACAAAGCGCATGTCGCGATTGGTGACGATACCCACGAGCAAACCGTTGGCATCGATGACGGGGAGACCGCTCACCCGGAACTCGCCGCACAGGGCATCAACGTCGGCGACGGTGGCTTCGATCGTGGTGGTGACCGGGTTGGTAATCATTCCCGATTCTGAGCGCTTGACCTTATCGACCTGGGCCGCCTGCTCCTCCACCGACAGGTTGCGGTGCACGATGCCCAGACCACCTTGGCGGGCCATGGCAATGGCCATGCGCGACTCGGTGACGGTATCCATCGCACTGGAGACGAGTGGCTTGGCCACGCTGATGCGTCGCGTTACGCGCGATGTGGTGTCGGCCTCCGACGGAATGACATCGGTGAGGCCGGGCAGGAGCAGCACGTCGTCATAGGTGAGCCCTACAAAACCAAAGGGATCCGCCTCAGCCATGATTCTCCGTATCTGAAGCGTTGCGCCTCAATACCTAATGTTAAGGCCCAAACGTGACGACGCCCACACGCGCGTCATAGGCCATGCGCCCGGCGGGCCCAACGTATTTGATGGCTCGGTTGTCTTTCAATACCGTGAGGCACGATGCATAGTCGGTGCACACCACGTCACCCGCGGTCACCTGCTCCAGGCCACGGATGAGCGAAGGGCCGGCGTCGTCGTTAGCGACGGTGGCGGCAAGGGCCAGAGCAATCACCAGTTGATAGCTTTCGGCGCCGTAGGTGAATTCGGCGAGGAACGGATTTGACGTCTTGAGACGCGACACAAATTCGGCGGTGGGAACGGCCGGAGCGCCCGCCTTACGCACGGAAGATGTTGATGAGGCGGACGTGCTCGGTTTGGCCGAGGGGGCGGCCGTTGGGGTCGACGTAGCCTTGCCACTGGATTTGGCTGTCGAGCCGGCAGGGGCGCTGGCATCCGGAAAGGGCGTCACCGTGGGAGTGGCGATGTTCTTGTCGGTGCCAATGGCCAACAGGGCAATTTTGGCCTTCGTCGCGGGCTCGAGAAGACTCGTGGCGTCCGCCGAGTTGGCGGCGACAATTGCAGCATCCGCCTTCACTGTGGCGGCGGCTTCGGTGAGTGTGGCCGCGAGCGCATCCGTGCGATGCCAGATCATAACCGCGTTACCGCGCACGCCGCCGGCATCGTTTACCTCGCGGGCGGCGAGTTCGGTGCCGGCCTCTTGAGCGGGCGCGAAGGCGGCCAGTGCTCCCGAGGTCTCGAGCAGGTCGACGATGTTCAGGGTCTTATCACCGATCGGTGTGGGCACCGCGGTGGGGGTGGGCAGGGGCGCAGCCGGCCCGCTACAGCCAGCCATCGCGATCACGGCCACAAGGAGGCCAGAGATGATCAACAATCGACGTGGCATGGGGTTCCTACTCCGGTAGTGGTTCAGGTACTTCATCAACACTATTGCCGGGCGCGCGTCGCCTCTCACCACGACGTGCACGAGAATGCCGCAGCATGTCGGTTGTCAGGAGCACGAGGGCGCACCACACGAGCACAAAGCCGATCCACTCGAGCGGCGGCATGACCTGGCGAAAAAAGAAGATGCCCAGGAGAAAAGTGCTAACCGGGGTGAAAAACTGGATTAGCCCGATTACCGAGAGAGGAAGGCGTCGGGCACCAGCAGCAAACAGCAAGAGTGGCACAGCGGTGAGCACACCTGAGAACATCAGGAGGGCCGCATGCCACGGGCCGAGATCAAAGAGACCGATGCCCGCCACCTGGCCCACAATCGCGAACTGTACGAGGGCAATGGGCAAGACCCACGCGGTCTCAAAGGCGAATCCCTCCATGGCTCCAACACTCCCACCGACCTTTTTCTTAACGAGGCCGTAGAACCCGAAGGACACCGCGAGAACGATGGGAATAGCCAACGTCAGCAAACTGATGCCAAACGCCATCACCACGACGGCCACCGAACCCAGACCCACCGCGACCCACTGCAGTCGTCGCAATCGTTCGCGAAAGTAGAGCACGCCGAGCGCCACACTCACGAGCGGACTAATGAAATACCCGAGCGACGTTTCGACAACAAGGTTGGCGTCTACCGCCAGAATGAAGACTTCCCAGTTGATGAAAATCAGGATGCCAGCGAGGCCCAATAACCAGACCACGCGCGGTTGACGTGCCACGGCACGAACCCGATGCCACGACCGCGTGACCGTGATCAGCAGCAGGCAAAACAGGAGCGAAAAGATGACGCGGTAGACCACGACCTCGAACGGGTTTGACGGCAGAAGTGCCGCAAAATAAAGCGGAAAGAGCCCCCACACGGCATAAGCACCGATCGCAAAAGCGAGTCCGCGACCCAACGACGACGATTCAGTAATCCCGATGTCGCGTGTGGTCGCCATTCCACGAGCCTAAGGCTGTTGGCTCGGGCGCAGCACGACAAAACCCCGACCACGAGGGCCGGGGTTTTGCGAAACGAGTTGTTGTGCCTAGGTGACGACGATTGCCAGCACGTCGCGAGCCGACAGAACGAGGAACTCCTCGCCGCCGTACTTCACTTCGGTGCCACCATACTTCGAGTAGAGAACCTTGTCGCCCACCGAAACATCGAGGGGAACACGGTTTCCGTTGTCGTCGATGCGGCCGGGGCCGACGGCGACAACTTCACCCTCCTGGGGCTTCTCTTTGGCGGTGTCGGGGATAACGAGACCCGACGCGGTAACCTGCTCCGCTTCGACCTGCTTCACAACGATGCGATCTTCGAGCGGCTTAATTGCAACCGACAC
>CAIOGW010000050.1 GCA_903857985.1 uncultured Microbacteriaceae bacterium
GGCAAAGATCACATCGCCGGCGTCAAACGCCGCATAGCTCTCCATGCCGGTACCCACGAGAGGCGCCTCCGACTTGATGAGCGGAACGGCCTGACGCTGCATGGTGGCACCCATGAGGGCGCGGTTGGCATCGTCGTGCTCGAGGAACGGGATGAGCGACGTAGCGACCGACACCATCTGGCGCGGCGAGACATCCATGTAATCCACGTCAGCGGCGAGAACGAGGTCGACCTCGCCACCCTTCTTACGCACGAGAACGCGATCTTCAGCGAAGTGCTGCTTATCGGCGGTCACCGCTGCGTTGGCCTGAGCAACTACGTGCTCGTCTTCCTGCGACGCGGTGAGGTAATCGATCTTGTCGGTGATTTTTCCGTTGACCACGCGGCGGTAGGGCGTCTCAATGAAGCCGAACGCGTTGATGCGGGCGAACGATGCCAGCGAACCGATCAGACCAATGTTGGGGCCTTCCGGAGTTTCGATGGGGCACATGCGACCGTAGTGCGACGAGTGAACGTCGCGCACGTCAACGCCCGCACGCTCACGCGACAGACCACCGGGGCCGAGCGCCGAGAGACGACGCTTGTGCGTGAGTCCGGCGAGCGGGTTGTTCTGGTCCATGAACTGCGAGAGCTGGCTGGTGCCGAAGAACTCCTTGATGGCTGCCACAACGGGACGCACGTTGATGAGCGTTTGCGGCGTGATGGCCTCAATGTCTTGAGTGGTCATGCGCTCGCGCACCACACGCTCCATACGGCTGAGGCCGGTACGCACCTGGTTCTGGATGAGCTCGCCTACGGCACGGATACGACGGTTACCGAAGTGGTCGATGTCGTCAACGTTCAACGGGATTTCGGCCTTCTTGCCGTCGCGCAGACCGGGAATCTTGACCTCGCCGCGCGAGAGTAGTTCCTGGTCGGCAGCGTGCATCGACACGAGGTACTTGATCGTGGCAACGATGTCGGCCACGTTGAGCACCGACTCGCTCAGGGGCAGATCGAGACCCAGTTTCTGGTTGAGCTTGTAACGTCCCACCTTGGCGAGGTCGTAGCGCTTGGAGTTGAAGTAGTAGTTCTCGAGAAGCACACGAGCTGCCTCGGCGGCCACCTGCTCTCCCGGACGCAGCTTGCGGTAAATGTCTTTGAGGGCTTCTTCCTTGGTGAGGATGTTGTCCTTCTCGAGCGTTAGCTCGATCGACTCGAAGCCGGCAAACTCCTTACGAATATCTTCGGCGGTGAGGCCGAGAGCCTTGAGGAAGACGGTGACCGACTGCTTGCGCTTGCGGTCGATGCGCACGCCGACCTGGTCGCGCTTGTCGATCTCGAACTCGAGCCAGGCGCCGCGGCTGGGAATCATGCGGGCCGAGAAGATGTAGCTGTCCGACGTCTTGTCGCTGACGCGCTCAAAGTACACACCGGGGCTTCGCACGAGCTGCGACACAACGACACGCTCGGTGCCGTTGATCACGAACGTGCCCTTTTCGGTCATCAGGGGGAAGTCGCCCATGAAAACGGTCTGGGTCTTGATCTCACCCGTGTTGTGGTTCATGAACTCCGCTTCGACGTAAAGCGGGGCGGCGTAGGTCTTGCCGCGCTCCTTGCACTGGTCGAGCGTGTACTTCTCTTCTTCGAGGTAAGGGTTCGTGAACGAGAGCTGCATCGTCTCATCGAGGTTCTCGATGGGGGAGATCTCTTCAAAAATCTCCTCGAGGCCGGTACGGGAGGGGAGGTCTTGACGACCTTCCTTCTCGGCCTGGGCAACACGCTGCTGCCACTCCTCGTTGCCGACGAGCCACGCGAAGGACTCGGTCTGCAGATCAAGCAGATCGGGCACCTTGAGGGTGTCGGTGATTTTGGCGAAAGAAAGTCGCGAAGAATCGCGACCGCTCTTATTGGACTTGGAACCGTTGCGCGCAGCAGCCAAGATTTTTTCCTCCGTGGGCCCGTGAGAGCCATCAAGTGTCGGTAGTGAGGGATAAACGCACAGAAGACACGACAAAATCAACCATGGATGGTGTCGTTACCAGTCCTGGTCGAGAGCCATCGCACCGACCGACATATGAGGGCGCGACAAAACTTCAAGCGTAAGGTTCAAGCATAGAACCGTTATGCAATTGTGTCCAGTCCTTAATGTGCCAGACCTTTAGAAGCCCGCAGATTCGTGGTACAAACCGGCCTGATGTGCGTGAGGCGTGGGCGTTTTCGGGCGGGGCAACTCGACCGGATGCGCAGATAGTCTGATGTGGTGACTGCACCGCTGACGCGCCGACTGGCCAGCTCAGGCGTGATTGCCACGATTGAGCCCGATCCGTTTCAGGCCGGCGCCTTTATTCTGGATGTTGACGGCACCCCCCAGTCGCACATTTTTCCCGAGCGTCCCGACGAGCTCTTCTTTGAGTACATCCGACGTATGGGGCACGTTATTGATGTGGCGGCCCCCGCGGGCGAGGCCATCACGGCCATTCATCTCGGGGCCGGCGCGCTCACCCTGCCGCGGTACATCGAGGCCACTCGGCCGGGTTCACGCCAACAGGTCATCGACATCGATCGCGATCTGGTGGACTTTGTTCGCGAGGTGTTTCCGCTGCCCGCCCGTGCGTCTATTCGCCTGCGCTACGGCGATGCCCGCGAGGTGATCAACAAGCTGCCCGCCGGGCTTCGTGCCAGCGCCGACGTGATCACCGTCGATATCTTTGCCGGCGCGCGCACCCCCGCCCACGTGACTACCGTGGAGTTCTTCACCGAAGTGTCTGCCCTGCTGGCTCCCACCGGCGTGGTGATTATCAACATCGCCGACGGGCCGGGGCTCGCCTACGCGCGGGGGCAGGTGGCCACGGTGGCACACGTTTTTGCGCACGTGGGCGTGATGGCCGAAGCGCAGGTGCTTAAAGGACGACGGTTTGGCAACCTTGTGCTCGTGGCCTCGAATCGGCCCGACGTGCTCGACGAACTCCCTCGCCTGATGGCGCGCGGGCCGCACCCCGCCAGCTCGGTAGCCGGCCCCGAACTCACGCGCTTCATAGGCGGTGCCCTGTTGACCACCGACGCCACCGCCGTGCCCTCCCCCACCCCTCATAAGACAATCTTTCAGATGGCCAAGAAGAACTGATGGCCGATCTGACCCGGGTGGAGAAGTGGGCGGATGCCCTGATTCGGTTGCACCTCAATCCGGAGCTGTGGAGCTTTCGTTTTGATCACGCCCGCACGCGCGCCGGACTGTGCGATTTTCGTAGCCACACCATCAGCGTTTCGAGACACCTGGCGGCCCGCTACGACGACGACGAGATTCACCAGGTGCTGCTGCACGAGGTGGCTCACGCGCTGGCGGGCGTGGGTGCCGGTCACGGGCCGAAGTGGCGCTCGATTGCCCGCGACCTGGGTTACGACGGCAAGCGCACCCACGACGGCAGTGTGGCCAAAGAACTGGCGCCCTGGCTCGGGGTGTGCCCGGCCGGTCACGAGCACTTTCGCTTCCGCGCTCCGACTCGACCGCTCTCGTGCGGCGCATGCACCCGCAAATTTTCGCGATCCAACCTCATCGAGTGGACCAAACGCGACGTACTCTAGAAGATGAGACAACAGGAAGGTCGTGGATTAAGTGTTCGTCTTCCTCCGCTTCACGCTTGACACCACCCCCGATGCCGCATGGGACGCGTTGCGCTCTCCCGCCGTATTTCGTAAAGCATCGGCGCCGCTCATTCGCGTGCGTTCACGAGAAAAGGGTGGCTTTCCCGATCGCTGGATCGACGGCACGCCCCACGAGGTGAGCCTCAGTCTGCTCGGCATCTTTCCACTGGGCCACCAGCGCATCCTCGTCTCGCTCGGCGAACGCCCCGGCGGAGTGCGCATGATTGTCGACAAAGGCGCCGGGCTCTCGGGGTTCCTACGCGTGATGCCCAAGTGGGATCACCGCATGGCCGTCTCGGCAACCGACGATGGGCGCACTCTGTTTCGCGATCGGCTCGCTGTGCGCGCAGGTCTGCTCACGCCGTTCGTGTGGATTTCGATGTGGGCGTTTTGGCAAGTACGCGGATCGCGCCTCAAGAAGCTCGCTCCCACTTGGCGTGAACCGCACACGAGCCAGGTACCGCACACCGACTAGCGGGTTGCGTGCTGAGCCAACATCTCTCGCGGACGACAGCACAACCCCATGGGCAACGCAAAAGCCACGCAACCGCGGCTGCGTGGCTTTTGACGAAAGCGGGTGCTAGGCCTGAGCGTCTGTCTCGTCGAGCGACACCATGGCATCGGAAGACGACAGGGCACGAAGCTCGAGAGCGAACTCGTCGACGATGCGACGCTGTTCTTCGAGCAGCGTGAGGCGCGACTCGGTGTCTCCCAGAAGCTCACCGTTGTGCTCGGCGAAGCGAACCGTGAGCTGTTCCGCAGTGGCACGGGCACGCGTAATGGTGTTGGCCGCGGCGTTACGAGCAGCCTGCAGAATCTCTTCGGCGCGCGAACGCGACTGGCTGAGGAACTCCTCGGCCTGGGCGCTGAGCTCTCCGGCTTGGTTGGTCGACACAGCCAGACGCTCGCTGGCCTCTTCGGTGATGCGCTGGACGTGAGCGATGGCCTCTTCGTGCAGAGCGAGACGCTCCCGCTCAGCATCGATCTGGGCAACCTTGATTTCGCGCTCGATACGCAGCTGCTCGCGCTCCGCCATCTGGCGAAGCGTGGAGAGCTCGGTCTTGACGTCTTCGGTCTCCTGGTGAACTCGCGAACGAATGTCGGAAGCTTCGCGCTCGGCCTCGGCAATGATGGCTGCTGACTTGCGCTGGGCAATCTCGATTGAGGTGCGAGCCTCGGCGTTGCGCGCATCAGCCTGAATGGTCAGCTCGGTAACCCGACGCTCAGCGTCAACACGCAGTTCCTCGGATCGGGCATCGGCCTCAGCAACGCCCTTTTCGGCCTTGAGCCGCGCAGTGCGGGTGACCTGCTCAGCCTCTGCACGAGCGCTCTCGCGAAGAACGCGAGCCTCGGCCGTGGCATCTTTGACCATCTTGTCGGCTTGCTCTTCGGCAACACGCAGGGTGTGTTCGAAGGCCGAACCCAGGTCGGCAAACGTGGGCTTGGAGTTGGCGCGCTTGAGAACGCCACGCAGGTCGGTCAGCTCACGCGTGAGGCGCTCGACCGACTTTTCTGCGGTTGAGCGGTCTCCCTCGAGCTGCTCAACCTTGGCGGTGGCGTCGGATATGGCGGTCAACACCTCGTCGCGGTCGTAACCACGGCGCGAGGTGCGGAAAGAGCGAGTGTCAACCATGATTAGTTCTCCTCAGCGTCGTAAGCGTTAGCGCTCGACTCGTTGGCAGCGGAAGCATCGGCAACGAGCATTGCCCTAATATCGTGCGCGAACGCATTGATACTGGTTCGCTGCTCTTCGAGTTCTTCAAGACGCGACACGGCTCCGTCGAGGAGGCCCTGTGCGTGGTCGTACATGCGATGCGTCAGACCCTCGGCGCGTGCGTCGGCGCGAGCAACCAAACCGTCTGCGGTCTCCTGCGCGTGCGACACAAGCGCGTCGCCATCTTGACGCGCCTTGACGAGGAAGAGCTCGGCTTCGCGAACGACATCGGCTCCCTGCTCATCGGCATCAATGACCTGCTTGTTGGCTTCCTTCGAGATGTCGGCGATGTAGGTGGCCGACTGCTCGCTCAAGCGACGCGTGTCGCGCTCAGCCTTCTCCTGCGACGCTTCGATCTCACGCTGAATGCGCTGCTGCTCGCGCTCGTTGAGCTGGCGCAGTGTGCCCATCTCCGAGCGGGCGTCTTCAGTTTCTTTCTGAACCTGAGCGGCAATGGCAACAGCCTGCTCGTCGGCCTGCTCCATAATGCGCTCGCCCTGAACGCGAGACTCCTCGAGGGCAACCTTCGCTTCTTCAAGCTTGCGCTCCGCCTCGGCGATAGCCATAGCCGACTTGCGCTCGCCCTCCGATCGGATGGCCGAAATACGGGCATCCGCTTCGGAATTGAGCTTCTCGGCGTGCCGCTGCGCAGCGGCAGTTACCTCATCGGCTTCAGCCTTGGCAGCATCGCGAGCAATGTTGGCCTCGGCGGTGGCGTCAGAAATAAGCTTGCCGGCCTGCTCCTCAGCAACGCGAAGGGTCTGTTCGAAGGCAGCACCGAGGTCAGAGAAAGAAGGCTTGGCGTTGGCACGCTTGAGCGCGCTGCGCACCTCGTTGAGTTCACGAGTGATGCGCTCAATGGCCTGGTCGGATTCTTCACGCTCACGCTCGGCGCGCGAGATGCGACCGGTCAGCTCCGAGAAGGCGCGATCAACGTCTTCGGGCTCATAGCCCGACCGGGACGTGCTGAATGAAGGTGAGTCTGCCACGGGAATCTTTCCTTGCGGTTAGAGCGAAGAACCGGCGGGCCGATGCCTCGCAAAATCACGAGAAGTAAAGCGGTGAAGACAAGAGTCTCCGGTGGAGAGTCTAAGGGATAAATCGAAGGTTTGGCTAGTTGAGTCTGCCCACAGATGCCAGGGCGGCACGCAGTAAAACCCCTCTTCCGCCCTCCATTTCGCTGGTGACCGCATCTGCCAGGGCTTCCTCAGGGGTTAACCACGTAACTTCGAGGGCATCTTGACGCGGTTCGCACGTTCCCGTGACGGGAACGACGAAGGCTAACGAGACCGCGTGCTGGCGATCATCCGTGAAAGGAGACCTTCCGGATTCGGGAAAATACTCGGCAACAGAGAACGGATGCGCACTCGCCGGAAGTAGCGGAAAGGCCATCGGGCCCAAGTCTTTTTCGATGTGGCGAAAGAGCGCCTCGCGAACCGTTTCGCCATACATGACACGGCCCGAGACAATCGTGCGGGTGATTGAACCGCTCTTTGTGGCGCGCAACAATAGGCCCACGTCGGTGACGCGACCCAGGCCATCCACGTGCACCGGCACCGCCTCGACGTACAGCAGAGGCAGCCGAAGGCGGATGGCGGCCAACTCGTCGTCGCCCAGCCATCCCGAATTGGGGTCGGGGGTGCGCACGCTCATGTGTTCATCATACGAACCCGAGTCACATGTGCGCAGGTGCAAATTCCCGCTCCGCCCGAAGCGTCCGCGCTCCGGCTGCCGTCGGCAGGTGCTCGTCATTCCCTGAGTAGAACCGCGACGAGCCGCTTGAGCTCACTCACTTCTGCTCCGGTCAGATCACCGGCTAGCACGGTCTGCAGCAACTCAACCCGTGGCTGTAGCGCACGCAGAACGCCGTGTCCGGCAGCAGTGATTTCGAGCACCTTGCGGCGCCGATCAAACTCGTCGGCCGACCGCCGAATAAGCCCTGACTTCTCGAGTCGGCCAACGAGGTCATTGATCGTTGAGCGCTCGAGGTCAAGTTCCTCGCCGAGTTCACGCTGGCTGATCTTCGGCAGTCGATCCAGGACCGCGAGCACGGAGTACTGGATTCCTGTCACCTGTGCTGAAACTTCCTGGGTCCACATCGCGAGGTGACGCTGTTGTGCCCGGCGGAGCATGAAACCAAGGTGTCGCTGTGGGTCACGCTTATTTTCCGCGTGTGTCATCTGCGGGGGCGTCACCCGTCGAGCCTAAGCCAAGCGCTTGTAAATGCGGTCAAAATAGGCGGTCAACTCGGGTCCACTCGTGAGTGGAAGAACTGAGGCAACATACTGATCGGGCCTCACGAGAATCATTACACCCTCGTCACGACTAATGCCTCGACGGTCAAAAATGTCCGGTCCAGTTTTGTGATCAGTCGTAAAAACCTTGAACAAATCAGTCAACCCAAAGATGCCTCGAGTCGGCGTGAGTACAGCCGGCTGGTCGTCTATGCGCAAATCACGGTGATGTCCTGGATAGATACCGAGGACCTCAATCACACTGTCCGCGTCTGCGCCTGCGGGGGTGAAAAGTCGCAACGGCGATTGAGGTGAATCCGCCAGAAACGTCATGAGTTCGGAAAAATGTGTTCCCGAGGAATCCGAGAAGGCATAAAGCCGGAAGGCTCCGTCGGGTTTGTGAACGTGACCGAGCTGCACGCGCTTTGCGTCAGCAAGACGTATCACGGGCGCCGAATGAAAGCGCTTTCCCACAGGGTACCCGGTCGCGAGCTGTTGATGAAGGTCTTCTGCCGTGAGCACGGTCGTTGGCTTGTAGTGGGTGGCAACGCCCGTTGTGTAGGGGCGCGTCTTGACGTAGTAATCCTGCAGATTCTGTGGGGTGACAACCTGAGGCAACGGGGAATGCTCATTGTGCAGACCGGCCATCATGCCGGACCACTCTTTGTCAAAGTCAATCAGCCCCTGGGCGATTGGCTGACGTTCAGCCGAGTACGTATGAAGGAGTTCGGGCACGGCGCGACCCCGCAACACTGAGATGAGCTTCCAGGCCAAGTTGTTGGCATCGGGCATGGAAACGTTCATGCCCTGGCCAGCCTTTGCACTGTGGGTGTGGCAGGCATCCCCCGCGATGAAAACGCGCGGTAGGCGAGTGTCACGGAGTTCGGTGGGAACATCATCGAAGCCGTCGGTAACCCGCTGACCCACCTCATAGATTGAGAACCACACCACAGACTTCACGTCAAGTGAATAAGGATGCAACACTTTCTGAGCCCGCGCGATGACATCGTCTTGCGCGAGTGAGCGCACACCACTGCGCTGGTTCGGGTCAACCTCGCCCAAATCAACATAAATGCGGAAAAGGTAGTCGCCCTCGCGAGGAATGAGCAGAATGTTTCCGTGCTCAGCCGACTGGATGATTGATTTGAGGCGCACGTCTGGGAAGTCGGTTCGTGCCAAGACGTCAAGAACGCCCCAGGCGTGGTTGGCGGACTCCCCCCTGAGTTCGCGACCAATCGCCTGACGAACGGCGCCGCGAGCGCCATCACAGCCGACAACATATTTAGCGCGAATCACCGTCTCGACTCCGGTCAGCACCTCGTTGAGAGTGGCAACCACGGGATAGTCGCCTGA
>CAIOGW010000051.1 GCA_903857985.1 uncultured Microbacteriaceae bacterium
CCGCTCCGAGGGTGGCAAAAACCGATATCAAAAAGCCGAGGCTGGCCACAATCGGAACCGCAATCGAGCGGAAGACCAGAATCATGAGGAGGATGCTCAGCCCCAAAATCGTTGCCAAATAGAGCGGGAGGGCGCTCGCCAGCTTCTGCGAAATATCGATGTTGACCGCAGCCATGCCGGTGACACCGAGCACACCCCTCGTTTCCTCGGAGATGGTGGCGGCCTCGGCGCGCAGGTTGGTGACCACGGTTTCAGTGGACTGGGCTGCGGGTCCCTCTGTCGGCACGACCGAAAAAGCCAGCGTTTTACCGTCGGGCGACGGTTGCCCCGTGACAACGGCCTGAACGTTATCCACGCCCATCAGAATTGTCGCCACACTCGCCTGAGTCTTCAGGAGGTCGTCTCCGGAGAGCGAGCGATCGAACGAGACGGCGGCGGTAATCTGACCGTTTTGCCCAGCGCCAAAGCCCTCACTGGTCAGCTGAAACGCCTGATACTGAGTTGACTCGACGGGTTCACTCGATCCATCGGCCAGGCCCAGGCGCATCGATCCAAACGGAATCGCAGCCACGAGGAGTACGCCCACCGTGAGAACGAGCGCCATGATCGGTCGCTTCACCGCCCAGACCTCGCGCTTTGCCCGCGCGAGCGCCCGCGGCTTCTCAACCGGAGCTTCGCCGGCAATTAGCTGGTCGCGCACGCGGCGCTCTTTGCGCGAAAGAACCTTGATGCCCGACAGGCGCATAATGGCGGGAGTAAAGGTGATCGCGGCCAGCACGGCAACCGCGATCGCGGCCGCCGCCACGGTTCCCATGAGGCCGAGGAAGCCGATGCCCGTGAGGTTGAGCGCGAGCAGCGCAATCATGACGGTGAGGCCGGCAAAGAGTACGGCGCTTCCCGAGGTTCCGTTGGCGAGCGCAATCGACTCGCGCAGTCCCATTCCGGTCTTGAGCTGTCTGCGGTGCCGGTTAAGGATAAACAGCGAGTAGTCGATGCCCACGGCCAGTCCCAGCATCACGGCCAGGGTGGGCGTGGTCGAGTTCATGTCGATGAAGGCCGACAGGGCGAATGCGCCAAGCGCACTCACTCCCACGCCCAACAGGGCGGTCAGCACAGGAAGTCCGGCGGCTACGAGAGTGCCGAGCATGACGAACAGAACGACTCCGGCAATAACCAGACCGACAATCTCACCCGGTCCCACAATCGAACCAAGAGACGTGGCGAGGTCTTTGGAGAAGTCGACCGTGACCCCGGGGAGCGAGAGAGCGGAGAGCGAGGCAATGACCGATTCCTTGGTCTCGGGGGTCACCTCAGACATAGGTGTGGAGAAGTAAACGGCCCCCAGTGCGGTCTGCTGGTCGGCCGACACGGCCCGGTAGTTTGTCGCGGCCGAAAGCAGGGCTTCACCCCAGGCCAGGCGCTCGGTCTGAGCGGGCAGTTCCGCGCGAGATGTCGCCAGTGTTGCCGCCGCATTGGTCAGTTGTGTCTTTTGCTCAGCGAGCGTGGAGCGGCCCTGGTCGATGGTGCTCTGGGAGTTTGCTAATGCCTGAAGCGAGGCGTCGACTTGCGCGAGACCGCCCATGACCTGCTGCAGTTGTGCGCTCAGGCCGTCAATCTGGGTCTGCGGTGCCCCGGCCGCGATTGCGCCCGCTAGGGCGCTCTGCAGGGCGGTCTTGCTGGCCATGAGCTCGGCGTGTGACGACGTGGCCTGTGCGGAACCGGCCGAGACCTGATTCTGCCCACTTGCCAGCTCGGCCTCGGCCTCGGCAATCTGCGCCCAACCCGAGTCGATTTCAGACTGTGCGGCGGCGAGCTGGGCCGGCGCCGCATCCAGTTGGGCTCGAGACGACGTTAACTGTGCGACCTTGGCGTCTTTCATCGCCTGGCTCGTGAAGGGGTTGAGCACGCCGTCGACCCCCACGACCTCCGTGGTCTGGGCGAGCGCCCTATCAATGGCAGCGATTTCGGCTTCCGTAAAAGCCTCGCCGTCGGTCTTGTGGAACACCATCTGCGCGCTACCCCGAGATGCCGAGGGAAAAGACTTCTCGAGCTGATCAATCACCGACTGTGCCGCGGTGCCATCGAGCGTCATTGAGCTCGAGAGCTTGCCGCCGAGCCCCAATGCGCCGCCAACCGCGGCGATCAAGATGAGTGACCAGACGCCGATAACGAGCCACGCGCGGCGCGCAGAGAACGTACCGAGACGAGAAAGTAACGAAGCCATGGTGCTTCTCCGGGGGAAGAGTGGGCGGCGGTTTCACAAATGAAAACGTTCGGAAAGAAGTTATCCGACACTTGTAGGTTAAGGGACAGATGTCGGTTAACCAACCTGTGTAGACTTTTCACACTGGATTGTCAGGAAGGCCCGACGTGGATCCCCGAATTGCGCGAACCCGCGCCAGCATGCAGACAGCACTGCTCGAGCTGTGCCGCGAGCAAGAGTATGCCGACCTCTCCGTCTCAGACATCGCTGAGGCTTCGGGCATAAATCGCAGCACTTTTTACCAGCACTACGCCGACAAAGAGGCCCTCCTCGCGGATGCCCTGGACGGATTCGTCGAGAGCGCCGCCGCCCAGATTGAGGCCGAAAAACTCAACGCTCCCGACGCAGACCCGCGCGCGATGATTCAGAAATTTCTGGAACATGTTCGCGAGAACTCGGCCCTATATCGCACGGTTCTGGGCCCCACGGGTTCGCCCGTCATTGTGGCCAACCTGCGCGAGCGCGTGATTGCCCTCTCTCTGAGTGGCCTGTCTCAATTGCCCCGCGAACCGGGCGCTCCGCCCATAAACATTGCCGCTGCCGGAATCGCCGGGTCGTTCATCAGCGTGGTGCGCGAATGGCTCAGCATGAAACCGCTGCCGTCGGCAGACCGGGTGACGGAATGGGCGTGGAGCGCACTCACCGGATCTGTCCCGCGCCCGGAGACGGCGTCCGTCGACTAGGTTCCCTGTGGCTAAAGCGACCGTCGGCCCAGAAAAATGGACTAACTGCCCGGTGCGCCCGCGTCTGTGACGCTGACATCGGTGCGATGAAAGTTCAGGAATGATCGTGAGGCCGTGGGTCCGCGCTGTCCGTGGTATCGCGACTTGTTCTCTGCCGAACCGTAGGGCTTCTCGGCGGGCGACGACAGCTGGAAGAAGCACAGCTGGCCAATCTTCATGCCCGGCCACAGCTTGACGGGCAACGTAGCCATGTTCGACAGCTCCAGGGTCACGTGACCCGAAAAGCCCGGGTCGATGAAGCCTGCGGTGGAGTGGGTGAGGAGGCCGAGGCGGCCGAGCGAGCTCTTGCCCTCGAGCCGTGCGGCGATGTCGTCGGCCAGGGTCACCTGCTCGTAGGTAGCACCGAGTACGAACTCGCCGGGGTGCAGGATGAAGGGCTCGTCAGGAACCACCTCAATGAGGCGCGTGAGGTCTGGCTGGTCTTCTGCTGGGTCGATGACCGGGTACTTGTGGTTGTCGAACAGCCGAAAATAGCGGTCGATGCGCACGTCTACACTTGACGGCTGAATCATGCTCGCGTCGTAGGGGGCGAGGCCGATGCGTCCGCCGTCTATGGCGGCGCGAATGTCGCGGTCTGAAAGAAGCACTCGCTCATTCTAAAGGTGTGGCTAGGCGAGGGCTCCCATGAACCGCTCCACATCCGGATCGACGCGCACGTCCGATGGTTTGAGTGGACGCGTGAGGTAGAGGCCGTCGAGCGTGGTGAGGCGGCTGAGGGCCACGTACGTCTGACCCGCGGCAAAGGCGCCGGAGGCGAGGTCAATCACCGCGGCGTCGTACGTCTGCCCTTGCGACTTGTGAATCGTGATTGCCCAGGCCAAGCGCAGGGGGACCTGAGTGAATTCGGCCACCACCTCACGAGTCAACTCTTTGGTCTCGGCCTTGTAGTTGTAACGAAACCGCTCCCAGGTCGAGGGCAAAACTTCGTGAACACTGCCATCCACCTCCACGCTCACGTTGGCACCAATCTTGCTGACTCGACCGATGGTTCCGTTAACCCAGCGGCCGTCGGGGTCGTTGCGCAGGAACATCACCTGGGCGCCAGGCTTGAGCTGTAACTCTTCGTCGGCGGGAAACCAGCCGGGCGGAAACTCGCCGTTGACGTCGGCCACTGCTGACTTGGGTTTTCCCGGCAGTTCGGCCAGGTGGCGAGCGTTGATGGTAGTCACCCGATCGTTGCGCGTGGCGAGGGTGATAATGCCTTCGGGTGCCTCGCGCGCACCGACCTCGTTGAGTCGATTGGCCATGTCTTGGGTTACCTCGTTGCGGCGAACGCCCTCGAGAAGACGCTTGAAGTCGTTATCGTGCTGGCGATGGATCTCCGCAAGCTCAACGGTGGTAACCCCCGCTTCGCGCCACACGCGCGCATCAAAAAACCACATCGATGCATAGTTGTCGGCAAAGTACTCGCGCTCGATGCCCTTGGCTTCCACCGGTGGCAGCTGATATGGGTCGCCAAACATCACCACTTGGACGCCGCCAAAGGGGGTGTGTCGCTTGTGGCGCACCTCGCGGAGCGTGCGATCGATGCCGTCGAGCACGTCGGCGTTGACCATCGAGACCTCGTCAATGACGAGCAATTCGATGGCCGAGAGAATCTTGCGCTTGTGCGGATTGTGCGTGAGGTCTTGATTGCCAATGAGACCAATCGGCAGGTTGAACAGGGCGTGAATCGTTTGTCCCTCAACATTGAGGGCTGCAACACCCGTGGGGGCACAGATGGCAATCTGCTTGGTGGTGTGCGTGGCGATGTGATTGAGAAGCGTCGATTTTCCGGTACCCGCGCGACCCGTGATGAAGAGATTCTCGTTGCTGTCTTCAACGAGCGTAAAAATCCTCTGTTGTTCGGCGCTCAGTGCGGGAGTTGTCACGCGTTTCCTCATCGGGTTGGTCAGAATCGTGCAAGTTTAGCTGGGAGCGCCTACGGTGAACGACCAACACTGAAGTGCCTAGGATGAATTGTGCGCTCTCGGATGAAGTTTGTTGTGCTGGTGGCCGCCATCGCGATTGCCGTTGTTGTCGTGGGCGTTCTCAGCGTCATACTGGTTAATCGAAGCCTCTTCTCGCCGGAGGGCGTTGTGAGAAGCTACTTCGCTGCGCTTGAGATCGGTGACGCCTCATCCGCTCGGGCTATTCCCGGAGTTGTTTCCGCAGACCTCGATCGCGATCAGTTGCTCCTGCTGCAGGCGGCAGCGTACACGCCGCCGTCAAATGTTGCTGTCTCTGCCGCCACGGTTGTCGGCAATCAGGCCACCGTTGAGGCATCCTTTGTGGTGGGCGGCACCACAGAGCGCGCCACCCTCACGCTTATTGCCGAGCCGCCTCTGTTGGGGATCTTCGAACAGTGGCGCTTTGCCGCACCTCCGCTCGGCCGACTGCAGGTGACGGTGACACACGACACCGGCTTCCAAGTGGGCGAGCTCGGCGAGGTTGATATCCGTAGCTATCCGGGTGGGCGCGCCGAGGCTTTTTCGGCGTCGGCAACTTTTCCGGTTTTCGTGGGCGCCGGGTACGACGTGTATCGTGCTTCGGCGCTCCTCACCGCAGCGCATCAGAAGGTGACGATTACCGATACCGGCCTCCACGAGGTGGCCCTCGACGTTTCGACGACACCGCGTTTTGTGGCCCAGGTTCAAACCGCGGTCGACGAGGCTCTCACAAAGTGCGCCGCTCAAACCGTGCTGATGCCCACAGGGTGTCCGTTTGGCTACGCCACGGAGAATCGCTGGGTCGGAGATGCGTCGTGGACGATAGCAACGAGTCCTCGCCTCACCATTGTGCCGGGCGAGGAATCATGGCTCGCCACGGGCAACGGTATCGCACACATCTCAGGCACGGTTCAGTCGCTTTTCGATGGAAGCTCATCACCCGTTGAGGCAGACCAGGAGTTCACTCTGTCCGTCCCTCTGTGGATTACGGGCCCTGCCACGTTCGCCTTTTAGAGCTGTGTGGCCCGACGGCTGTCTTGTTCGGTGAGCCCGCCGAGCATCTTGTTATAGGCCCGCAGGTCGGCGTTATCATCCCTCTCCGCCTGTCGGTCGAGACGCTTGGCAATGCGGCCCTCGTCACGGCCCCACTGCATCGCCAACAACACGGCAATCACAACGTTTGGTATTTCGCCCACGCTCCAGGCGATGGCGCCACCCGCTTGCTGATCCACCAGAGGCGCATCTCCCCAGGTGCGGCCCATGGCACCAAACCAGTCGGCCAGCAGGAGTCCCTCGCCCGACATAATGGAGAGACCAAAAAACGCGTGAACGGTCATCGCCGCAAAAAGTTGAACCAACCGAAGCGGATAGCTGAGGCGACTCGGCCCGGGATCGATTCCGATCAATGACTGAACGAAAAGGTAGCCCGCCAGCAGGAAGTGGATAACCATCCACTCGTGACCGATGTGGTCGGTTATGGCCCAGCGGAAAATAGGCGTGTAGTAGAAAATCCACAGGGACCCGACAAAGTTGATCGTGGCGAAGATCGGGTGTGAAATAAACCGTCCGTATCGCGAGTGCACCGCGAGCAGAATCCACTCGCGCGACCCTCGGCTGCCGTCGTCGCGCTTGTGAATGGCACGCATGGCGAGCGTAACCGGGGCTCCGGCCACCAACAAGATGGGCACCATCATGCCCAGCGACATATGGGCGGCCATGTGTGCCGTGAAGAGATAGTGGCCGTATACCTTGACACCGCCGTTGGTGACGTAGAACAGCAGCAGCAGGCCCAGTGTCCACAGCACCGCCCGGTGCCAGGGCCAGGCGTCGCCTCGGCGTCGCAAACGAACCACGCCGGCAAGGTAAAAGAAGATGCCGAAGGCGCAGACCACAAGCCACAGCGGATCGATGCTCCACTCAGTGAGGTATCGGCTGAACGTGAGTGGCGGGGGCAACGGCTCGCCGGTAAGGATCTGGGCCGGAGTGAGGCCTCCTGTCAACTCCTGTGAAACAGGCGGGGCGGTGCGGGATAGCGCCTGAGCCAGACCCATGGCCGCGCCGAGAACGGCGAGTTCGATAATGACAAGCCCGGTAAAGGCCCCGCGCGCCTGGCGCGATACCCGTTCTAGTGCTCGCGAGCGCTGCCAGAATCCCAGCGCGCCAAGGGCAACGAGGGCGAGGGTTTTTGCTAAGACGAGAACGCCGTAGGGGGAGGCGAGGTTCTCAAGCGAGCCCAGGCGCAGCCAGGCGCTCACGACACCCGTGGCGCCCACCACGATGAATGCCACCAGGGCGAGGGTGGAGTAACGCTTCGCGAACTGCGCAAAGTCAGCTGGCATACACAGTGACCGCACGAAGACCAGTGCCACAAGGCCGCCCACCCAGATCGACACAAAAACGAGGTGGAGGCCAAGGCTGGTAATCGCCGTTGCGTGACCGGTAGATCCGGCCGCGTGGCCCTGGAGTGCCAGTGGCAGGAGGGCCGAGAGTGCGAGGAGGCCAACAAAGAAGACCGCCGTCTGATTCGTGATTCCCATCAGGAGCACCGTCGCCGTTGCTGAAATGAGAATGACGGCAAGCCACGCCTGGCCAATCCCAATGCTGGTAACAAAAAAGGCAAGCCCGTCGCCGAAGGACGAGCTAAACGAGAGTGGAAGCTGACTCACCCTCACGAAGGTGAACAGCAGGGTGACAATAGCGAAAACGGTGGCCACAAAGCTGGCGCCCGCCGCGAGATACAGGGCGCGCCGATACGCCGCCGTCTGCCCGGTGAGCACCCACAGCGCTAACACCACGGAGCCGATGGTGGTGGCGATAGATAAATCCACGATCATGCGGGCAATGGGGAGTCCCCACGTCACCGCAAAGCTCGCCGAAGACCCCGCCGCTGTGGGAGCGAATCCCGCTATCAGGAAAGCGAGAGCCGCAACAACAACCACCCCGGCGGGAATGGCGCGTCGAACGATTCGGGTCACACCGTTAAGCGTATGCACAAAGAAGCGGGGCGAACACCGTCATGGTGTTCGCCCCGCTCGAGCTTCGTAGGAAAACCTACTTGGCAGCAGCCTTGAGCTTGCTACCGGCCGACACCTTGACCGCGTTGCTTGCCGCAATCTGAATGGTGGCACCGGTCTGGGGGTTGCGACCCGCGCGGGCGGCACGACGCGTGCGCTCGAACGAAACGAAACCGGGGATGGTCACCTTGCCACCATCGCGACCAACCTCAGCCGCAACGACGTCGTAAAGAGCGTCGATTGCGGCGCTAACCGCGGTCTGCGACTGGCCGGTCTTAGCGGCTACAGCGGCGACGACCTCAGACTTGTTGAGAGCCATAATGTGTCCTCCTGGACT
The DNA here is from genome assembly GCA_903857985.1 of uncultured Microbacteriaceae bacterium. Lineage (GTDB taxonomy): Bacteria > Actinomycetota > Actinomycetes > Actinomycetales > Microbacteriaceae > UBA963. Next base: position 8,286 of record CAIOGW010000051.1, read on the forward strand.
TATTACTTGGGAACGAGCGCCTCATTCGGCC
>CAIOGW010000052.1 GCA_903857985.1 uncultured Microbacteriaceae bacterium
CTCAGGCTTCGGTTCGAGTCATGCCGGAGGCACGGCGTCGACCCTAGGTCCAGCTCGGCTTTACATTCACGCAATCGGACACGTCGTAGGAGTAGTCAGGGCCTTCTGGTGATGTCACGGTCAGCACGAACTCTTTGTTGTCTTCCGAATCTCCGTGACGTGACATGTACGCCCTGATCAATCCAACCTGAAAAGACTTGTCGTTGCCCTCATAAAAATCGCCACAAATTCCGAACTGCTTGCCGCTCGCCTCGAACCACACAATCGCCCGCGGAGGCGAAATCGTGTAATTCGTTGCCTTGAAGCCAAGCAAATTCCATGTACCCGGTAGTTCGACGGGTTCATAAGCGAGCGTGGCTACAATGTCCCACGGAATTGCACTCCCACTATTGCACTGCTGGGTTCCCGGCCCCAGACCGACGGGCTGCGGAAATCCCGACCATTGAATCCGCATCCTCATTGAGGTGTTGTTCTGAACGCACACTCGGGTATTTTTGATCGAAGCGTCTCGTTTACTGCTCTCCGTTGACGCCGTCGGGTTGCCAGCGCCCGCCGTGGCACAGCCACTCAAGAGCAAGCCGACAACAACCAGTCCAAAGAATGATGAAAATCGCATTCATTAAGCCTATCCAAGGCTCGACGGAGAGGATAGATGGACGAACAAGGCTAGAACTGCGACGGCACGCTACATTTAACAATGGCGTTTATTTGGGAGAGTGCGCAGTGAGCACGAGGTTTAGGAACTTTCAGCCGGTAGATACCGACGCCGTGCTGGATCTGTGGGACAAGTCCCGCAGCGCAGGGTTTGAGCCGGTTTACTCTCTTGCCGAGGTCTTGGCCTCGTGCAATGAAGACCACGCCATTGTGGCGTACGACTCCACGTCAATCATCGGAGTAGCGGTGGGCCGCGTCGCGCACGAGCAAGGCTGGGTCGTTCTCTTGGTTGTGGATGAGAACTACCGCGGACTGGGCATCGGCGGACGACTTCTGGGCGAGCTGGAAATCGACATGGCAAAGTCGGGCATCACCAAACTCTCCATGCTGGTCGCCGACGACGGCAAGAGTGGCGTGCTCGAAAAGGCCGGCTTTGTTGACCTCAAGCACCTCAAATACTTTGAACGAGAAGTATCGGTGAGCGAACGCGAGCGTGAGCTGTTGCGCGAATTGGGCGGCCGGGTTTTGGCCCGCGACCTGTGGGACAAGATCGCCGGCATGAAGAAAGAGAAGGAATTGCTCGAGCGCCGGCTCGTACTGCCGCTCTCGGACGCCAAGTTGGCCGAGGCCTTTGGGGTCGAGCCACCCAAGGCAATCGTGCTGTTTGGCCCGCCGGGAACGGGAAAGACCACATTTGCCAAGGCCGTGGCGTCTCGACTGGACTGGCCCTTCATCGAGTTTTTCCCGTCTCGCTTGGGCGGCGACAAGAATGGCGTGGCGGGCGGACTGCGAGACGTCTTCACCTCAGTTGACGAGCTCGAAAACGTGGTTGTGTTTATTGATGAGGTAGAAGAGATCGCCTCGAAACGCAAGGGCGATCCCCCCTCCCCCACCCAGGGTGTGACGAACGAACTGCTCAAACTGATTCCGAGTTTTAGAGAAAAGCCCGGACGCCTTTTGGTGGTCGCGACGAACTACATCCGTGCGCTCGATGACGCTTTCTTGCGGCACGGACGGTTCGATTACGTTATTCCCATTGGCCTGCCGGATGCCGAGGCGCGCGAGTCGATTTGGGCCCGCTACATTCCCGCATCGGCTGTCGGCACCATTGACCTCACGGAGTTAGTGAAGCGCACTGCCGGCTTCTCTCCCGCGGATATCGAGTACGCCGCCCGCAAGGCCTCCCAGCGGGCCCTGGAACAGTCGGTTTATGAGAGCAAGGTGGCCACCAAAGATTCCTCAACGACGAAGACCGAACACTATCTGTGGGCTATTGGCGACACCCGACAAACGGTGAGCGACGAGGCCATCGAGGAGTTCGAGCAAGACATCGAAAGGCTTGGCCGGCTTTAGTCCAGTTATTCGCCCCACACCAGAGAGACAGTACCTCACATGAAGCTTGCCATCATCGGGGCAACCGGTAGCTGCGGTCGCCAAGTGGCTGCTCAAATTCTGGCACGGGGAATTCTTCCGCCCGACGGAGCACTTGATCTCATCGGCCATGCCGGTGGCGCGCACGAGATGGAACTCTGGGGTTTACGAGCCGACTTGCACGATGCGTTTGCTGACCGCGCACCGCGTATTGAGGTGGGAACGAATGTGGCGGAGAGCCACGCAGACATCGTGGTCATGATGGCGGGAGCCACCATCTCCAGCCTTGCCTCCGACCGCAGCCAACTGGCCGATTTGAATCACACGATTTTCGTCGAGTCGGCTGCCGACGTGGCTCGCATGAACACCGAACCGATTGTGATCGTGCAATCGAATCCGGTTGAACTCGCGTTGGACGTTTTCTCCGGCGTTGTGAGTCGCAATCGGATTCTGGGCGCAGCAGCGTGGTCAGATTCGCTCCGCTTTCGCCGAGAGATCGCTGCCGATCTGGGCGTAACGCGACCCATGGTCGATGCAGAAATGTGGGGGCAACACGGCGACCATCTTGTGCCCATGTGGAGCACCATTCGTGTTCGCGGCGCGGAACAGAACCTCGTAGACGACCTCGTTGGCCGCGCCACCCAGGATCGCAAGCTCAGCGACCTCCCCGAGGAAATTCGTGTCGCCCGCGCCCACGCATTGTCGCTTATTGAACGCGACGACGTTCCTGCCGCATATGCCTTCGTGCAGGCACAACTGCCCGACGTTCGCGCTGCCGTCAAACCTTTTTTTACCCACTTCACCGCGGGACGAACAACGGAACTAGCCACCGCACACGCCGTGACAGACGTTGTGGGCTTCATTGGGAGCGGAATGAAAATGGCTATTCCGGCTCAGGTACTTATTGACGGCGACTGGCCGGGACTTCACGGCCCGGTTGCTGTGCCCGTGCTCACCGATCCCACGGGTTGGAGCCAGGTGGTTCCTGAGGAAATCTCGCCCGAGGAACAGACTGCACTGGTCGATGCCGTGGATGCGATTTCTGCCCTCAACGCCAGCGCGAAAAAAATGTAGCCGGCTGAAAGCATCAGCAATTTCTCGCAAAGTTTGCCAACATCAGCCGAACCTGGCCCTCGTGTGGGCGTAAACGCGGGCGATAAACTCGAGTCATGCCTAAAATCCTTGGAATAACCCGGTACGCCGTCTTCGTTCCCGCCATCGCCTCGATCATCGGCGCACTGCTACTAATGATCCAAGGCTCGATTGAGATGGGCATTGTCGTCTACAAGGCCATCGTCACCGAATACGTGCTCAAAGAATCAATCGTTGATGTGTTAACTGCCGTTGACGCCATCTTGCTCGGCACCGTGCTTCTCGTTATCGGATACGGTCTCTACGAACTCTTTATTGACTCCGAGATACCGGTTCCCGCGTGGTTGCGCGTAAAGGACCTCGATGATTTGAAGTCAAAGCTCATCGGCGTGGTCGTGGCCATCATCGCGGTGGTCTTTGTCGGAGTGTTTGTTGACGTAAACCGCGCGGACGAGGTGATGGCCTACGGCATCGGTTCGGGGGCGCTGGTTGTTGCTCTGGCGGCGTTTGCCTGGGCATCTCGCAAGGGTGGCAGCCCGAAGGGGAAACTGGACCCGTAAGTCGACTACTCGATGGCGAGACTGGTGAAGTGTGTGGCCTCGCTCACTTGAGTAACTCCAGCGTGAATTCCTTGTAGTTCCCGGAATCGGCAATGCGCGTCAAGCGGGACTGGTGGAAGTTGTAGGCGCTATACACTTTGGAGCGATTCTCATCAAAACTTTCAGAGCAGTAATTGACGCCGTACCAGCCGAACACCTGGCCACATCTTGTCACGTCCATTGCGGTCTGTTGGTCACTATCGACGACCACCTGGGGGGCTGC
>CAIOGW010000053.1 GCA_903857985.1 uncultured Microbacteriaceae bacterium
CACAGCGCGGAAACATCATCCCCGTCGAGATCAGCGTCTACGAAGACCGCTCGTTCGACTTCATTCTCAAGACCCCGCCGGCATCGCAGCTGATTAAGAAGGCTGCGGGCGTTGGCAAGGGATCCTCTACGCCGCACACCGTCAAGGTGGCCAAGCTCACCGACGCTCAGGTGTCGGCGATTGCCGAGCAGAAGATGGCCGACCTCAACGCGAACGACCTTGAGGGCGCCAAGAAGATCATTGCCGGAACCGCGCGTTCCATGGGCATCACGGTAGAGGGCTAGGAGGACAGAACATGGGTACCAAGTCAAAGGCCTACATCGCCGCAGTTGCCAAGATCGAAGAGGGCAAGCTCTACACTCCCGCCGAAGCCGTAGCGCTCGCGCGCGAGACGGGTTCTGCCAAGTTTGACTCCACCGTCGAGGTGGCTCTCAAGCTCGGTGTTGACCCCCGCAAGGCTGATCAAATGATTCGTGGAACCGTCATCCTGCCTCACGGCACGGGTAAGACGGCTCGCGTTGTCGTGTTTGCAACCGGCCCTGCGGCCGAGGCTGCTCTGCAGGCCGGTGCCGACGAGGTGGGTGGCGACGAACTCATTGAGAAGATCGCCAACGGCTACACCGCGTTTGACGCAGCCGTCTCGACTCCTGAGCTCATGGGTAAGGTGGGTCGCCTCGGAAAGGTGCTCGGTCCCCGTAACCTCATGCCCAACCCCAAGACCGGCACGGTGACGCCGGATGTGGCCAAGGCCGTATCCGACATCAAGGGCGGAAAGATCGAATTCCGAGTCGACAAGCACTCCAACGTTCACTTCATCGTGGGCAAGGCGAGCTTCTCGGCCGACCAACTGAATGAGAACATCACGACGGCCCTCGAGGAGATTGTTCGCCTCAAGCCGTCGTCGTCGAAGGGTCGCTACGTCCAGAAGGGTGCTGTGTCGACCACGTTCGGTCCCGGCATTCCGCTCGACGTTCTGTCGTTCTAAACAATCACGGCGGTTGAGTAGCGCTCATTGTTATTCGGCGCCACGGTAAGGGGCTCGCCATGCGGCGGGCCCCTTACCGTTTCCCCATCCCGTTTCCGTGCCCCGTCGCACAGGTAAGCGCCGCAACGCGTATTCTCGAAGGGTGATTGAACAGCCCCCGCACATCCAGTCGATTCCCGTGTACAAGCCGGGTAAGGCCAGTGTGGACGGCTGGGACGGACAGGTGCACAAGCTCTCGTCGAACGAGAACCCCTACCCGCCGCTCCCGTCGGTGATTGCGGCCATGGCAGACGCGGTGTCGAACATGCACCGCTACCCCAATATGGCGGCGCCCGAGCTCACCCGGTTGCTCGCCGAGCGCTACGGCGTTGCTGAAAACGAGATTGCCTTTGGGGGCGGCTCGGTTGAGGTTGCCGCTCAGTTGATTCGTGCGTTTGCCGGTGCCGGCGATGAAGTGATGTATGCCTGGCGCTCCTTCGAGGCTTACCCGATTCTCGTGCGTGGCGCGGGGGCGACGCCCGTACAGGTTGCGCTCACCGCCGATCTCAAGCACGACCTACCTGCCATGCTGGCCGCAATCACCGCGAACACGCGTGTGATCTTTGTGTGCACCCCCAACAACCCCACCGGGCCCACGGTTGATCACGACGCGTTGCACGATTTCCTCACTCAGGTTCCTCGACGCATTCTCGTAGTGGTTGATGAGGCGTACGTGCACTTCCAGAACGATCCCGCGGCAGCGCGGGGCATCGATTTGTTCCGTGAATTCGAAAACGTGGCCGTTTTGCACACGTTCTCCAAGGCCTACGGGCTCGCGGGACTGCGTTTGGGATACACCATCGCGCGCGAGAAAATCCAGGAGGGTCTGCGCAAGGTGGCCATGCCCTTTGCCGTGACCGACGTGGCGCAGGCGGCGGGCGTAGCCTCGCTGGCCGCCGAAGCCGAACTTCAAGGACGCATCGATGTTCTGATCGCGGAGCGCACCCGAGTCGAAGCCGCCCTAGCCGAGCAGGGATGGCGCGTCACCCCGTCGCAGGCCAACTTCACGTGGCTTCAGTTGGGTGCAAGCACCGAGGCTGTTTCTGCGCACCTCACGTCTCGCGGAATCATTGTGCGACCATTTGCCGACCAGGGCATTCGCATCACTATCGGCGACCCCGAGGCCAACGATGCCGTTCTTGCCGCTTTGGCCGACGCCCCGCGGGGGTAGGTCGGGTCTGCACGGAGCGTGCGAGGCGAGCCCCTTAGGCCGACGCCTGGCGCAACCGCACGATTTCGGCAATGAGCGCGCCGGCTCGCTTGAGCACATCGTCGATGGCGTCGTCATCTCGCTCAATCCACTGGATGCGCGGTTCGCTGTGGAGCGGAACGAAGTCTTTGTGCTGCTCCCACACGAAGAGCGTGCGCTCGGCCCCGAGAACGTACTGCTGCCAGTGGATCTGGCGCATGTAGTTGGCCGGAATTTCGTCGAGCGGCTTGCCTGAGGTTTTGATCTCGGCCAGCACCAGACCCTCGGCCAGTTCGCCAATGCCGTCTGGTGTGGCGAGGTGGCGACGGTCTTCCGCAGCATGAAACAGACCTTGGTTCGACGTGATGCCAAAGTTTTCGAGAACCCAGGCGGCAATGACGGGCTCGCGATCTTGGCCGTGGCGCGTGTAGGCGTTGCCGGTAAACGACGAACCGTGCAGTTTCTCGAGAGCGGCCTGCGGAATGGCCGAGGGCGAACTCAGGCGTGCCACGTCGGTGGCGGTGATGCCGGTAGCGCGAACACGCATCCACTCACCCTTATCGGTGCCGTCGGCCAGCATTCGGTCTCGATAGGTGAGTGCAACGGTCATGTGTTCATTCTGTCGGTAGCCGACGACACTTGCCACGGCGCACGCCGTCTGCCAACATTCACGTCCCCTTCATAGCAAACGCATAGGTCCACGTGGATACTGGAAGAGTGACCCGTGAAACCGAAGAAGTTACTCCGCGCATCAAGCGACCCGACGGTTCGCCCGTGCGCGTTCTGGTTGTTGACGATGAGGCATCCCTGGCCGAACTTTTGAAGATGGCCTTCACCCTCGAGGGCTGGGAAGTTCGCACCGCCCCCGATGGCCTGACCGCCGTGAAGGTGGCCCGCGAGTTTCGGCCTGATGCCGCGGTGCTCGACATCATGTTGCCCGACTTCGACGGCCTCCAGGTGATGCAGCGCATCCGCGCCGACGGCACCACAACGCCCGTCTTGTTTCTGACGGCAAAAGATGCCCTGGAGGATCGCATCGCGGGTCTTACCGCGGGCGGCGACGACTATGTGACCAAGCCCTTCAGCCTCGAAGAGGTGGTTGCCCGGGTGCGCGGCCTGATTCGTCGGTCCACGCTCGTTGTCGACGCCAATGAGTCGCCCATCATTACCGTTGGCGAGCTCGAGTTAAACGAAGAAAGCCACGAGGTCTCCCGTGCGGGACGCGAGATCGAGCTGACCGCGACCGAGTTCGAGCTGCTGCGCTATCTCATGCGCAACCAGCGTCGCGTCGTGTCGAAGGCGCAGATCCTCGACCGGGTGTGGAGCTACGACTTCGGCGGGCGTTCGAGCGTTGTTGAAATTTACATCTCCTACCTCCGCAAGAAGATTGATGCTGAGGGTGTTGCCATGATCCACACGGTGCGTGGCGCGGGTTACATGCTGAAGCCCGGAAACTGACACCGGTGTCCCGTCCAGCAGCGCGCGCCTTGGCCGCGTCCCCCCGGGGGTCGTCTCCGCGCCGTCGTCGACCGTGGACGCTACGGCGCCGGCTCACTGTCACCGTGGCCACCCTGTTGGTGCTGGCCAGCATCCTGATCGGATTTGTCAGCGTCTTTGCGCTTCGTTCGTTTCTCATCGATCGACTCGACGCGCAGTTGGCCTACGCCCTCGAGCGTTCACAGGCCGCCGTTAATCCGCCGCCGAACGATCAGAACGGCTCAGGCCGCAACAACGATAACGGCCGCAACAACGACAACAACAACAACGACAACGACAACGACAGCAACAACAACGACAACACGAAGGGGGTGTTGCGTGCTCCCGGGCAGTCCGCGGGCATGCTCGTTGCCGTGATCAGTGAGTCGGGCGCTCTGACAGCGGGAATTCTCGATCGTCGAGGAAATCCAGAAATCGTGCCTGACGGCACAATCACTGAGGCAGACGTGGCGCTGGCGGAGCAGGCCGGCGCCCGACCCTTCACGCTCGAGGCTGCGGGCGAGGGCACATTCCGAGCAGTCTCCGCTGCGACAGGAACACAAAGACTCATCATCGGGCTTCCCCTCGAGGAGGTGGATGCGGCCACATCCCGACTCATCTTCATCATTCTCATTGTCACGATTGTGGGAGTGGGCGCGGCCATCGTCGTTGGTCGCCTCCTGGTTCGCTGGGAATTACGGCCGCTTGAGCGCGTTGCCAACACGGCCACTCGCGTTTCCCAGCTGCCCCTCGCCTCCGGCAGCGGCACCATCACAGAACGCATCGCGACTGAAGACACCGATCCACGGACGGAGGTCGGCCAAGTGGGCGCGGCCATGAATGCGATGCTGGGCCACGTCGACCGGTCACTGAGCGCTCGCCGCGAGAGCGAAGAGAAAGTTCGACGCTTTGTGGCCGATGCGAGCCATGAGTTGCGGACTCCCTTGGCATCAATTCGGGGATATGCCGAGCTCACCCGTCGCACGGGGCAGAAGATGCCCGAACAGGTGCGCCACTCTCTCGACCGCATCGAATCCGAGGCCGAACGCATGACCGGCCTTGTCGAGGATCTCCTCCTGCTTGCTCGACTTGACGAGGGCCGCGAGCTGCAGCGCGACCGCGTCGACGTCAGCCGAATCGTGATTGATGCCGTGAGCGATGCCCACGCGGCGGGTCCCGATCACGACTGGCGCATGAGTATGCCGGACGACCCGGTCGTGATCCTCGGCGACGGGCCCCGCGTGCATCAGGTGGTGGCTAACCTGCTGGCGAACGCGCGCGTGCACACGCCGGCGGGCACCATTGTGACCGTCGGTATCGCGCCACGAGGCGAACACGTAGATCTTGTCGTTACCGACAACGGACCGGGAATCCCCAAGAAGGATCTCGCCACGCTGTTCGAGCGGTTTACACGGGGCGACGCCTCGAGGGCGCGAGCCACGGGAACCACGGGCCTCGGTCTGGCCATTGTGCACGCGGTCGTGACCGCCCACGGCGGAACGCTGGGCGTCGTCTCGCGCAAGGGCAAGACCGTCTTCACGGTCACGCTCCCCGCGGCCTAGTAACGGACGCTGGCGCTCTCCGTGAGTCGATAATCGGGATCGATGTCCCGAATTTCGGCTTCGGGCGCGTTCGTGAACGACGAGATGAGCGTCGTGGGAAGTGACACCGCAAGCGCACCCCATGAACAGGCGGTCGCCAGCCCTGCGGGAAGGTCCAGTTGCGGGAGGACGCCCTGGGCGTGGTGGTCCGCTTCGCGCGAAATGACCTGACTCAGGAAGCCGGCAAGAAAGGCGTCACCTGCTCCCGTGGTGTTGATCACTGCGGGAGCGGTGGCCTTGGCCCAGACAACCTCGTCTGCCGTGATCCCCAGGGCCCCGTCGCCACCGAGGCTGACGAGAGCAATTTCGATACCGCCCGCAACCAGTTCGCGCCCGGCGTCGATGGCCTCACCGAGCGTGTGAAGGTCGCGCCCCACAAGAGAGGCCAGTTCGTCGGCATTGGGCTTGATCAGGTTCACGAAACCACTGCGCGCCCAGTGCTTGAGTTCGGGCCCCGAGGTATCGAGCCCAACGCGCGCACCCATTTCGCGCGCGCGCCCGTAAAGTTCGCCGAGGTCAATGGGGTTTCCGGTCGAGGTCATCTTTGGGTGCATTCCCGAGACCACGAGCCAGTCGGCGTTCATGTCGCTCACCTGTTCGAGAGTGAGCTCGACAACATTCGCCCAGTCCTCATCCGAAATGGGGAAAGGGTTCTGGTTGATGTTTGTGGTGCGCCCACCACTCTCGACCACCGTGGTGTTCACGCGAACGCGACCCTGCACGGGCATGATGCGCAGAATCTGCGGAAATGGCGTGGAGAACAGGAGGTACTGATCTTGCATGCCAATCGGCAAGATGGCGGCAACAGGGTGCTTTGCCAGGTGAAGCGTTCGGGCCACGTTGAGGCCCTTGCCGCTCATGTACTCGTGCACCTCAAGGGCTCGATTCACCTTGCCCGGCGACAGGTCTTCAGAAAGCAGGTAGGTGCGGTCAAGCACCGGCCCAGGGGTTAACGTCACAACAGCATTCACGAAGGGTCTCACTCTTCTAATGTGGGCGCGTCACCCCAGGGGGCGACGCGAATGTCTCACGTTCCAGCCTACCGGTGGAGAATCGAGCCCTTGACTGAGGGGCGGGATTTGCCAGCGCTGCTCGGCTGGCGTACCCTAGTACTACCAAAGACCGCTGGTCTGAGTCGCACGATTTCGATTGTGCCGGTTCACGAAGTCTCGCAACAGCGAAGGCCCGCGCAGGTTATTCAGATCAACTGTGCTGTGCACGTTTGCTCCGGTCCTGCGCCGGAGCTTTTTTGTTGGGGCGAAACGGCGTTTGGTGTGACCGTATCCCACCCGGGATGCGCGAAGAGACCACAAGGAGCGCCATGGCGAACAAGGAAGCATCGCTGGCCGAACTCACGGAGAAATTCCAGAGCTCAGCCGGCTTACTGCTCACCGAGTACCGCGGACTCACGGTGGCTCAGCTCAAGGAGCTGCGCCGATCCATTAGTGAGCACGCGACATACGCTGTGGCAAAGAACACGCTGATCAAGATTGCTGCCAGCAAGGCAGGAATTGTCGGACTCGACGAGCACTTCGTAGGCCCGTCGGCCATCGCTTTCGTGCACGGTGACACTGTCGCCGTTGCCAAGGCTCTGCGCAACTTTGCCAAGGCCAATCCTCTGCTCGTCATCAAGGGCGGCTATTTCGATAGCAAGCCCATTGATGCAGCTGAGGTAGGAAAGCTTGCTGACCTCGAAAGCCGGGAGGTGCTGCTGGCCAAGTTTGCCGGTGCCGCCAAGGCCTCGCTGTTCAGTGCCGCTTCCCTCTTCAACGCACCGCTGTCCAAGGCCGTTCGCACGGTCGATGCGCTGCGTCAGAAGCAAGAGACCGCCGGCTAATTCAGCCTGCACAACGTAAACCCCCAACAACAAGGAGAAAATCATGGCCAAGCTCAGCACTGAAGAGCTTATTGAGCAGTTCAAGGGCCTCTCGCTGATCGAGCTTTCTGAGTTCGTGAAGGCGTTTGAGGAGACCTTCGAGGTCACCGCTGCTGCCCCCGTTGCCGTTGCTGCTGCTGCCCCCGCCGGTGGCGGAGCTGGCGCAGAGGCTGCCGAAGAGAAGGACGCATTCGACATCGTTCTCGAGGCCGCTGGCGCCAACAAGATTGCCGTTATCAAGGAGGTCCGCACGCTGACCAACCTCGGTCTCGGCGAGGCAAAGGCACTCGTTGACGGAGCACCTTCGACCCTCCTCGAGGGCGCCAAGAAGGATGTTGCCGACAAGGCCAAGGAGGCCCTCGAGGCCGCCGGCGCAACGGTCGTCCTCAAGTAA
>CAIOGW010000054.1 GCA_903857985.1 uncultured Microbacteriaceae bacterium
CGAGACAGAGAAGTCATCGGCCGGGTAGGCGCGAACGTCTTCGTAGAGCGACAACGCCTGGTAGGCCGAGGCCACCTCGTGGTAACCGTCGTCAAGAACAGCACCCACCTTGAGAAAGACGTTGACCTTGCCGGGGGCTCGCGCGTGCGCGAACTCACTCATCGGCCCCGTCGTCATGTAACAAATCTAGCCGACCCTCGGGCACGCCAAAAAACTGACCGCTACCCCACCGACCAGACAAAAGTTTCCCCCGCACATCACCGTGTGCGGGGGAAACGTAGAGCGTGCTTTGTGGAGCGAGCTATGCCTGCTTGCGTCGGCGAACCAGCACGAGGGTCACACCCAGACCTACAAGCGCGAGGGCTCCCACAGCGAGGCTGATGGCTGTGGCCGCGTTCACGCCCGTGTCGGGCAGAGCCGCCTCGGTTCCCAAAGCTCCGTCGGCACAGGGCAGCGGCGACGTCGCGACGCAATCGGCAAAGAGTAGATCGAAGGTCATCGAGTCGGTGGCGGCGCTCGACAACGCCGAGTTCACACCAAAACCGTTGTCTAATTCGTCGGTATCCGTTGCGATGGTGTTCGGAAAGGCACTTAAGGCTTCGGTGAAGCCGTTGGCGGCGACCGTCGCACCACAATCGACTGCGGTATACGGCCCGTCATAGGGACACTCGTAATAGCCTGCGAACCAGTCAAGGTTCTGACCGGCAACCTGACGGAAGGCCTCAATCAGCGACCCATCCGCAGCGTAGACGCCGGCAACGGTCTGGCCTCCGGGAGTCGTGCCACCGAACTCAAATCCCTCATCGGAACCGCCCAGGTAAGAATCGGCGAACCAATAGAGGCGATGACTTCCCCCGGAATAGTCACTTCCCAGGCTTATCAGGTCAAGTTTTACGTTGAAATACTGTTGGGGATACGTATACGTAATCGTAAAGTCAGCAGTAACAAGGCTCGTGCCCGAGCCATAAGTCAGATGGTTGATCACGGTTCCACTGCGGCCCGAATCCGTCAGCGCCGATTCCGACGTGAAAGAATCCCAGCTCACAAAATTAGCGGAGCTCCGGGATCCAATCATCTTTTTGGAGCCACCATAACTGAGCGCCACCACGGGAAAATTCTTCACGTTTCCGTATGTGCCAGCGCTCGGTAAGCGGGTGTCACTGTAAAGCTGTCCCGCACCATTGCGGCCAATCTGGATGTTGCCGAAAGCCACGTCAATCTTGAGACCGTCAGAGGCAGATGTTCCACCGGTCGAGTTAATTGTTGAGAGCACTCCGGGACTGGTTGGCGCGGCAAAAGACGGTGTAGCGACGGCCACAACGCTTGCCACTCCAATGGCAAGTCCTGCCAAAAATTTCTTGAACATGATTCTCCTATGGAAAGTAGATGCGATGAGACAGAGCAGTGAGGCTCAAGGCACTGGTAAAACTAAATACACTAGGGGTATTACACCTTAAAACTACATGACGCACGTAGCGACGAAGGCAAAAACCCTCACTACCCGAACGTGTCTGCGAAAATGTGCCGGAGAACGCAGGCACACTCGCCTCGTTGGTGAGAAGGAACTACTGAATAAGGCCGCCTAGTTCGCGAGAAGGGCAAGGCGAACAAAGTCGTCGACCGTGAGCCGCTCGCCGCGGTCGGTGGGCGCAATGCCCGCACGAACCAGGGCGTCTTCGGCCCCGGCGGACGATCCAAAAGGCAGAGCAAGCGATTGCCGCAGCATCTTGCGGCGGTGACCAAAGGCGGCATCCACAAGTTCGAACGTACGCTCGCGCAGTTCGATGTCACCGGGCTCCGCGTGGCGCTCGAAGGCCACCAGCACGGAATCAACGTTGGGCACCGGCCAGAACACCTGGCGGCTCACCTTGCCGGCCACCCGCCATTTGCCAAACCAGGCTGCCTTCACACTGGGTCCGCCATAAATTTTGCTGCCGGGGCCGGCAGCCAATCGCTCCCCCACCTCTGACTGCACCATCACGAGCCCGGTCTGCAGCGAAGAGAAGGTCTCCAGCAGGTGAATGAGGATGGGCACCGACACGTTGTAGGGCAGGTTAGCCACGAGCCGCAGGGGTTGGTGGGGTAGCTCGGTCACCTGCATCGCGTCTTCGTTGATCACACACAGCTGTGCGCCGGGTGCGCGCGCGCCAATGGTTGAGGGCAGCTCACGAGCAAGCCGACGGTCAATTTCGACCGCGTCAACATGGGCGCCCACCTCGAGCAGACCCAGCGTGAGTGAGCCCAGCCCGGGGCCCACCTCGAGCACAACATCGCCTGCATGCACCCCGGCCGTAGCGACAATTTTGCGAACCGTGTTGGCATCGACCACAAAGTTTTGCCCGAGCTTCTTGGTGGGAATAACTTCGGCACGCGCCGCCAGACTGCGCACGTCGGCCGGAGTGAGCATGATTACGTCGTTCATGAGGTGGCCTCCTGCGGGCTGACTCCCGAAAGAATGTCGTCGGCCCATGAACCGTAGACGGCTTCCGTGTTTTCGGTGATGCGCGCGCACAGGTCGCCCAGGTCCGCGTTGAGAAACTCAGCCATGGCGCGCACGGTGTACGGCACCATGTAAGAGGCATTAGGGCGGCCGCGGAACGGCATGGGTGTGAGAAAAGGCGCGTCGGTCTCAACGAGAATTCGCTCGCGCGGAATAACCGCGAGCGCCTCGCGCAGGTGGTGATTGTTCTTGAACGTGACGGTGCCCGCAAACGACAGGTACCACCCCTGATCAACAGCCACGTGGGCAAAGTCGGCATCGCCCGAAAAGCAGTGCAGCACGGTCTTTTCTGGAGCGCCCACGCGACGCAGTGTGGCCACCACCTCGTCGTGAGCATCGCGGTCGTGAATCTGCAGGGCAATACCGTGGCGCCGAGCAATCTCGATGTGGGCCTCGAAGGATGCGTACTGCGCCGGCCGGCCGTCGTCACCCGTGCGGAAGAAGTCGAGGCCCGTCTCGCCCACGGCCCGAACACGCGGCTGTGCCACCAAAGCATCGATGGCCGCGAGGGAATCGTCGAGGGTTCCGGCCGCCGCAAGACGAGGGGCATCGTTGGGGTGAATGGCCACCGCGGCAAGCACTCGCTCGTTTCCGGCGGCCAGCTCGGCTCCCCACGACGAAGAAGCCACGTCGGTGCCCACCTGAACCACACCCACCACACCCACGAGCGCTGCCTTCTCAAGTTGCTCGGCCACGCTCACGAGGGTGTCGCCGTCGGCAATATCGAAGTGCGTGTGGTTGTCGTAGACGGAGAAGGGCAACGCCTCAGGGGCCGGCGGAAACTCGAGGTCGCGTTTGGTGCCGGCACCGTCTTCGGCGCGGCGTCGCTGGTCTTGCTCGGCAGTCACGAGCGACTACTCGGCTACGTCGATGCGCGGGAAGAGAGGCTCGAGCGCGGCAACCCGGGTTCCAGCGGGCAGCTGGCCCCACGTGCCCGCACTGCGCACCGGCTGTGCGGGCAGCGTGCCCAGCGCCGTCTCGGCACCGAGAGCTGTCCACAGTTTCTGCGTTGCCTCGGGCATCACCGGTGACAAGAGCACGGCCAGCGCCCGAAGCCCCTCGGCGCAGGTATACAGAACCGTCGACAAGCGGCCCGCGTTTGCAGGGTCCTTGGCGAGTACCCACGGCTCCTGCTCGGTGATGTAGCCGTTGAGGGCATCCACGATCGTCCACACGCTCGCCACGGCCTCGTGCACGGCAACCCGAGAAATAGCATCTTCGGCCTGGCTCGCCGCAGCAGCAACAACATCGTGGATGGCGGCATCGGCCGGCGTCACCTCCGCTTCGACGGGCACGGCAGAGTCGAAGTAGCGGGCAATCATGGCGAGCGAGCGCGAGGCCAGGTTGCCAAAGCCGTTGGCCAGCTCGGATTCGTAGCGGGCCGAGAGGTCTTCCCAGCTGAACGAGCCGTCTTGACCAAACGTGATGGCGCTCGTGAAGTAGTAGCGAAACGCGTCAGACCCAAACGTGTCGGTGATTTCGCTCGGCGCAATACCGGTGAGCTTTGACTTCGACATTTTTTCGCCACCCACAAGCAACCAGCCGTGACCAAAGATTCCCGCGGGAACCGGCAGCCCGGCGGCCATCAGCATGGCCGGCCAGATCACCGCGTGAAAGCGCAGGATGTCTTTGCCCACGATGTGCAAGGCGGGCCAGCGGCGATCAAAGTTGGCTTGGTCTTCGCCGTAGCCGATAGCCGTGATGTAGTTGAGCAGCGCGTCAAACCAGACGTAGACGACGTGGCTGTCGTCCCACGGCAGCTTGATGCCCCAGTCGAAGGTGGAGCGTGAGATGGAGAGGTCGTCGAGGCCCTGGCGCACAAACGCCACGACCTCGTTGCGGGCCGACTCAGGCTGAATGAAATCGGGGTTGGCCTCGTAGAGATCAAGCAGGGGCTGCGTGAAATCGCTCATGCGAAAGAAGTAGTTCTTCTCGTGCAGAATCTCGACGGGCTTCGAGTGGATGGCGCACACCTGTTGGCCCGCGTCATCCCCCGTGCCGGCAATCAAGTCGGCGGCTTGCTTGTACTCCTCGCAGCCCACGCAGTAGGCGCCCTCGTACTCACCGGTGTAGATGAAGCCCTTGTCGTAGAGCGTGGTGAGAAATTTCTGCACATTGTTTTCGTGCCGCGGCTCGGTGGTGCGAATGAAATCGTCGTTGGCGATATTGATGGTGGTCAACAGTGGCTTCCACGCCGACTCCACCAGTCGATCGGCCCACTCTTGCGGAGTCGCGCCATTGGCCGTGGCCGTGCGCAGAATCTTCTGGCCGTGTTCGTCGGTTCCGGTGAGCAACCACGTGTCGTCGCCCGACTGTCGGTGCCAACGCGCGAGCACGTCAGCCGCAACCTCCGTATAGGCGTGCCCGATGTGTGGCACGTCGTTCACATAGAAGATGGGCGTGGTCACATAGAAACGCGAACCCTCAGCCATACCGTCCATTCTAATTTGCCTCGACGCTGCGATAACGCAGACCAATCGCGGTCGGGGCTACTTGCGGGCGAGCGCACCCTGGTACAACTCACGCGACGAATGACCGGTGGCATCGGCCACCTGCGCACACGCCTCTTTGAGTCGGAGCCCCGACGCGGTGAGCTCGGCAACCTGGTCGAGCGCGGCATCGAGAGTGATGGTGGCGGGCGCGGCGCCGGCAACCACGATCACAATCTCGCCGCGGACACCGTCGGCGGCCCACTCGGCGAGCTGCGAGAGCGAACCCCGACGAATCTCCTCGTGCATCTTGGTGAGCTCGCGGCACACGGCCGCCGAACGCTCGGCGCCGAGCACGTCGCGCGCATCGGCGAGCGCCTCGGCAATGCGATGCGGCGACTCGAAGAAGATCAGCGTGCGCGTCTCGCGGGCCACCTCAGCAAAGAGTGCCCGGCGTTCTGCGCCCTTGCGCGGCAAAAACCCGTCGAAGGTAAAACGGTCGGTGGCCAACCCCGAGAGAGTGAGCGCCACGAGAACAGAACTCGGGCCGGGTAGGCACGTCACCGCAACGCCCGCAGCGATGGCAGCCTGCACCACGCGATAACCGGGATCGCTCACCGCGGGCATGCCCGCATCCGTGAGAACGAGCACAACCGTTTCACGAGCACGTTCGACAACCCTGGCCGACTCATCGCGCTCATTGTGCTCGTGCAGGGCGATGAGGGTGGGTCGGTGGGTGATCCCGAGGGCCGACAGCAGGTGCGCGGTGGTGCGGGTGTCTTCACACGCAATCACTGCTACCGACTCGAGTGTCTGCCGGAGACGGGCGCTCACATCGCCCAGATTGCCTATCGGCGTGGCTCCGAGAATCAACACGGTCTCAGTCTGCCAGTCGGCACGGCTTCACCAGCGCCCGCACACCGCGCATTCACTGTTCACCTCGCTAGGCTTTCGACCGTGACTGCTCATGGTGCCATCGACACCGCGCCGGACCGTTTCGGATCGCGCCTTGATGACTGGTGGCAACGCACCCTGAGCACACCCGGTCGCCAACGCCTGTGGTTCTGGGGTGGCCCGCTGTTGGTTCTACTCCTCGCCGCCGTGCTGCGCTTCTGGAACATCGCCAACCCGAACTCGCTCGTGTTCGACGAGACGTTCTACGTCAAGGATGCGTGGTCGCTGTTCAACCGCGGATACGAAACGACGTGGCCCGACGGCGCCGACGAGTCTTTCTCCCGCGGCGACACGAATATTTTCAACGCCGACGCCTCCTACGTGGTGCACCCACCCCTGGGCAAGTGGCTTATCGGATGGGGCATGGCGCTCTTTGGGCCCGCGAACTCGCTGGGTTGGCGCTTTACCGTGGCAATTGCCGGCCTCGTCATTGTGTGGTTGGTCATGCTCATTGCCCGCCGGCTCACCGGGTCAACGCTCATCGCCGTGCTCACCGGTGGCCTCATCGCCATCGACGGTCTCGCCATTCAGCTTTCTCGGGTCACTCTGCTCGACGGCATTCTGGCCGCCCTCACGCTCACCGGGGTATACCTTGTGTTGCTCGACCGCATGGCGGCCGGGCAACGGTTAGCGCGACTACTCGCCGCACAGAATGCGGCCGGAACACCGCCCGCATGGGGACCGGTGATGTGGTGGCGCCCCTGGCTAATTCTCGCGGGGCTCACGTTTGGTCTGAGTGCCGGAGTTAAGTGGTCCGGGCTCTACTTCCTCGCGGCGTACTGCCTCTACGTCGTGGTGATGGACGCCCTCGATCGCCGCCGCGCCGGTGTCTCCCTGTGGGCATCCTCGGCCCTCCTGCGCACCGCACCCGTGACCTTCCTGCAAACCGTGCCGCTCGCGTTCGTTGCCTACCTGAGCACATGGCTGGGTTGGATATTGAACAGCGGTAGCTATGCGCGCATGTGGATGGATGACCATCCCGACGAGCGGTGGAGCGGTCTGTTTTCGTGGGTTCCCACGTGGTTCCAGTCTCTGGCGCGCTTTCACGGTGAGATCTACAACTTTCACGTGGGCATGTCGACCCCGCACCCCTACCAGGCCAACCCGCTGACCTGGTTGTTCATGATTCGCCCCACGAGCATGTACTACGTGGGGACGGTGGAGGGAGAGAAGGGATGTGGCTGGGAAACCTGCTCCGAGGCCATCTCCGGCCTGCCCAATCCGCTGATCTGGTGGGCGGGTGCAGCCGCCGTCCTATACCTCGTTTACTACGTGATTCGATTCCGAAAGTGGCAGCCCGCGTTCATCCTGATGGGCATGCTCGCGGGATACGTGCCGTGGCTCATGTATCTCAACCGCACCGTTTTTCAGTTCTATGGCATCGTCTACGAACCATTCATGATTCTCAGCCTCGGCTACGTGATGTGGCTAATCTTGGGCAAACGCACCGCACCCGATTACCGCCGCATCAACGGCGTTCGCACCATTGCCGTCTTCGGAATCGCCGCCATTCTGATTAGCATCTTCTTTTATCCAATCTGGACGGGCATGCAGATTCCGCTGGCCTACTGGCAGATGCACATGTGGCTGCCCAGCTGGATTTAGCGGGCTGGTTCAACGGGCGCGGTCGCACACGCCGCTCAGTGTTACTCGGCGTGACGACTGGCGACTCCTGCCCTCGTGCGCGCCCATAGACTTGTCGGCATGGCAGATCGCGAATACGGCTTCAAGACACGTTCGATTCACGCGGGAAATATCCCCGACGGAGTTCACGGAGCGCGAGCCCTGCCCATCTACCAATCGACGTCGTTTGTCTTCGACGACACAGATGACGCCGCGGCGCGCTTTGCCCTGCAGAAGTACGGAAACATCTATTCGCGACTCGGCAACCCCACGGTGGCGTCGTTCGAGGAGCGCGTGGCCAGCCTGGAGGGTGGCATCGGCGCGGTAGCCACGGCCAGCGGCATGTCGGCACAGTACATCACCTTTGCGTCCATCCTGGGTGCCGGTGACCACATCGTTTCGGCGGCTAGTCTCTATGGCGGCACGGTCACGCAGCTCGATGTGACGCTGCGCCGGTTTGGTGTGGAGACAACGTTCGTTAACTCCTCGGACCCCAAAGATTTTGACG
>CAIOGW010000055.1 GCA_903857985.1 uncultured Microbacteriaceae bacterium
CCCCCGAGTAATCGGGGGTTTTTTGGTGGCTCCGACGGGCGTCGATCCCGTGACCTCACGATTTTCAGTCGTGCGCTCTACCAACTGAGCTACAGAGCCAGGCGGTTCGCTCCGGGGAGCGACGTCGCCAGATGAAAAACCCTTCCGAAGAAGGGCCCCATCCGCGACCCTGACGGGACTTGAACCCGCGACCTCCGCCGTGACAGGGCGGCGCGCTAACCAACTGCGCTACAGGGCCTTGCAAATTACCTTTCAGCAACCAAATTGAGTCTACATCCGGGCGTGACCCCAACGGGATTCGAACCCGTGCTGCCGCCGTGAAAGGGCGGTGTCCTAGGCCGCTAAACGATGGGGCCGGATGTTTCGTCGCTAACGATTACCGAGTCATAAGCATAGGGGAGACGCGGCTACGGGCGCGAATCGGCGGGGTGGCTAGACAGCCTGCCAAAATAACGCCAAACTCGTGGGAGGCGTCGAAAGTCTCACGCCGAAATCCGGGAGGTCCCACCATGGCTCGCAAGATTCGTAGCGCCGACGAACAAATCAAACGCTTACGCGTTTACAACATCGTCGCGGGTGCAGTTCACCTGGCCCAGGGGCTCGCATTCCTTTTTGTGCTAACGATGATCAGCACACAGGTCATGTTCCCGGTCACCGTGGACTACATGACCGGCCCTCCCGGAGTAGATCTGCCCACCGAGCGAGTAACCCTGTTTGAGGTCAACCTCGGCTTGGGTGTCGTGGGCTTCTTGTTCCTCTCAGCGTTCTTCCACTTCCTCATTTCCCTGCCGGGCGTGTTCAACCGCTACGCCGCCGGACTGAAGAAGAACCACAACTACTTCCGCTGGACCGAGTACGCACTCAGCTCGTCGGTGATGATTTGGCTCATCGCGCAGCTCACCGGTGCTACTGATGTGGGTGCCCTGTTCGCCATCTTCGCCGTCAACGCCTCCATGATTCTCTTTGGTGCGCTTCAGGAGAAGTACGAGAAGCCTGGCAACAAGAAGTTCCTGCCGTTTATCTTTGGCTCGATGACCGGAATTGTGCCGTGGATCATCATCCTCATTTACACGCTGCAGCCCGGTTCGACCAGCGCGGCTGAGGTTCCCGGCTTCGTGATCGGCATCATCGTCTCGCTGTTCGTGTTCTTCAACACCTTCGCGATCAACCAGGTGTTGCAGTACCGCCAGATCGGCGGATGGCGCGACTACCTGCGCGGTGAGCGTATGTACATCACGCTGAGCCTGATCGCCAAGAGCGTTCTGGCCTGGCAGGTGTTCTCGGGCGCCCTGGTGCCCCTCTTCACGAGCTAGGAGACTCTCAACTCTCTCCTGAGAGTTTTCCGCCAGTCCGGCAGGCTTTGGCCGTTCTCACAAGCGCGGCTGTTAGCGTGGCGCCATGCGTTCTGCCTTGCGTTTGCTCACCGTTGCTCTCGTGGCGGGGGCGTGTGTGGTGACCGCCGGCATCAATGTGAGCGCCGCCAACGCCTACCCCTCCTGGAGCGACGTTCAGAACGCCAAGAATAATGAGGCCGCAAAAAAGGCCCAGATGGCCGAGCTCCAGGGCTATATCGCGCAACTTCAGGGCGAGCTTGACGCGGCCACTGAGAAGGCACAGGCAGCCGGAGAGGTATACAGCGCGGCCGTAGCAAAATTCGATGCCGCGGATGTGCGCTACAACGAGCTCATGGCTGCCGCCACCGAAGCGCAGGCCCAGGCAGACAAGGCCACAACGGAAGCGGGGCGGCTCGCCGCGCAGCTCTATCGGTCGGGTGGAAGTGACATGAGCATTGGGCTGCTTCTCGACGGTGGGACGAACGCTGACGAGTTGCTTTCCAAGCTCGGCAACATGAGCAAAATGGTGGAGAGATCGGCTCAGGTCTATGACGCTGCTAAGGCTGCGCAAAACGAAGCACAGTCGCTGGCCGACCAGGCCAAAGTGGCCAAGGGCGAGCGAGAGAAGCTCAAAGCCGAGGCCGATGCTGCCATGCAGGCGGCCGTCGCTGCCCAAGAGGTCGTGGCCAACAAGCTCGCCGCTAACCAAAGCAATCTCGACACCATGCGCGCGCAGCTCGCGGCCCTGCAGGACGAGACGGCGAAAACCGTTGACGGCTACCAGCAGGGCGTGGCAGCGGCGATAAAACGCGCCCAAGAGGAAGCCGCTCAGCGCGGAATCGCAGTCAGTGACTCGGGGTGGACCATTCCCTCGGAGGGACGCATCGTTGACGGGTATGGTCCGCGCAACCCCGTGTGGACATCGAACGGATGGTCGTCGTCGTGGCACCACGGAATCGACGTGGGGTCTCGCTGCGGCTGGAACATTTACGCCGTCTCGGGCGGAACAGTTACTTACGCCGGCTGGTACGGCGGCTACGGTAACTTTGTGAAGGTTGACCACGGTGGCGGCATTACGTCCTCCTATGCGCACATTGTGAGCGGCGGAATTTTGGTTGGCTACGGCGAGTACGTAGCCCCCGGCCAAGTGATTGCCCGCATCGGTACCACCGGTACCTCAACCGGCTGCCACCTGCACTTCGAGATTCGCCAGTCAGGATCATCCACTGATCCGCTGCCGTTCCTGCGCAACCGCGGGGTCGGCATCTAGACCACGGGTTTCGACGGGCTCAACCGGCGCTGGTTGAGTAGGTTTTGACGGGCTCAACCGGCGCTGGTTGAGTAGGCCGCAGGCCGTATCGAAACCTCGCCTAGTGAGCTTCGGCCTTGAGCTTGGCAAATCCCGCCTGAACAATTTCTTCGGCCTCTGCCGCATTACCCCAGCCCTCGATGTTCACAAACTTTCCGGGCTCAAGTTCCTTGTAGCGCGTAAAGAAGTGCTCGATCTCTTTGCGGGTCTGTTCGGGAACATCCGTGAGGTCTTGGATGTGCGTCCAGCGCGGGTCCTTGTAGGGCACACAGATCACCTTGGCGTCTGAGCCGGCCTCGTCGCTCATGTTGAGCACGCCTACGGGACGCACCTTGACGCCCACGCCGGGGAAGACCGGGTATTCGAGCAGCACGAGCGCGTCAACGGGGTCGCCGTCGAGGCCGAGCGTGTTCTCAAAGAAGCCGTAATCGGTGGGATACGCGAACGACGTAAACAGCACGCGGTCAAGGTATACGCGACCCGTCTCGTGGTCTACTTCGTACTTGTTCCGGCTTCCGCGCGGAATCTCAATAATGACGTCGTAGTCGCCCACGGGTGCTCCTTATGTAGGGATGGTCACTGCCGGCATTAAGGTTACTGGAAGATGCCTACTCGCCCGCGCCTCACCCCTGCCATGGCCGACGTTCGTCGGGCGGTGCGCGATGCGTTGGCATTGGCGCTCCCCGAGACTCGAGGCCGTTCCCACCCGAATCCGGAGGGCGAAGCATCCGGCGACGCGGTCATGCCGCAGGACGCCCCACTGGTGCTTGTGGCGCTGAGTGGCGGCCCCGATTCGCTTGCGCTCGCCGTAGCTCTGGGTTTTGAGCAGGAAAAGTGCGGTGTTCGGGCCGGTGCGGTGATTGTGGATCACGGCTTGCAGCATGCCTCGGCCGAGGTGGCGGAGCGGGCGGCGGAGCAGGCGCGGGCGGCCGGACTGAGCCCGGTCGTGGTGCGACGCGTGGCGGTGACCGACGAAGGCGGCGGGCCCGAGGCGGATGCCCGCGCGGCTCGATATTCGGCGTTCGGCGACGTTGCACGTGAAACGGGCGCCACCGCCGTGTTGATTGGCCACACGCTCGACGACCAGGCAGAGACGGTGTTGCTTGGCCTAGCTCGCGGCTCTGGCGCTCGCAGTTTGGCCGGTATGCGCGTGGTAACACCTAGCCACGCGAGCACCTCAGCTCGGAGCCCCGCTTTGGTTCGCCCTCTCCTGGGGCTTCGCCGCGAGGTTGTGGCGCAGTCTCTGGCCGATCAAGAGATCACTCCGTGGCTCGATCCGCACAACACCGATGAGACCTTCCGACGTGTTCGAGTGCGGAACACTGTGTTGCCCGTTCTCGAGGCCGAGCTGGGCCCGGGCGTGGCGGAAGCCCTCGCCCGAACCGCCGCCCACCTCACCGCTGACGCCGACTACCTCGATGCACGTGCAAGCGACGCGCTGCGTGCCGCGCTAACCCCGGCGGACGCCCTCGATACCCGGGTCCTGGTCTCACTTGACTCCGTAATTCGTCTCAGGTGCGTGCGCATGTGGCTGGTCAGTCAACTCGGTCAGCCGCAGTTATCGAGCGCCCACGTGGCGGCGGTTGATGAACTCATCATGAATTGGCACGGCCAGGATGCCCTCAACCTCCCCGGCGGGAGCGTTACTCGCCGCGATAGTGCCCTCGAGACACGGTGTAGCCCGCAGTCTCCCGCGGGCATTGCCGTGTAGTTTCGAAGCACAAATAACGAGAGGCGCTGCGGTGGATATTGAGGATGTTCGGGGCGACCTGAGCGAAGTGCTGTTTACCGAAAAGCAGATCACCGACCGCATTGCCGAAATGGCGCGCCAGATTGAGCGCGATTACCCCCAGGGCGACGTGATCCTCGTGGGTGTGCTCAAGGGTGCCGTAATTTTGATGGCCGACCTCGCGCGCGAACTCAAATTTCACGCCCATCTCGACTTCATGGCCGTCAGCTCATACGGCGCGAGCACACAATCATCGGGCGTGGTCAAAATCAACAAAGACCTCGACACCGAAGTTGCCGACATGAACGTCTTGCTCATTGAGGACATCATGGACTCCGGCTTGACCCTGTCGTGGTTGGTGAGCAACATGATGGCCAGGGGGGCGGCAAGCGTCGAGGTGTGCGCCATGTTCCGCAAGCCGGAGGCCGTGAAAATTCCGGTCGAGGTGAAATACGTGGGCTTCGATATTCCGCCGGCGTTTGTTGTGGGCTATGGTCTCGACTACGCGGAGAAGTACCGCAACGTGCGCGGGCTCGGCGTGCTGTCACCCCACGTTTACGAGGGCAAAGACCCGCACGCCTAGTCACGAAGGATTTCGACGCACCATGCTTCGGGTTTCGATACGCGCCTTCGGCGCTACTCAACCGGCGAAGGCCTGTCCGCTTTCGGCGGACATCCAGCAGATAGCCGTCCGGCGTCCGATAGCCTGAGAGGCATCATGAACTTCAAGAAGTTGTTTCGCGGACCCTTTTTATACATCATCTTGGCGATTGCCGCCGTGTGGATCGGCTCTGCCCTCATCGGCATGAACGGCTACCAAAAGGTGGACACCGAGGTGGGCCTCAACATGCTCTCAAGTGGCAAGGTGTCGCAGGCCACCATTGTCGATAGCGATCAGCGGGTCGACCTCACGCTGACCACCCCCGACGCCAAGTACGGCGAACAGGTTCAGTTCTACTGGGTGACGCCTCGTGGCGCTGAAATCGTCAAGGCCGTCAACGATGCCACTCTGGTCGACGGTTTCAACGACGACGTCCCGCGCGAGAACTGGATCCTTTCCACGCTCGGCTTTTTGCTCCCCATCCTGCTGATTGGCGCGTTCTTCTGGTTCATGCTGTCGTCGATGAGCGGCGGGGGTAACCGCATCATGCAGTTTGGTAAGTCGAAGGCAAAGCTGGTTACCAAAGAGACCCCCACCGTCACGTTCGACGATGTTGCGGGCGTTGATGAGGCCGTTGAAGAACTGCGCGAGATCAAAGACTTCTTGGCCGAGCCGGCCAAGTTCCAGGCCGTGGGCGCACGCATCCCCAAGGGCGTCCTGCTCTATGGCCCTCCCGGAACCGGAAAGACGTTGCTGGCTCGTGCTGTCGCGGGCGAGGCGGGCGTTCCCTTCTTCGCGATTGCAGGATCAGACTTTGTCGAGATGTTCGTGGGCGTGGGTGCCTCGCGTGTTCGGGACCTCTTTGAGCAGGCCAAGCAGGCGGCTCCCGCCATCATCTTCATTGATGAGATTGACGCCGTCGGTCGTCACCGTGGCGCCGGCATGGGTGGCGGGCACGATGAGCGCGAGCAGACGCTCAACCAGATGCTGGTTGAAATGGATGGCTTCGACCCCAAGGCCAACGTCATCATGATTGCGGCCACCAACCGCCCCGACATTCTCGATCCCGCTCTTCTCCGACCCGGCCGCTTCGACCGCCAGGTGGGCGTTGACGCCCCTGACATGCTGGGCCGCAAGAAGATTCTTGAGGTGCACGCCAAGGGCAAGCCCATGTCGGCCAATGTCAACCTCGAGGTTGTTGCGCGAAAGACACCGGGCTTCACGGGCGCTGATCTGTCCAACGTGCTCAACGAGGCCGCCCTGCTGACGGCGCGCTCGGATGCACAGCTCATCGACAACCGCGCACTCGACGAGGCCATTGACCGCGTCATTGCCGGTCCGCAGCGGCGCAGCCGCGTGATGCGCGACAAAGAGAAGCTCATTACCGCCTACCACGAAGGCGGCCATGCTCTCGCAGCCGCCGCTATGAACTACTCCGACCCGGTCACCAAGGTCACGATTCTTCCGCGCGGGCGTGCTCTCGGCTACACGATGGTTCTTCCACTCGAAGACCGGTACTCCATCACGCGCAACGAACTTCTCGACCAGCTCACGTACGCCATGGGTGGTCGCGTGGCCGAAGAGATTGTCTTTCACGACCCCACCACTGGTGCGTCGAACGACATCGAGAAGGCCACCGGGATTGCTCGCAGGATGGTGACCGAGTTCGGCATGACGGCTTCCGTCGGCGCCGTGAAGCTGGGCAAGGCATCCGGCGAGGTCTTCCTCGGCCGCGACATGGGTCACCAGCGCGACTACTCCGAGCAGATGGCCCAGATGGTAGATGCCGAGGTTCGCGCGCTGATTGAGCAGGCACACGACGAGGCCTACAAGGTGCTCTCCAATAACCGTGTGGTTCTCGACAAGCTTGCTTCGGAACTGCTCGACAAAGAAACCCTCGATCACGATCAGTTGGCCCACATCTTTAAGCCCGTCAAGAAGCTGGCCAAGCGCTCGCAGTGGTTGTCGAGTTCTAAGCGGCCCACGTCTAATAAGCCTCCGGTCAAGGTTCCGGTCAAGAAGGTTGTCGCCGAGGCGGTAGCCCCACCCACGGAGAAGCCCACAAAGCCTCGTGCAACGCGCCGCCCCACGGCACGTCCTGCCGCAGCAAACTAGGGAGCACGCCGTGGCCGTTGACCGCGAACGGATTGCCCGTGCCGTGGTCGAAATTCTTGCCGCGGTGGGCGAGGATCCGTCGCGCGAGGGCTTGAGCGAAACCCCCGTGCGCGTCGCAGACGCTTACGAAGAGCTCTTTGCGGGCGTGGGTATTGACCCGCAAACGCTGCTGGCGGAGACAATGCCCGTTGAGCCCACGCCGGCCGGCACACAGAGTGACGCGGTAATCGTCACCAACATTGCACTGCGGTCGGTGTGCGAGCATCACCTCCTGCCCTTCGTGGGTCAGGCCCACGTCGCCTATCTTCCCGACGCGGCTCTCATTGGACTCGGTCGAATATCGCGCGTGGTCGAGACTCTGGCTTCGCGACCACAGTTTCAAGAACGGCTGGGCGAACAGATTGCCTCCGCGCTCGAGGAGGCGCTGAGCCCGCGCGGTGTGCTCGTGGTGCTCGTCAGCGCGCACCAGTGTGTGACCGCTCGCGGGGTGGGGCAGATGTCGAGTCGCACCATCACCGTGGCGTCGCGCGGCGAACTGAGCGAGCCTGCGGCCCGTTCCGAAATAATGGGTCTCATGAACGGCGGCAGCGATGGTTGAGCGGCGAACGCTCATCATGGGCGTGCTGAACGTGACGCCCGATTCGTTCAGCGATGGTGGCGAATATTTCGAAACGCGCGTTGCGATTGATCGCGGCATGGAACTCGCCGCTCAAGGCGCCGACATCATCGATGTGGGGGGTGAGTCGACGCGCCCCGGTGCCGAACGGGTCACTCCAGAAGAGGAGCAGTTTCGTGTGATGCCCGTTATCTCGGCGCTGACCGCCGCGGGCGTGACCGTGAGCATCGACACCATGAACGCGTCCACTGCCATTCTGGCCGTGGAGAGTGGGGCCCGCTATATCAACGACGTGTCAGGTGGTTTGGCCGACTTCTTCATGCCGCGCACGGCGGCCTCGACGGGAGTGACGTACATTGCCAGTCACTGGCGCGGTCACTCCGACGACATGGACACCAAGGCGATATATAAGGACGCCCCCACCGACATCCGGCGTGAGCTCATGAACCGCGCCAACGCGCTGCTCGAGGCAGGTATTGCACGCGACAAACTGATCCTCGATCCCGGTCTGGGCTTTGCCAAAACAGCCGAGCACAATTGGCAAATGTTGGGCCGCATGGAAGAACTGATGGCCCTGGGATACCCCATTCTCGTGGGGGCATCACGCAAACGTTTCTTGACTGCTCTTCTCACCGAGGATTCCACTCTCGACGATCGTGACAACGCGAGTGTGGCCGTGAGTGTGTTGGCGGCGAACGCCGGAGCCTGGGGGGTGCGCGTGCACGACGTGGCCCGAACCTTTGCCGCGCTGCGTGCGAGCGTTCCTTCGCGCAACATCCGAGCCATGGCCGCCGACACCGAGCGTGAACTTCGCGTGGCTCAAGTGACGCGTGAACTGGCCGAACTTGAGTTTGACCTTGACGCAGAGTTGGCCATTGCCACCGAAATGCGCCGCGAAGAAGAAACCCGCCAAAAAGTGATTGCTGCTCTGATTCGTCAGGCGAAGCTGCAGGCGCAGGAGGCTGCGGAGCGCGCAGAAGCGGCTCGCCTGGACGCTCTGCCCCGCGGCACGGCCGGTTTTGGAGCGAATACCGGGGCGATCCCCTCGCCGGCGTCGCAGTCCACCCCCGATGATTCAGGTTCGCGCGCATGAGCGACATCATTCGGATTGCGGGTATACGTGCCACAGGTTTTCACGGTGTCTACACCCGTGAGCGCGAGCGCGGCCAAGAGTTTGTTGTGGACGTCACGCTTCACACCGAGGTATCACCGGCCGCCCTCACCGATGACCTCGCCCACACCGTTGACTATGCCGCGGTAGCCGCCGACGTCGCCCAGATGATTTCCGATGATCCGGTCAACCTCATTGAGACCTTGGCGGAGCGCATCGCTCGGCGAGTGCTCGCTCGTGACTTCGTGAGCGCGGTCGATGTCACGGTGCACAAGCCGCAGGTCGACCTAGGCGTTTCGGTTGACGATGTTTCGGTCACCATCCATCGCGAACGAGACTCTCATGTCTGAACCGGCGTCCGTCGCAGCAGTGTTGGCCTTTGGCGCCAACCTCGGTGAGCGAGCCCCCACGATTAACGAGGCAGCACGCGAACTCGCATCATCCCCGGGCATCATCTCTGTGCGTATGTCGTCTCTTGTTGAGTCGGTCGCCGTGACGCCAGCGGGGCCCGCGCCGGATGAACCGGCCTACCTCAACGCCGTCGCGCTCGTGGAGACCACCCTCACCCCCCGCGAGTTGTTGCACACCGCCCTGCACATCGAGCAACGGTTTGGCCGGGTTCGCACCCAGCGCTGGGCCGCGCGAACCCTCGATATTGACATCGTTGCTTATGGCGACTTACGCGTGAGTGAGCCCGACCTCGAGATACCGCATCCGCAGGCCGCGAACAGGCTGTTTGTGCTTGCCCCCTGGCTCGAACTCGACCCGGACGCGTCGCTTGCGGGTGCGGGACGTGTTGCCGACATTGCAGCCACACTGACAGCGACCCAGACACGACCGGCGGAGGTGGCACGGTGAAGCGCACGACGGCGGGAATCATTGTCGTTCTCGTGGTCGTGGCAGCGGTAGCCGGCTACCTCATTGAGCTCGCGATCGTCGCCAATGGCGGGTTCGCGTTTGCGCCTCCCGTGAGTCTGCCCATCACGCTGACAGCAATCGCCATCGTGATTGTGGCACTTGCGGTACCGGTTCGTCGGAGGGTAACGGGAAAGAGAAAAGACCGGCTTGATCCGTTCTACGCGGTGCGCGTTGCGGTGCTCGCTAAGTCGAGCTCGCTCACGGGCGCTCTTCTCACCGGTCTCGGCGCAGGAATCATTGCGCACGCACTCAGCCTGCCAATTCTCAATGGTGACCTGCTCGGTCGCGGCATCGCACAGACCGTGGGAGCGGCCCTCCTCCTCACGGCGGGGCTCGTGGCCGAGCGCATGTGCACCCTGCCACCCGACAAATCCGACCCCGGATCTCCTTCGGATCCGACTGCGGGAGGCTCGCATGTCTGAGCGCGACGGCCGACTCTCGGTGGGCATCGTGGGTGCCGGTCGCGTGGGGCCCGTCATCGGAGCGGCTTTGGCGGCCGCCGGACATCGCGTGGTGAGCATCTCGGC
>CAIOGW010000056.1 GCA_903857985.1 uncultured Microbacteriaceae bacterium
CGTGTGGGTTCAAGTCCCACATCCGGCACACGTTTTAGAGGTGGCTGGCGTACGCCTCGGCCGCTACCCCATGAGCGTCACCGATCAGATGAACCCGCAGATCATTGGTCGATCCGGCAATTCCGGGTGGCGTTCCGGCAATGACAACGACCTTGTCACCAACCTTGGCGAGCCCCTCACCCAAGAGGTAATCGTCGACCTGAACAAACATCGCGTCGGTGTGCGTGACCGGCTCGACGAGGAAGGATCGCACACCCCAGATGAGTGCCATCCGACGACGAATTGACTCGTGTGGGGTAAACACCAGCATGGGGATACTTGAGCGTAGGCGCGACATTCGGCGGGCCGAGTCCCCCGATTCGGTGAAAACACAGAGATACTTTGCCTCAATGAATTCCGCAACCTCGGCGGCGGCCAGGGTTATTGCGCCGCCCTGGGTTCGAGGTTTAGTGCCGAGGTCTGGAATGCGGCTCAATCCGTGATCTTCTGTGGATTCAATGATGCGCGCCATGGTTTCTACAGTGAGAACGGGGTATGCCCCGACACTCGTCTCACCCGAAAGCATGACGGCATCCGTGCCATCAAGCACCGCGTTGGCACAGTCGGATGCCTCGGCACGCGTTGGTCGTGGACTCGTGATCATTGACTCGAGAACCTGGGTGGCAACAATAACGGGCTTTGCCCAACGACGTGCAAGTTCGACCGCCTGTTTCTGCACAATGGGAACGGCTTCCAATGGGAGCTCGACGCCCAGGTCACCGCGCGCCACCATGATGGCGTCGAAGGCGTCGATAATTTCTTCCAAGTGGTCTACTGCCTGCGGCTTCTCGATCTTGGCGATCACCGGCAGCCGAACCCCTTCTTCGTCCATAATCTCGTGCACGCGAACGATGTCTTTAGCATCCCGCACAAAGCTCAGCGCAATGTAGTCGGCTCCGAGTCGCAGCCCCCAACGGAGGTCTGCCTCGTCCTTGTCGGATAGCGCGGGAACGTTTACGGCAACACCAGGAAGGTTGATTCCCTTGTTGTTTGAGACCTGCCCAGCGACCTCAACGGTTGTGGTGACGCGAACGCCGTCGGTGGCTACCACGCGGAGAGTCACCTTGCCGTCATCAATCAAAAGGGGATCTCCGGTCTTGACGTCTTTGGGCAATCCCTTGAACGTTGTCGAGCAGATGTCTTTTGTGCCGACGACATCTTCCGTCGTAATCACAAACGTGTCACCCACCGCCAAGTCGAAAGGGCCGCCCTCAAATTTCCCGAGTCGAATCTTTGGCCCCTGCAGGTCGACGAGAACGGCCACGGCGCGGTTCGCGTCTGCAGCCGCCTTACGCACATTGGCATAAACCTTCTCGTGAACCTCGTAGGTACCGTGCGAAAGATTCATGCGGGCGACATCAACACCAGCATCGATAATGCCCCGAATATCTTCGTAAGTCTCGGTAGCGGGCCCAAGGGTGGCAACGATCTTGGCACGTCTCATTTTTGCCTCTTGTCTTGTTGGGATGCCGTCTCTTGCATCACGGTAATGCTGTCACACTAAACGTCACCATCAATGGTTGATGGCAAAGGGCCTGTCAGAAGCGCGGACAGGCGACGGGAGCACACTCGAACCCGTCAGGTACGTGTCGACCTGAGCCGCAACGGCACGTCCCTCGGCAATCGCCCACACAACGAGAGATGCTCCACGACCAGCATCGCCAGCAACGAATACGCCGGGAACATTTGTCTCATAGTCTGCCGTTCGTGAGGCAAGGCCGCGGTCCACGACAACTTCCGATTGCTCCGCAAGCTCGACCGCGTCGGTGCCCGTGAATCCGAGCGACAGCAGAACTAAGTCCGCAGGAATCTCGCGCTCCGTGCCCGCCATGGGAACCCGTGTGCCATCGCGAAACTCGGTCTCGGCAATTCGTAAAGCCCGCACATTTCCCTTGTCGTCACTCAAGAACTCAACGGTTGATACGAGGAATTCTCGCTCCCCGCCCTCCTCGTGCGCGCTCGTCACCTCAAAAAGGCGAGGAGCCAACGGCCAGGGCTCGCCCTCGGGACGTTCGTCCGGGAGACGTTTACCGATAGCCAAAGTGGTGACAGAGGCTGCGCCCTGACGATGCGCGGTTCCCAGACAGTCGGCACCTGTGTCGCCGCCACCCAAGATCACCACGTGCTTACCGGCAGCTGAAATCTGGCCCTCAACCGTGTCGCCGGCAACGGCGCGGTTTGACTGCGTCAGGTAGGGCATGGCGAAGTGAATGCCAGCCAGGTCGCGCCCAGGAATAGCTAAGTCGCGAGGCTCCAAAGCACCGGTTGCGACAATTATTGCGTCGTACCGTTGGCGCAACTGATCCCACGTGATGTCTGTACCGATATTGGTATCGGGTCGAAAACGAGTACCCTCAGCCTCCATCTGCGACAGCCGAGCGTCGAGCGTTGTCTTCTCAAGCTTGAAGTCGGGAATTCCGTAGCGCAAAAGCCCACCAATGCGGTCGTCGCGCTCAAAGACCACGACCGTGTGTCCGGCGCGGGTGAGCTGTTGGGCAGCAGCAAGACCCGCAGGGCCCGATCCGACGACAGCAACCGTCTTCTCAGTCAGTCGCTGAGGAACGTGGGGTGATAGGCCACCGTTTGCCATGGCGTGATCAATGACGGCGACCTCAACCTGCTTAATCGTCACAGCGGGTTGATTGATTGCTAAGACACAGGCTGACTCACACGGCGCCGGGCAAATGCGTCCGGTGAACTCCGGAAAGTTGTTCGTTGCGTGGAGGCGCTCAATAGCGGCCTCGTAGTCGTCGCGCCACACAAGGTCATTCCACTCGGGGATGAGATTTCCCAGGGGACAGCCCTGGTGGCAGAACGGCACGCCACAGTCCATGCAACGCCCAGCTTGACGAGCGAGGGCTTTGGGGTCTCCCGGTTCGTAAACTTCTTTCCAGTCCTTGACCCGCAAAGGAATTGAGCGACGTGCCGGGACCTCGCGCTCACGGGTGTTCAGAAATCCTTTGGGATCAGCCACCGGTCACCTCCATAATGCGCAGCCACGTTTCATTGCTGTCCGGGTCAACTCCGGCATCAACGGCAGATTGGCGAGTGGCCAAGACGGCAGCATAGTCGCGAGGCGTGACCTTGACGAAGCCGTCGAGCGACGCGTCGCCACCACTAAGCAGGCGCTTCGCAAGTTCGCTTTCGGTTTCTGCAACGTGACGCTCTAACAGGTCACGAACAATTTCACGATCGGCCCCACCGAGCGGCTCGAGCACGAGCTCGCCCGAATCGAGAGCGTCGGGGTTGACAAGTTCCACACTCAGGCCGTTGACGTAGGCGATGCCTCCGGACATGCCCGCGCCGAGGTTTCGGCCGGTTGAGCCAAGTATTACCGCGAGGCCACCGGTCATGTACTCGAGTGCGTGATCGCCCACACCCTCGACAACTGCCGTGGCTCCGGAGTTTCGAACAAAGAATCGCTCGCCCACGAGACCGTTAATGAACAGGGATCCTGACGTGGCACCGTAGCCGACAACGTTACCGGCGATCACGTTGTGCTCTGCGGGGAAGGTGCTGTCCGGGTGTGTCCGAACGATGACCGTTCCACCCGAGAGTCCCTTGCCCACGTAGTCGTTGGCATCACCGATCAGGCGGAGCGTGATACCCGTGGGCATGAATGCGCCCAGTGATTGGCCCGCAGAGCCCGTTAGCGTTACGTCGATGGTTCCCGCGGGCAGGCCGTTGGCGCCGTGAGCCTTCGTTAGCTCGTGACCCAGCATGGTGCCGACCGCGCGTTCGGTGTTCTGAATATCAAGCGTGAGCTCCACACGCTCGCCTGAAGCCAGCGCGGCCGAGCTGTGACCGAGCAGAACGCGGTCGAAGTGCTCGTCAATCTCGTGTATCTGATCGCGGGCGTGCTTGCGAGGTGCCTTGGGGTCAAAAGTGTCTGTCTGGAGAATTGGCGTGAGATCGAGGCCGTCGGTCTTCCAGTGCGAAACGGCACGATCGGTGTTCAGAAGATCGACGCGGCCAATAGCCTCGTCCAAGTTGCGAAGACCGAGCGACGCCAGAAGTTCACGAACCTGTTCGGCAATGAACTCAAAGAAATTGACCACGAACTCGGGTGTGCCACTGAAGCGCTCACGGAGTTCTGGATTTTGCGTCGCAACGCCAACCGGGCAGGTGTCGAGGTGACACACACGCATCATGATGCATCCGCTAACCACCAGCGGAGCCGTAGCAAAGCCAAACTCCTCAGCACCCAACAGTGCGGCAACAATGACGTCTCGACCGGTCTTGAGTTGGCCGTCAACTTGCACAACGACACGATCCCGCATGTCATTGGCAATCAGTGTCTGCTGCGCTTCCGCCAGCCCCAGCTCCCACGGCGTGCCGGCGTGCTTGAGCGAGTTCAACGGGCTGGCTCCCGTTCCGCCGTCGTGGCCACTGATCAGGATGACGTCTGCCAGGGCCTTTGACACTCCAGCAGCCACGGCACCAATGCCCGACTGGCTCACGAGTTTAACGTGAACGCGGGCTGACGGGTTTGCTCGCTTCAGGTCGAAAATCAGCTGCTTGAGGTCTTCAATCGAGTAGATATCGTGGTGCGGGGGCGGAGAAATCAGGCCCACTCCAGCCGTAGCGTGGCGCGTTCGTGCAATCCACGGGTACACCTTGTTCGGCGGCAACTGGCCACCTTCACCAGGCTTGGCGCCCTGTGCCATTTTGATCTGGATGTCATCGGCGTGCGTCAGGTACATACTCGTCACGCCAAAGCGACCAGAAGCAACCTGTTTGATGGCACTTCGCCGCTCCGGGTCGATGAGGCGCTCTACGTCTTCGCCACCCTCGCCCGTGTTGGACTTTGCGCCGAGGCGGTTCATGGCAATAGCCAACGTCTCGTGGGCTTCAGGAGAAATCGATCCGTAGCTCATGGCTCCCGTGGAGAACCTCTTGACGATTGAGGCAACCGACTCGACGTCGTCGAGAGCGACGGGCTTGACGCCGTGGTCGCCCAGGGTAAAGAGTCCGCGCAGTGTCATGAGCTGCTCCGCCTGCGAATCAACAAGGTCTGTGTACTCACGGAAAACGTCGTATCGACGCGTGCGCGTGGCGTGCTGAAGCTTGAAAACGGTTTCCGGATTAAATAGGTGAGGCGCACCATCGCGACGCCACTGGTACTCTCCACCCGTGGTGAGGCGCTCGTGCACCAAGCTCGTGCCCGCCTTGGTGGGATAGGCGCTCGCGTGGCGAGCAGCATTTTCGTTTTCAATAATGTCGAGCCCAATGCCACCGAGACGGCTTCTTGTGCCGGTGAAGTACTGGTCGACGAATTGTTGGCTCAGACCGACCGCCTCAAATGTTTGCGCCGCCGAATACGAACTGACCGTCGAGATGCCCATCTTGGACATGATCTTGAGGACACCCTTACCCAATGCTTTGATGAGATTCTTGGTGGCCTTCTTGGGCGTGATGTCGGTGATGTATCCCTCACGGATCATGCTCTCGACGGATTCCATGGCGAGATACGGATTAAGTGCCCCGGCGCCGTATCCGATGAGCAGGGCCGCGTGGTGGACCTCGCGCACATCTCCCGTCTCTACGACCAGGGAAACCCGCATCCGCGATTCCTGACGAATCAGGTGGTGATGAATC
>CAIOGW010000057.1 GCA_903857985.1 uncultured Microbacteriaceae bacterium
CTGCTCAACAAGGCCGCGGGCGAAGAGCGCGTTGTTGTGAACGAGCTGGCCGGCACCACGCGCGACCCGGTTGACGAGCAGGTAGAGATTGCCGGCAAGATCTGGCGTTTCGTTGACACGGCCGGAATTCGTCGGCGCGTGCATCTTCAGCAGGGCGCCGACTTCTACGCCACCCTCCGCACCAGTGCTGCCCTCGAAAAGGCCGAGGTTGCGGTGGTCATGCTGGATGTGACCGAGCCCATCAGCGAGCAAGACGTGCGCATCATCGACCTTGTTTTAGAGTCTGGCCGCGCTCTCGTGCTGGCGTTCAACAAGTGGGACCTGCTCGACGATGACCGTCGCCGCTATCTCGAGCGCGAAATTGAGCAGGATCTGGCTCACGTCGCCTGGGCGCCGCGCGTCAACATCTCGGCGCGCACGGGTCGCCATATGGAGAAGCTCGTGCCGGCGCTCGAACTCGCCCTTCGCTCGTGGGACACGCGCATCGCCACGGGTAAGTTCAACGCGTTCTTGTCGGAGCTCACGGCGGCACACCCGCATCCTGTTCGCGGCGGCAAGCAGCCACGCATCCTTTTCGGCACGCAGGCCTCAACGCGACCGCCCACGTTCGTTCTCTTCACCACCGGATTCCTCGATCCCGGGTATCGTCGGTACATCACCCGTCGCCTGCGCGAGATCTACGGCTTTGAGGGATCGCCCGTGCAGGTAAACATGCGTGTTCGTGAGAAGCGCAAGCGTTAACCTGCCGCGGTCGCGCCCCGCTACGCTTGAGAAAAGGAGCAGTCATGACAGATGAGTTCAAGCGTCTCGCAGCGCAGAACGCACCTCCCCACATGCCCCCGGCACACTTGCGGGATCCGGGCGACAACTGGGTCTACGCGCCCGATGGCACCAAGTACTGGGGAGCCTTTGGCGCGTCAGGACTTCTTCTGTGGCATCCCGATCACGGAATCTTGTTGCAGCATCGTGCCACGTGGAGTCACAACGGGGGAACCTGGGCACTGCCCGGCGGCGCGCGCCGTCAGCACGAATCGGCAGAAGATGCTGCCTTGCGCGAAGCGGCCGAAGAGGCGGGTGTTCCGGGCGACCTTGTCACCGTTCTTTTTGTCAGCGTCTTCGACCTGGAGTATTGGTCGTACACCACCGTCGTCGCCCGCGCCGAGGAGCATTTCGAACCAGTCATGGGCGATGCCGAATCGTTGGAGCTTGAGTGGGTGGCTGTCGACGAGGTGTCAACGCGTGACCTCCATCCCGGATTTGCGTCTTCGTGGCCCGCGCTTCGTGAGCGGCTGATCGAGATTGCCGCATAGCTCCCCAATGGCGATTGCTGAACACAAGGGTTACGACCGGCTGGTCAATTTCACGGATGCAGTTGTTGCGATTGCCTCGACGCTTCTCATTCTCCCGGTTGTCGAAGCAGCCTCTCAGCTGGGAAGTCGAGACGTCGACGCATTCCTGGAAGGGGTTATTCCGGAACTCGCCATGTTCGTCATCAGTTTTGCGATCATCGCGAACTTCTGGCTGGAACATCACCGCCTCTTTCGCCTCATCGACAAGTTCGACACGTTCCTGATTTTCTTCAACTTCGTGTGGCTCTTCGGAATCGTGCTGATGCCCGTGCCAACGGCTCTGATCGTTGAAGGTAACGCTGACGACGTCGTCGCAGTGGCCTTCTACATCGGCACGATGATCCTGATTTCGCTCATGCACTTCGTGATGTGCAACCACGTGCGTCGCCACCCCGAATTCGAGCACGGGGCATCGAAGACGGCGAATGGCTGGCTGGCGTCGCTCGTTGTGACCATTTTTTTCGTCATTGCCCTGATTGCAGGTTTGGTTATTCCGCAGTTTGGGCTCTGGGGTCTCGTGGGTATGTTCCTGATCCCCGTCACGATGAAAATCATTCGGCGAATCACGCCCGTGCGTCATACGGCCGGCGGAAGCGCTGCCCGGAGCAAAGCCCCGAGCAAATCTGGGAGCACGGGCCGTTGACTCGGTTGCCTGGTCTCCTCCGACGCGGGCTCTTTTCTCTCGCAATAGTGGGCTTAGGCATTGCGCCGACCGTCGCATTGTCGGCGTGCACGGTCACGAGCGGGGCCGACACCGCAACACCGTCGACGTCGTCAACCAGTCTTGAGGTGCCGGCCGGCGGCACCATCGCCGTCATTGGTGATTTTGGTTCCGGCGATGAGAACCAGCGAGCCGTGGCCAACTTGGTGACGGCGCGCAACCCAGCCGCGATTGTCACCACCGGTGACAACGTCTACTCGGATGCGGGTTACGCAACTCTCGTGGGCGACTACTACGGCTCCTTCGTGGGCGCCGAAACCTTCTACCCC
>CAIOGW010000058.1 GCA_903857985.1 uncultured Microbacteriaceae bacterium
CCCGGCAGCCTATAGGCGAGCCCACCTCAACACAGAAAAGGAGACGGCCATGGCTTCAGCAGCAGACCGTGAAAAAGCACTAGAAACAGCACTCGCCCAGATCGACCGCCAGTTTGGCAAGGGTTCCGTTATGCGCCTCGGTAGCGATGAACGCGCTCCGGTTGAGGTGATTCCCACCGGTTCGATTGCGCTCGATGTTGCGCTCGGCATCGGCGGACTACCGCGTGGTCGCATCGTCGAAATCTACGGTCCCGAATCGTCGGGTAAGACCACGCTCACCCTTCACGTCATCGCCAACGCGCAGCGAGCCGGAGGCATTGCCGCCTTCATCGACGCCGAACACGCCCTCGACCCCGAGTACGCGCGCAAGCTGGGCGTCGACATCGATGCGCTCCTTGTCTCGCAGCCCGACACGGGTGAACAGGCTCTCGAGATTGCCGACATGCTGGTGCGCTCTGGTTCCATCGACCTCATCGTGGTTGACTCGGTAGCCGCGCTCGTGCCCCGCGCAGAGATCGAGGGCGAAATGGGCGACACGCACGTGGGCCTCCAGGCTCGCCTCATGTCGCAGGCTCTGCGCAAGCTCACCGGTGGATTGAACACCACGAACACCACAATGATTTTCATCAACCAGCTTCGCGAGAAGATCGGTGTGTTCTTCGGTAGCCCCGAGACCACCTCCGGCGGTAAGGCGCTCAAGTTCTACGCATCGGTGCGCCTCGACATTCGTCGCATCGAAACCCTTAAAGATGGTGCCGACGCCGTGGGCAACCGCACACGCGTCAAGGTGGTCAAGAACAAGATGGCACCGCCGTTCAAGCAAGCAGAATTCGACATTCTTTACGGCACGGG
Organism: uncultured Microbacteriaceae bacterium; assembly: GCA_903857985.1. Taxonomy (GTDB): domain Bacteria; phylum Actinomycetota; class Actinomycetes; order Actinomycetales; family Microbacteriaceae; genus UBA963. The sequence goes on from CAIOGW010000058.1 coordinate 853, forward strand.
TATCTCGCGCGAGGGGAGCCTCATCGACTTCGGTGTTGACGAGGGCATCGTCAAGAAGTCCGGCGCGTGGTACACCTACGAGAGCGAGCAGCTGGGCCAGGGCAAAGAGAACTCGCGTAACTTCCTGCTCAGCAACCCTGACATCGCCAACGAGATTGAGCAGAAGCTGTTGGCCAAGCTTGTGGTGGCCAAAGAAGACGCGACTGCTGATGACGCAACGGCGCCTGCTGCCGTTGGCAAATCAGCGAAGGCAGCGGTCGAAAAGGCGGCGCTCAATGACGCTGCACCGATCGACGCTGCTCCCATCGACGCCGCTCCACTGGCCGTCGCAGTGAACGATGCTGCACCGGTAGCTCAGAGCGCCTAGTGAACAACGTCACGTTCCTGCCGTGGGTCGACCCTCACACGGCCACACGCGATGTGGTCGCAACTGTTGAGGTCGAACCCGCGGCAGGAACCGTCGTGACACTGGCTGGCGTCGAGCGTGAGGACGTCGATCGTGACGATGCCGATCGTGATGATGCCGAGCTCGATGAGACCCGCGACGAGATTTCTTCGCCCGACGTCGAAACCGCCCTGTTGCGTGCGCTCACCCGCCACGACATGTCGGAGCGCGAGGTACGGACCTGGCTCGCTGTGCGCGAAGTGCCCGAGAACGATGCTGAAGAGTGGGTCGAACGCATGCACCGGCTGGGATACGTCGATGACGCACGCATGGCTACTCATCTCGTCGACAAGCTCGTTGACCGAGGCGGCAAGGGCCGAGGGGTTATCGTGCAAAAACTCACCGAGCGCGGTATCGACCGCGCGACAGCATCCGACGCGGTGTCGCACCTCGACGATGATTCGCAACAGCAGCAGGCCACCGACCTCGCGGTCGCCCGGGCTTCTCGAATGGGAACTCTCACCGACGAGGCAGCTCGTCGCAGACTCCACGGATTTCTTGCCCGGAGAGGTTTTTCGTCAACGGTCATCCGCGAGGCGGTCCAGCACGCGTTAGGCAAGCCGGGCTAGTATTTCGGCATGGCAAACACCACGGGACCGCAGTACTCTCGCGGAGATCAGGGACAGCCCACGGCCTCGAATCGCTACCCAACGGCTTCGCCGCTGGCGGCATCGAGCGATCCGGCCGGATACCAGCAGACCGGCGACCCCTATGCGCAGCAGCCGTATCCTGCTCAGCCCGGCTACCAGGATCAGCCGTATCAGGATGAGCGCTCTCGAGGCTATGGAGATGGGCGCGGCACAGGTTCTCAACCGAGTCGCGAGGGCGAGGCCTACGGTTACGACTACCGATACGCCAACGGTGACCTCGGCGACGACCGTCCGGGAGCGAACGCCACCGGGTGGGTGGCACTTGTTCTCACAGTGATTGCGTTGGCCCTCACGTGGGACAAGTTTGGTGCCTTTATTGCCCTGCCCATCTTTTTCCTCTCATTCCTGTTCGCGCAAATAGCTCTGTCAAAGAGTGGTCAGCGCAAATGGCACGCCTGGCTCGCCGTGTGGCTGAGCGTGATCGGTGGATTTGTCGCGCTGATTAGCGTAACTGTGTCGCTGGTGGGTCTCATGGGCGGACTCGATTACTCCGGTGGAACGTCGCTCCTGGGCATCGTCGACATTCCTCCCGTTCAGATTGACCGAATCTCCGACGTCGACGTGAGTTTCCCTCGCAGCGGTCTCGATTCGCTCACCATCGATTAGCTTCGGCGCATCGAGGGTCATCCCGCTCCTAGACTTAACGCACTATGACGCTCCTGCCCGAATCATCCACCCGCATCACCTCCGGTGCTGAGGTTCGCGGCAATGCTGTCACGGGGCGCACCTATGAGGTTCGCACGTTCGGCTGCCAGATGAACGTGCACGATTCCGAGCGTATGGCGGGTTCTCTTGAAGCCGCGGGCTACGTGCCCTTTCTCGCCGACGAGCGTGGCATCGACGACCCAGACCACCGTCGGTCCGGCGATCGCCAACCCGATGTTGTGGTGCTGAACACGTGTGCGGTTCGTGAGAATGCCGATAACAAGCTGTATGGCAACCTCGGCTACCTGGCCAGCGTCAAGCGCAAGAACCCCGGCATGCAGATTGCCGTGGGCGGCTGCTTGGCACAAAAAGATCAGGCCGTCATCCTCGACAAAGCTCCGTGGGTCGATGTTGTTTTTGGTACCCACAACATGGGTGCTCTGCCGAGACTGTTGGAGCGATCTCGGCACAACAACGAGGCGCAGCTCGAAATTCTCGAGTCCCTTGAAACATTTCCGTCGACACTGCCCGCAAAACGCGACTCAACGTTCAGCGGCTGGGTGTCGATTTCGGTGGGGTGCAATAACACCTGCACGTTCTGTATCGTTCCCGCCCTCAGGGGGAAAGAGAAGGACCGTCGCCCGGGAGACGTGTTGGCCGAAATCGAGGCGCTCGTTTCAGACGGTGCCATTGAGGTCACGCTTCTCGGACAAAACGTGAATACCTACGGTGTCGAGTTCGGCGACCGCGAGGCCTTCAGCAAACTGTTGCGTGCGGCCGGCAAGATCGAGGGCCTCGAGCGCATCCGATTCACGAGCCCACACCCGGCCGCCTTCACCGACGACGTAATTCTTGCCATGGCTGAAACTCCGACGGTCATGCCCCAACTCCACATGCCCCTGCAGTCGGGGTCAGACCGCATCCTCAAAGCAATGCGCCGCAGTTACCGCAGTTCAAAGTTCTTGAACATCATTGAGCGTGTTCGTGACGCCATTCCGAACGCGGCGATTAGCACCGACATCATCGTGGGCTTTCCGGGCGAGACCGAAGAGGACTTTGCCGAGACCATGCGCGTAGTCCGCGAGGCCCGCTTCGCCCTGGCTTTTACCTTTCAGTACTCACCTCGTCCGGGCACACCCGCGGCCGACATGGCTGACCAAGTCCCCAAGGAGGTCGTGCAGGAGCGCTTCGAAAGACTCGTGGTTTTGCAGAACGCTATCGCCTTCGAAGAGAACCAGAAGCAGATCGGCACCACCGTCGACGTGCTCGTGGCAACGCATGAGGGTCGTAAGGACGCCGCAACGCATCGCCTCAGCGGTCGGTCACCCGACATGAGATTGGTGCACTTTTCGTGGCCCGAGCATGCCGTGCCACCGCGTCCGGGTGACGTCGTGACGGTCACCATTTCAGATGCTGCCCCGTTCCACGTTTTGGCCGACGAGCCCTTGGGCCAACCGTGGTCAGTGCGCACCACACGCGCCGGAGATGCCTGGGACCGGGCCGTGGCAGAAGCGTGCGGCACGCCACAGCCGGGAGCCACGTCTGTCTCGCCGACCGGGGGATTCGCGGTATCTCTGGGTCTGCCCACGCGCAGCGTATGACATCCGGAGTCCCGCTCATTGCTGTGGTCGGGGCCACGGGCACCGGAAAGTCGGGGCTGTCTCTCGACATCGCGCGACGTCTCGCCGATCTCGGTGCCACGGCCGAAGTGATAAACGCTGACGCCATGCAGCTCTATCGGGGCATGAACATTGGAACGGCAAAGCTGTCGCAGGCCCAGCGGGGCGGTATTCAGCACCACATGATCGATTGTTTAGACGTCACTGAAGAGGCGACGGTGTCGTGGTACCAGCCGGCAGCCCGCAGCGTGATTGCCGACGTTGTCGCTCGGGGCAACGTGCCTCTTCTTGTCGGCGGATCAGGGCTCTACGTGTCGTCGGTTCTGTTCGACTTCGAGTTTCCCGCTCACGATGATGATGTTCGGGCAGCCCTCGAGCAGGAGGTGCACGACAAGGGCCTGGGTGTGCTCGCTGAGCGCCTGCGCGCACTCGCGCCGGAGACGGCATCACGCATCGATCCGCGCAACGCTCGGCGCGTGATCAGGGCGCTCGAGGTAATCGCCATCTCCGGCAGCGGAGCCGAACTCGGGCGTCTCGCACCACAGGTGGCCCCACCGGCTCCGGCCTGGAGTAAAACTCACACGCTCGTGTGTCACACCGATCGAGACGACCTCGTTCGCCGACTTGACGAACGCGTCGTTCACATGTGGGCGGAGGGACTTGTCGACGAAGTGGCCGCGCTTGTTCCGCTGGGGCTTGACCAGGGCGTCACCGCCCGTCGTGCCATCGGTTATGCGCAGGCCCTCGGCCAGCTCCGCTCGGAACTGACGCAAGAACAGGCAATTGCCGAGACGCAGGCGCTGACGCGTCGATACGCACGCCGGCAGGTGAGTTGGTTCAAGCGCTATGAGTCGTCAACGTTGCTCGACGTCGCGGCGCCCGAGTCGCAACATCAGATGGTCGATCTCGTCCAACGTGTCGCGTCAGAACTTGCACCCTAGGCTAATCACATGGCACGCATGCTGCAGTTCACCAAGGGTCAGGGCACGGGAAACGATTTTGTGCTGTTCGCCGACCCTAGCGGTGAGTCACCCCTCACCCCGGCGCAGGTTGCCGCACTGTGCGACCGTCACTTCGGCGTGGGCGCGGACGGTGTTATCCGAGCCGTTCGATCCGTGAATCTCAATCGTGCCACGGTGGGCAAGCGCGGAGCCGTGACCCACAGTGTCGACAAAGCTGGCCCTGATGCGCTCGCGCATGACGCCGACGCTGAGTGGTTTATGGATTATTGGAACGCCGACGGTTCGGTTGCCGAGATGTGCGGAAACGGCATCCGCGTTTTTGTCGCCTTTCTCGAGGCTGAAGG
>CAIOGW010000059.1 GCA_903857985.1 uncultured Microbacteriaceae bacterium
AGATAGACGAAGTCGTTTTGTTCAACTTCGGTCAAGATTTTTTGGTATGACCCTGCAAGCAGGTGAACACCTCCGCCTGGATGTAACCCCGGGGCTTGTAAGTACCGACTCGCTGCAAGAAACGCGTCTTCATTTAGAGCCGGGGGAGGCTCACTGTTGCGATTGCTGCGGGCCCCAAAGGGCACGTTGAATTGACCCTGATTGTTAACACGGTAGAGGCCGTTAAATCCGTTTCGGTTGAGGTAGTAGAAACGTGCCGCGCGGTAAACAGCGCTGTGCTTTGTTCTGAAGTCTGGTTCACGATCCAAATTTCTAATCTCGTAATAAAACTCCTTTGAACGTTCAAAAGAGTTGATCGCGGAAACAAGGCCCGCAGGATCGTCTCGGACGACTTCATAGAACTCGATAAGGTCTGCGTTTAAATCTGAGACGAAACTCTCACATTCAAGTCCGAGTTCAAAAAAGACGGATCCGCCACCAAGGAATGGTTCGAAATAACGACTGAATCCCTCGGGAATTTTGGGAATGATGTGTTTCAGGACGCGGCGTTTTCCACCTGCCCACTTAAGCAGCGGGGTTACACCCGTCAACACAGCACCCAGCCCTATTCCTTAGACGATGACTTCCGAGCCCAGACTATCTTGAAGGTCTGACGCTAAAAGTCTCGAGATAACGCGACCAGAACACCATGTGCGATATTCAGACGTCTGGAATCCTTGGCCGAATTCCCACCCAATGAGAATGGCCCACACCCGTTCTTTACCGGCACCGGCGGGCTACTTAGGCTTGCGGGCATGAGCGACTCTTTTGATGCAGTAATTGTGGGTGGCGGACACCACGCCACCATCCTCGCCCCCTACCTGGCCCGCGCCGGCATGAGCGTTGGCGTTTTTGAGCAGCACAGCTTTATCGGCGGCTCCGCCCACAGCATCCCCGGTCCTGTGAAGGGCGTGACGCAGAACCCGTGCGCGCACTGGACCCGCTTCTACGGCCACCCCGCCTACAAAGACTTCAACCTCAAAGCCGAGGGCCTGGAGTACGTGTTCCCCGAGGGCAACGAAGCCATGGTCTTCGACGACGGCTCCTACTTTGTGGGCTACTCGAGCAACAAGGTGGTTGATGCCTCCGGCACGCAAGAGCCGTGGGCCGAGGGCGTGCAGCGCACGCACGACAACATCAAAGCGTTCAGCCAGCGCGACGCCGACAACTACATGCGTTTTCGCGATGCCTACGAGAAGCACATCAAGAAAGCCTTCAGCACGCAGCGCTTTAGCCCGCCAACCCCGTGGGGCACACCCGATGCTCTCGAGCAGCTGATGAGCATTGACGACTCCATGATCGAACCCGTGCACGAGCTCATGAGCTCGCGCCAGCTGGCCTACGACATGTTTGAGTCGGACGAACTGCGCACCCTCTTCATGCGCGCCGGCGTGACATCCACCGGTTGTTACCCCGACGACGTGATGGGTCTGCAGGGCTTTGTGCACAACATGGCGCTCGTGCTCTCGCTCGAACCCGCGGCCATTGCCGTGGGCGGCACGGGCAGTATCTCCAAAGCCCTCGTAAAGGCCGGCGAGAAGCGCGGCGTGAAGTACTTCACCGGTCAGCGCGTTGACGAGATTGTTCAAGAGAACGGCCGGGCCACCGGTATTCGCCTGGCCGACGGCACGTTTGTGGGCGCCAACATTGTGGTCTCCGACCTCGGCCTGCCCCAAACCGTGCTGCAGTTGCTGCGCAACACCGAGGTGGCCGAGAAGATCCGCCACCGCCTGGGCAACATTGTGTACGACCGCGGTCAACTGGTGTGGGCCAACGTGGTGTCGAAAGAGATTCCCGACTACTCGGCCTCAGTGGGCTCCAGCGAAGTGGGCGCACAGCCGCGCCTGTACTGGGGCAAGAAGGACCCCGACTGGTTTGCCACC
>CAIOGW010000060.1 GCA_903857985.1 uncultured Microbacteriaceae bacterium
GAACACGGCGCTCGAGTGGGGCAAGACCGCAACGTTCATGCCCAAGCCGCTCTTCGGAGACAACGGTTCGGGCATGCACACCCACCAGTCACTCTGGAGCGACGGCAAGCCCCTGTTCTACGACGAGAACGGCTACGGCGGGCTCAGCGACATCGCGCGCTGGTACATCGGTGGTCTGCTCAAGCACGCCGCTGCGGTGATTGCGTTCACCAACCCGTCGCTCAACTCGTTCCACCGTCTGGTGCCAGGCTTCGAGGCCCCAGTCAACCTGGTGTACTCGGCCGGTAACCGTTCTGCTGCGATTCGCATCCCCATCACGGGAACCAACCCCAAGGCCAAGCGCATCGAGTTCCGCGCGCCCGACGCCTCGGGCAACCCGTACCTCGCGTTTGCCGCTCAGATGATGGCCGGACTTGACGGCATCAAGAACCGCATCGAGCCTCACGAGCCGGTAGACAAGGACCTCTATGAGCTGCCGCCCGAGGAAGCCAAGAACATTCCTCAGGTGCCCGCTTCGCTTGATGAGGCTCTGATTGCCCTGGAGAATGACCACGAGTTCCTGCTCGCGGGCAACGTGTTCACCAAGGACCTCATCGAGACCTGGATCTCGTACAAGCGGGAGAACGAGATCAAGCCCATGGCGCAGCGTCCTCACCCCTTCGAGTACGAGCTCTACTACGGCGTCTAATCGCGCAACTTACGGCGGACCACCTCGTTAGCGGGGTGGTCCGCTTTTTGCTTAGTTCGCCGATGAATTTCTCGGATGCAGACTGTCGTCGAAGAAGCAACGCTCAAATACCGCTCTCGCGCGGCGGGTAGTTCCGAGGTAGGTTTCCTCAAGCGCCGACGCACTCCCCGGGGGCATGCCCAAGAGGCGAGCTAATCCTTCCAACTCCGAGCGTTCCGTAGGCAAAACGTCTGACAAGCGGTTGTTCCAGAGTGTTCCGGCAGATCTCACACGCGAAGCCAAGAGCCACGCATCACCGAGGCGCTCGGCATCGCTCGCGGTCATCAGCCCGGATTCAACACAGGCAGTCAAAGCATCAAGGGTCGACGTTGTCCGCAGAGCGGGCACGTCGTGAGCAAACTGCAGCTGCAACAGTTGTGCGGTCCATTCAACGTCGCTGAGTGATCCGCGACCGAGTTTGAGATGTCGGGTCGCATCGGCCCCCTGCGGTAGACGTTCACTCTCTACCCGGGCCTTCATGCGCCGAATGTCTCGCACCGACTCAGACGTGACAACGGCGGGATACCGAACGGCGTCAATGAGCGTCGTCATGTCGTGCACGAGATCGCTATCTCCGGTGACCACGGTGGCGCGCAAGAGCGCCTGTGTCTCCCACGTCGCACCCCACCGTTCGTAGTACTGCGCGTACGATTCGAGCGAGCGAACGCGAACGCCCTGCTTACCTTCGGGTCTGAGGTCTGTATCGATTTCTAGGGCCAGCTGAGGGTCTTCGGCGGCGGCCAGAAGACTCGACACAATCTCCTCGGCGCGCGCTTGGGCGTCCTCGCCGCCACACAGCGCTGTGGCTCGGTAAACGAACATCACGTCGAGATCGCTGCCAAAAACCAGTTCGCCTCCGCCGAAGCGCCCCATGGCAACAACGGCAAACTCGGGATTTTTGGGCGCGTCTCGCAGGGCCACCGCTACGAAACCGTTGAGAACGGCGCTCGAGATGTCGGTGAGCCCCGTTGCCAGCGCCGCAACATCACCCACACCGACAATCCCCGCAATGGCCAAGCGCAAGACTTCACGACGTCGCATTGCGCGGATGGCCGAAACGGCAGATTCGTGGGTGTCGTGACGGGCCACGAGAGCATCAATCTCGCCACGCAGGGAGGCTGCGTCGCGAGGCTGCAGATCTTCGTCGCCATCCAGCCACGCCGTGGCCTCGGGTAGGCGCTCGAGGAGGTCGGAAACATAGCGTGAACCGCTGAGCACCTTCATCAGACGTTCCGCAGCTGCCTGCGAATCACGAAGCATCTTCAGGTACCACGGCGACTCCCCCAGGGCATCACTGAGGCGGCGGAAAGCGAGAAGGCCGTAGTCGGGATCGGCGCCGGCTGCCAGCCACTGCAGAAGTACCGGGAGAATGGCGCGCTGGATTGTGGATCGGCGAGCAAATCCTGAAGTCAACGCGGTGATGTGGGCGAGTGCACCCTTGGAATCGACAAAACCGATGGCGGCCAACCGCGCCTGTGCCTGCTCCGTTGTCAGGTTGAGACCCTCCTGGGGCAGGGAGGCTGCTGCGGAAAGTAGAGGACGATAGAACAGTCGCTCGTGGAGCGTACGCACCGTGACCTTGGTCGATCGCCACAGCTCGGTGAGCGCGACAGAGCTCACGTCCCTTCCGCTCGCACGAGCGAGAATGCGCAGATCTTCGTCGTCGCCGGGCATCAGGTGCGTGCGACGAAGGTATCGAAGTTGCAAACGATGTTCGAGCACGCGCAGGAGGCGATAGCTGTCTGCAAAGGTTGCCGCTTCGGTACGTCCCACGTAACCGGCGTCTGCGAGTGCCGAGAGAGATTCGATAGTTCCCCGCAGGCGCACTCGTTCGTCGTGAAGTCCGTGAACGAGCTGGAGCAGTTGCACCGTGAACTCAACGTCTCGCAACCCCCCGGGGCCGAGTTTGATCTGGTAGTCGACCTCGTCCGCGGGAATGTGCTCGGTGACACGTTCGCGCATGCGTTGAACCTGATCAACAAATCCGTCGCGGCCTGCCGAGCTCCACACCTTCGGGGCCACAGCCTGTTCGTAACGAGCTCCGAGGTCTCGGTCTCCCGCAATGACACGGGCCTTGAGGAGTGCCTGAAACTCCCAGTTCTTAGCCCACCGTTCGTAGTAGGCGAGGTGCGAGTCGAGGGTGCGCACCAGTGCGCCCGCCTTTCCCTCGGGGCGAAGGTTGGCGTCGACCTCCCACAGGCCGGGTTCACGTCCGGACTCATAGATGCCGCGCCCAAGGAGCTGGGCAAGTTTTGTTGCGTGTGTCAGTGCCTTCTCGGTCGTGAGCAGCTCTTCGTTTCGAGATTCGGCAACGTAGATCACATCGACGTCGGACACGTAGTTCAGCTCGCCGGCTCCGCACTTTCCCATTCCGATTACGGCAAACGCGAGGTCGTTCAGTTCCGCACGCGGAACACCCTGTGCGAGGAGTGTCGCACGGGCCACGGCAAGGCTCGCCTCAATGGCTGCTCCCGCCGCATCGGCGAGAGCGCGTGCCACCCGATCACAGGCCGCTGTGGCATCAGCCGCCGCTAGGTCGAACGCAGCAATCTCGCACACGATCGTGCGATATTCCACGCGCAGGGCATCCGTTGCATCGTCGCCCTCAACGCCTGCAATCCCGTCGCCGTCTGCAGAAACGCTCGCCAGGAGGCGTTGCGTCATGTCGTCGGCAGAATCCACGTCTGTCCGGCCTGCCCGCAAGCTCGCTAGACGCATGGGATGACGGGTGAGAAAATCCTCAAGACCTCGTGACGCACCGATCACGCGCACCAGTGTTTCAAACCAAGGAACGTCCGCGCCACACCGCGACGCCAAATCTGGTGCCTTGGCAAAAATTGCTTCCAACGCAACAGCGGCGGGGTCTGGTTCTGCGGCGACACTGAGAACCGACAGCACAACCGAGGCGTCGCACCCCGTGAGTGAGCTCAACTTCTCAACAGACTCGCGACCGGCTCGCAGGTCGGTAAAACCTGCCTTGGCGAGATCAGTAAGTGCCAGCGCGGGCGACACGCGTCGTCCTAGAGAATGTCGAGGTTGCGCTCGAGCTCGAAGGGAGTCACCTGCGACCGGTACTCACGCCACTCTCGACGCTTGTTGAGAAGCACGTAGTCGAACACCTTTTCGCCCAGAGTCTCGGCCACCAATTCGGAATCCTCCATCAGGGAGATGGCGTGGTCGAGACTTGATGGCAGTGGCTTGTAGCCGAGCGAACGACGCTCCACGTCGGTCAGTTCCCAGACATTGTCTTCGGCCTCGGGGGCGAGCTCGTAGCCTTCCTCGATGCCCTTCAGGCCGGCCGCCAACATCACCGCAAACGCGAGGTAGGGATTCGCTGCGGAATCGATGGCTCGGTACTCCACACGGCAGCTCTGCGACTTGCTCGGCTTGTACAGCGGAACGCGGATGAGGGCCGAGCGGTTGTTGTGACCCCACGTGACAAAGCTCGGGGCTTCGTCACCGCCCCACAGGCGCTTGTAGCTGTTGACGTACTGGTTCGTGATTGCCGTGATCTCCGGGGCGTGCGCCATCAGGCCCGCGATGAACGAACGACCCGTCTTGGAGAGCTGGTACTTACCTCCGGCCTCGTAGAACGCATTGGTGTCGCCTTCAAATAGCGAGAGGTGCGTGTGCATGCCCGATCCGGGGTGATTGGCAAACGGCTTGGGCATAAACGTTGCGTAGTTGTCGAGCTCGAGGGCGACCTCTTTAATTACCGTGCGCATCGTCATGACATTGTCGGCGGTCGTCAGTGCATCCGCGTAGCGCAGGTCAATCTCGTTCTGACCGGGCCCGGCCTCGTGGTGGCTGTACTCCACCGAAATTCCCAGGTCTTCGAGCATGCGCACGGCGCGGCGACGGAAATCGTGGCCCTTCCCGCCCGGAACATTGTCGAAGTAGCCGGCCTGATCGATGGGGCGCGCTCCCCCGTTGCGCCAATCGGCGTTATTCAGCAGGTAGAACTCAATCTCCGGGTGCGTGTAGAACGTGAAGCCCTTGTCGGCCGCCTTGGCCAGGGTGCGCTTGAGCACGTTGCGCGGGTCGGCCTGTGCCGGCTGACCATCGGGGGTCGTGATGTCACAAAACATACGTGCCGCAGGATCCACGTCGCCTCGCCACGGCAGAATCTGAAACGTCGAGGGGTCGGGATGTGCCAGAACGTCGGCTTCAAACGACCGCGTGAGCCCTTCAATGGCCGAGCCATCAAAGCCCACACCCTCGGCAAAAGCGCCCTCAACCTCAGCGGGCGCTACGGCCACCGACTTCAACGTGCCGACGACGTCGGTAAACCACAGTCGCACAAACTTGACGCCTCGCTCCTCAATGGTGCGCAGAACGAAGTCTTGTTGCTTGTCCATCGACAAACCCTCTCTGTAGGTCACTACTAGGCTAATCGCTATGCCGTTACTTCGTGTCGCGCTGGGGCAGACGAATCCC
>CAIOGW010000061.1 GCA_903857985.1 uncultured Microbacteriaceae bacterium
AGCGCGCTCATCGAGGCCGCCATCGCGCACGGGGAGTTGCTGCAGTGGGAAGCGTTCACGGCTGCGCTCGAAGACATTGACGACCCAGACACGCACATCGTGCTCACGTGGTTGCGCGACCTTTTTGGGTTTGGTCTCATTGAAAAGCACGCCGCGTGGTACCTCATGTCGGCGCGTCTCTCCTCCCACCGCGCGCTGGCCGTCACGGCCTACATCGACCGCTTGATTGCGCGGTTGAGGCCACACGCCCAGGATCTCGTGGATGCGTTCGGATACGGCCCCGAGCACCTGCGCGCTCCGATTGCGTCAGGTGAAGAAGCGCAGCGTCAGGACGAGGCGCGGGCGTACTACGCCGATCCGTCGCGGCGCTTCCCGCCCAAGGAGAGCGTGGCCACGAAGCCCAGGGCCAAGAAGCCGGCCGCCGAGTAGGCGCTCACGCTCGTGGCGGTGGAGAAAGCCTCCTTGGCCTTGTCGGCGATGGGAATCGTCGCCGGATCCTTTTCAAGACCTTGAATTGCTGCCCCCGAAGAGTCGACAACCGCGGCCACAATCTGCTTAACCTGAGCGGCGGGCAACTTCTCGTCAGTGAGTGACGTGGTGAGTACGCCTTGAATCGATGCGAACAAAATGGTGCCGAGCACCGCAATGCCGAGGGCCGAACCGAGTTGTCGCGCCGTGCTCTGTGTTCCTGAGGCTTGACCAGATTCGGTCACGGGCACGTCGAGAAGAATCACGTTCGTCAACTGCGCGGTGGCGAGGCCCACTCCCAGACCGTAGGAGAACAACCACGGAGTGACCGTGAGCCACGAACTGTTGGCATTGATGGCAAAACCGAGTCCGGCAACACCGATGATTTCGAGCACGATACCGAGGCGCACCATGGTCACCGGAGTAACGCGACCGCTGAGGCCCCCGGCGACGCCGCTGGCCACAAAGGCGCCAATGGCTAGTGCCAACAGAATGAGGCCGGTTTGCAGAGCGTTGTAACCAATGACGAATTGAAGCCACAGGGGAAGCGACAAGATAATGCCAAATTCGCCCATCGAAATGATGGCCGCGGCCACGTTTCCGTTGGTGAACGACGTGATGCGGAACAGCGAGAAGTTGATGAGCGTTGACTTGCCGGCTTTCTCGCGTGATCGGCCGTAGGCGATGAACGCAAAGGTGGCGAGGGCAAAGATGACGAAAAGGAAGGGGATCACCGAGACATCGAATGGCCACGTCCAGTCGCCGATGATGAAGGGGTCGTTCACCAACCACCAACCGTAGGTTCGACCCTCGATGAGGCCAGCGACCAATGCGGCCATGGCAATGACAGAGAACAGGGCGCTCAGCCAGTCGATGCGGCGCGCGATCGCATCTTTGGATTCAGTAATGGTGAGCAGCGCACCAATCACGATGATCACAACGAGAGGTATGTTGATGCCGAAGGCCCAGCGCCAGGAGAAGTCTGTAGTGAGCCAGCCGCCCAGAAGCGGTCCCACGGCAACCATTCCACCGATGGTGGAGCCCCAGACAGCGAAGGCGATACCGCGCTCTTTGCCTTGGAAGTTGGCGTTGACCAGGGAGAGTGTGGTGGGCAGCACCATGGCACCACCCACGCCTTGGAGAACGCGCGAGAATATGAGCAGATCCCCAGTAGGGGCAAAGGCGGCAAGCACGGAGGCCACGCCAAACACGAGGAGTCCCAGAACGAGCATGCGTCGGCGACCGAAACGATCGGACAAAGCGCCGAAGACCAAGAGAAGTGCTGCAAAGACGAGCGTGTACGACTCTTGAACCCACTGCACCTGTGTGCTCGAAATACCGAGGTCGTCGATGATGGCGGGGATCGATACGTTGACGATGGTGGAGTCGACAATGATGAGCGAAATACCGAGGCTAACGAATAGAAGACCGAACCAGCGCGTGCGTGATGATGCCATGCGCCTAATCTAACGGTATTGGCCATCACCCCTCGTGCAAGCCACTTCGCGGCAAGGGGTACCTCTCCCGGCTCGGCCCGGGTTGCCCGTGACCTGGCTTATGGCGCTCGAGCCGCCGTGCGAGAGGGCGGCTAGGAGTTCTTTTTGGCGACGCCCGCGAGCTTCGAGAAGTAGAACAGGTAGAAGATTTCGAGAATGCCGGCCGTGTTGACCACGAAGAGCACCACGAACCACACCTTGCTGTGTCGCGTGCCGGCGCGATAGAGGGCCAGGGCCTTCCAGATCGCGCTCCACACGCCCAAAATTACGATGGTCCAGATGGCCCACGAGGGCAGGCCCCACATGTTGTCAATGCTTGTTGTCATGCGCCAAGTTTCGCACACCCCTAGCGAGAATGGTGGGCGAGAACGTAGAGTCTTGCCATGAAACTTGCACCCTGGGCACTCACGACCCGCCGCATTGTTGGCGTGGCACGTATCGTCTTGGCGATTGGTATTTTTGCCGCCGTGGCCACCCAGGTGGGTGACCGCATGGCTAACGACCTCTTTCGCCCGGGCGAATACTTTGCTTTCTTCACCATTCACACGGCGTTGATGTTCGTCGTGATTCTGATCGCGGCGGGCATCGTGTCGTTGCGCACAGATCGCGATACGCGTCTGCTCACCATCATGCGCATGATGGCGGTGCCCTACGCCATTGTGACCGCGCTCGTCTACAACTTCATGCTGCGCGGCTTGCCGCTCACTGGTCCGGATACGGGATATGTCTGGCCGGTCTGGCCGAACGAACTTCTGCACGTGGCGGCCCCGATTCTCTTGGTCGTCGACTGGGTTTTCTCCATTGGCCGCTTCCCTCTTCGGTTGCGGTCGTTGTGGTGGGCTCTGATTTTTCCTCTGGCGTGGGTGGCCTTCTCCATTGTGCGAGGTCTTGCCACGGGTTGGTGGCCGTACCCGTTCCTCGACCCCAACGGGCCGCTGGGCTGGCCGGGCGTCATTGGTTACATCATCGGTATCGCTGGCGCCATGACGCTCTTCGCCTATCTCACGGTGCTCGTGGGTCGAATATGGGTCCGGATCCAAGCCAGGCGCGCCTAGTGTTAAGGGCATGACGCGACGCACTCTCGGCTCTTCCGATTTCTCCGTTTTTCCGCTGTGCTTGGGCGGCAACGTCTTTGGGTGGACGTCCGACGTTGTTCAGTCTGAGGCCGTGCTCGACGCGTACGTTGCGGGTGGCGGCAACTTTGTCGACACGGCCGACGCCTACTCGGCCTGGGTCGACGGAAACGTTGGTGGCGAGTCTGAAACAATAATCGGCAACTGGATGACGTCTCGCGGCAACCGGGCGGATGTAATTGTTGCCACCAAGGTTGCCAAACTTCGCACGCGCCCGGGCCTCAGCCCGCAGAATATTCGCCTGGCGGCCGACGAGTCCCTGGCGCGGCTGCAGTCGGACTACATCGACCTCTACTACGCGCACGAGGACGATGCCACGGTTGCCATTGAAGAAACCGTCGAGGCGTTTGACGCGCTGGTGCGCGCGGGCAAGGTGCGCGCCATCGGACTGTCGAATTACACGCCCGAGCGCGTTGCCGAGTACGCGAGCGTTGCTCGTGCCAACGGGTGGGCTGTTCCGGTGGCCGTTCAACCCCACTACAACCTGGTTTTCCGTGCCGAGTTCGAAACGTCGATGGCGTCCGTGTGCGCCGACCTCGACCTCGGGGTGGCCCCGTACTTTTCTCTCGGGTCGGGCCTACTGACCGGTAAGTACGCCTCGGCCGCCGACCTGGCCGGTGTGGCTCGTTCGGGGGGCGCGGGCATGTATGCCAGTGACCAAGCGTGGGATGTCGTCGCCCTGTTGCGCGACATTGCCACAGCTAACGACGTTTCTGCTGCCACGGTTGCCCTCGCCTGGCTGCGCGATCAGCCCACGGTTACCGCACCCATTGCGAGCGCACGTGTGGTCGAACAGCTCCACGCGCTCATGGCGGCGGCTTCCTTCGTGATTCCCGAGACAGCCGTCGCGCGTCTCACTCAGCTGTCGGCCGGACTTTAGGCCTATCTCGGAATGCACAGCGAACGCATCCTCATTCCCACCTCGGACGGCAATGGCGACGTGCCCGGATTCTTAGTCGTCCCAGACGGCGCGGGCCCGTGGCCCGGGGTTGTCTTGGTGCACGAGGTCTTTGGTATCGAAGAGAACATGATCCACCACGCCGAGCACCTGGCTAGCCGCGGATACCTTGTTCTGATGCCCGACCTTTACAGTCGCGGCGGTATGCGTAAGTGTCTGCGTGCCACGTTTCGCGCGCTCAACGATGGCGAGGGTCAGGCGTTCCGCGATGTCGAGGCGGCTAAGAATCTTCTCGCTGCGCGCCGAGACTGCACCCAAAAAATGGGCGTCATCGGGTTCTGCATGGGCGGCGGATTCGCTCTGCAGATGGCGCAGCGCGGGTACGACGCGTCTGCCGTGAACTACGGCATGATGCCCAAAGACCTTGATGCGGTTCTTGAGGGGGCCTGCCCCATCGTGGGCAGCTACGGCGCCAAGGACAAGACGCTTAAACGTGCCGCGGCCACCATGGAGATGTCTCTCACGAAGCGCGGGATTGCTCACGACATCAAGGAGTATCCGGCTTCAAATCACGCGTTTATGAACCCCGGACCCGCCGGACCCAAGCTAATGCGCCCCATCATGCAGAAGGTGGCTGGCTTCCGACCCGTCCCGGATGATGCGGCTGACGCGTGGGCCCGCATCGACGCGTTCTTCACCGAGCACCTGCGCTAGCCTGACCACATGAAAAATCTTGACCGCTGGAGCGCAGCTGACATCCCCGACCTCACGGGCAAACGTGCGATTGTCACGGGCGCGACCTCGGGTCTGGGACTCGTCATGGCAACCGAACTGGCCGCACACGGAGCCGCGGTCACGCTCGCGGCACGTAACCCGACGAAGGCTGAGGCCGCGAAGGAGCTCATTCTTTCGGCGCACCCGAAGGCTCGTCTCGACGTCGCCCTCGTCGACGTGGCCAGCCTGAAGAGCGTTCGCGCGTTTGCCACCAGGTGGCTCGCCAAGAACAAGAAGCTCGACATTCTGGTCAACAACGCGGGTGTCATGGCGGTGCCGAAACGGCAGCTCACCGAGGACGGATTCGAATTGCAGTTCGGCACGAACCATCTGGGCGCCTTTGCGCTCACCGTGCTGCTCTTGCCCGCACTGCGCAAAACTCCGGGGGCTCGAGTTGTTGCCGTGGCATCGAATGCGCACCGCCCGAGCAGCATCGCCTTCGACGACCTGATGCGCGCGAAGAAGTACACCGCGTGGGGCGCTTACGGACAGAGCAAGCTGGCCAACCTGCTCTTCACTCGTGAGCTTCAGCGCCGGTTTGTCGCCGCGAAAGTGGACGCCATCGCGGTTGCGGGCCACCCCGGATGGGCATCGACAAACCTCGTGGCGTCGGGTCCCATGAAAGATCGCGGACCGTTTGCCCAGTGGTTGGCCCGCCTCGGCAGCCACCTCGGCTCACAGTCGGCCGAACAGGGCGCCCTGCCCATGCTCTATGTGGCGACGGCCGAGGGTGTTGCCGGCAACGACTATTACGGTCCGCACGGCACGAGCGAGCTCAAGGGTTACCCCGTGCCCGCGCGCCGCGTGCCGGCTGCCCTCAGCGACGACGATGCGAAACGACTCTGGAAGGCCAGCGAGGCGCTGACCGCTATCACGTCGCCCATCTAGCCTTCGGCTGCTCCCCGCAGCCCGCGTCTAGGCTGTGCACATGTCGGACGACGTGAGCATCCTGATGAGGCAGCGCCCGTCGCGCGCCCAGCGTCGCCGGGCGGGTGCGTCCGTTCGTGCGCGTGTGCCCCTGGAGAGTCTTGCCGATTGCCCCAAACCGGCCGAACGAACAGCCGCGACAGCCATCATTGAGGCGCAAAACGCGACACGAAATCCCGACCTTGTTCCCCTGCGCTACGAGCGCATGGGTGTCGACGCCTTTTCTTTCTTGCGGGGAACGGCGGCGGTCATGGCCCGAGACCTGTCGCTGCGGCCCAACTCCGGACTCGATGTTCAACTGTGTGGCGACGCTCACCTCGGCAATTTCGGTATCTTTGCTTCGGCCGAGCGGCGGCTCACCTTCGACCTCACGGACTTTGACGAGACTCTTCCGGGGCCGTTTGAGTGGGACGTGAAGCGACTGGCCGCGAGCTTTGCCACTACCGCCCGGGTGAACAACATGGGAGACGCAACCGAGCAGCGTGCAGCTCGCGCTGTCGGGCGCGCGTATCGCGAGTGGATGACCACGTTCAGCGAACGTCCCACGCTCGACGTGTGGTTTGCCCGGGCAGACCTGGAGTGGTTGACCGGTGAAATCCAGAAGCCCGGATTGCGCGATGCCTTGTTGCGGGCGGGAAAGCGGGCGCTTACCAAGGACGGCGAGAAGGCCAGCCTCAAGTTGACAGAGCGCATTGGCGACGAGTGGCATTTCCGCTCCGACCCACCCACGCTCGTTCCGTTCCAGGGGACCGACCACCTCGAAACGGTGGCCGATGTATTCCGCCGCTATCGGGGCACTCTCCCGCCGGATCGCGTGGCCCTGCTTGATCGCTATTCATTTGTTGAGGCGGCCGTCAAGGTGGTCGGCGTGGGCTCGGTGGGCACGCGCGCCTATGCGCTCCTCTTTCAGTCGGGAGACGGTGAGCCGCTCATTCTGCAGGCAAAACAGGCCGAGGCATCTGTGCTCGAGGCGCACCTTGCCCCCAGCGAGTATGACCACCACGGCAAGCGCGTCGTGGTGGGGCAACGCCTTATTCAGTCCTCCAGCGATCCCTTTCTGGGCTGGACTCGCGGAGACGAGACGTTACCGTTTGACTTTTACTTTCGTCAGCTGTGGGACATGAAGGGTCGCATCGAAGCCACAGCGCTCGACGCCTCATCCTTCGAGGCCTATGCGTCGGTGTGTGCAGCGGCCCTTGCCCGAGCACACGCCCGAGCCGGAGACGCCTCGCTCATTGCCGGTTACCTGCATGAGGGCAAGGCGTTCGAGCACGCGATAGCTGATTACGCCCGCTCCTACACCGACCTGATGATGAGCGACTACGCCGCGTTCGAGCAGTGGCGGCGACCGTAGACTAAGAGGCGTGTCTGACCCCAAATTCACCGCGCGCGCGGAGGCCCTCATGGCGGCGCTCGCTGAGCGCGTTGTGGTGGGTGATGGCGCCATGGGCACCATGCTCCAGGAGCACGCACCCACGCTCGACGACTACCAGCAACTCGAGGGCTGCAACGAGATTCTGAACGTCAGCCGACCAGACATGATTCGCGCTATTCACGACGCGTATCTCGACGTAGGAATCGACTGCGTTGAGACAAACACCTTTGGTGCCAATTGGTCGAACCTGTCCGACTATGGCATTGAGGATCGCATCGTGGAGTTGGCCCGTGAAGGCGCCCGCCTGGCCCGCGAATCGTGTGAGGCGTTCGAAGCCGCCGACGGGCGCATGCGCTGGGCCCTGGGCTCCATGGGACCGGGCACCAAACTGCCGAGCCTCGGCCACACCACTTACGCACACCTCAAAGCCACGTTTGCGGAACAGGCGGTCGGGCTCATCGAGGGCGGAGCCGATGCCTTCTTGATCGAGACATCGCAAGACCTGCTGCAAACCAAGGCCGCCGTGAACGGCTGCAAGCAGGCCGTGACGGAGACGGGCATTCGCCTTCCCATTTTTGTCGAGGTGACGGTTGAGACCACCGGAACGATGCTGATGGGCAGTGAAATCGGGGCTGCGCTCACGGCCCTCGAGCCCCTGGGCATTGACATGATCGGCTTGAACTGCGCAACCGGTCCCACCGAGATGAGCGAGCACCTGCGCCACCTGTCGCGTTACTCCAACATTCCGGTGATGTGCATGCCGAATGCGGGTTTGCCCATCCTCACAGCTGACGGGTCGTACTACCCGCTCACGCCCGACGAGCTCGCCACGGCGCACGAGCAGTTCGTCAAGGAGTTCGGCCTGGCGCTCGTGGGAGGGTGTTGCGGCACGACCCCGGCGCACCTCAAGGCCGTGGTTGATCGACTCGCCGGCACCCCGGCCGTTACCCGCACGACCCTCAGTGACAACGGCGTCGCCAGCCTCTATCAGCACGTGTCGTTCATTCAAGAAAACGCCTTTCTGGCCATCGGAGAGCGCACCAACGCCAACGGCTCACGAGCATTTCGCGATGCCATGCTCGAGGAGCGCTGGGACGACTGCGTCGACATTGCACGCAACCAGGTTCGTGACGGTGCCCACGTACTGGATGTGTGCATCGACTATGTAGGTCGCGACGGGGTCGACGACGTGCGCGAGATTGTCTCTCGTTTCGCGAGTGCCTCCACCCTCCCCCTTGTGATCGACTCCACAGAGCCAGCGGTGCTTCAGGCCGGCATGGAGCTCATCGGCGGTCGCCCCATCGTGAACTCGGTGAACTTTGAAGACGGCGAAGCCTCGGATTCCCGCTTTGCGCGCATCATGCCCCTTGTTAAGGAACACGGAGCGGCAGTCGTGGCACTGACCATTGATGAAGAGGGCCAGGCGCGCACCACCGAGGGCAAGCTGCGCATTGCCTCACGACTCATCGACACGCTGGTTAACGACTGGCAGATGAGGGTCGACGAAATCCTGGTGGACTGCCTGACTTTCCCCATTGCCACAGGCCAGGAAGAAACGCGACGTGACGCGATTGAAACCATCGAAGCCATCCGTGAACTCACGGCTAAATACCCTGGAGTGCACACCACTCTTGGAGTTTCCAACGTCTCGTTTGGGCTCAACCCGGCCGCGCGCACCGTGCTCAACTCGGTCTTTCTGAACGAAGCCATGGCGGCCGGACTCGACTCGGCAATTGTCGATGCCGCCAAGATCGTGCCCTTGGCGTCTATTCCCGAGGCACAGCGCAAGGTGGCGCTCGACCTGGTGTGGGATCGCCGCGAGTATGATGCCGACGGCAATCTCACGTACGACCCGCTTGAGCTGATGCTCGACACCTTTGCCGGTGTTGACGCCGCGGCCATTCGCGACCAGCGCGCTATCGAACTTGCGGCCTTGCCGGTGGGCGAGCGCCTCGCGAGGCGCATCATCGACGGCGACGCTAAGGGGCTTCCGGAAGACCTTGAGCAGGCGCGAAGCGACGGTATGGCTCCGCTCGATGTCATCAACGACAACCTCCTCTCGGGCATGCAGGTCGTGGGCGAGCTGTTTGGCAAGGGCGAAATGCAGCTGCCGTTCGTGCTCAAGTCGGCCGAGGTAATGAAGGCCGCCGTGGCGCTGCTCGAGCCCTTCATGGAGAAGTCCGAGGCCGCCGGCAAGGGAAAGATTGTGCTCGCCACGGTGCGCGGAGACGTGCACGACATCGGCAAAAACCTTGTCGACATCATCCTGTCTAACAACGGATACGACGTGGTGAACATCGGCATCAAAAAGACCATCAACGAGATCATTGCGGCTGCCGAGGAGTCAGGCGCCGATGTTATTGGCATGAGCGGCCTGCTCGTGAAATCAACCGTTGTCATGAAAGAGAACCTGCTCGAGCTCAACGCCCGGGGGCTTGCCGGCCGCTGGCCCGTCATTCTGGGCGGCGCGGCACTCACGCGCGCGTTCGTGGAGGAAGACCTGGCGGCACTGTTCGACGGCGAGGTGCGCTATGCCCGCGACGCCTTTGAGGGACTTGCTCTCATGGAGCCCCTGGTTGCCGTGGCTCGTGGCGCAGATCCGGCCACGGTTGATCTGCCGGAACTCAAGAAGCGCATCCATCGCCCCTCACAACTGGTGGTCACCGAGCCCGAGAACATACCGGCGCGTTCTGATGTGGCTTGGGACAACGAGGTTCCGGTGCCGCCCTTCTGGGGCACGCGCATCGTCAAGGGGGTCGCGCTGGGCGAGTATGCCGCCTTCCTCGATGAGCGAGCCACGTTCATGGGCCAGTGGGGGCTGAAACCCGGCCGCGGCGACGACGGTGCCAGCTACGAACAGTTGGTCGACACCGAGGGACGACCGCGCCTGCGCTACTGGCTCGACCGCATCTTGGCCGAAGGAATTGCCGACGCCTCGGTGATCTACGGTTATTTCCCCGTGGTCTCTGACGGTAACGATGTGATCGTTCGTCATCACGGTGACGACACGCACGGGCTGCTTGGCGCCCCGGGTGTGCTGGCTCCCGACGGCGGTTCTGGGGGCGAACTGGGCACCGAGCGACTGCGCTTTACCTTCCCTCGGCAGTCGCGCGACCGCCACCTCTGCCTGGCAGACTTTGTCTCCTCGGGCGACTCAGGCCGCACCGATGTGTTGCCCCTGCAGTTGGCAACGTTCGGCGATCGAATCAGCGCGGTCACCGCAGAACTTTTTGCCGCTGACTCTTATCGCGACTACATGGAGCTCAACGGGCTGGCCATGCAGCTCACCGAGGCGCTCGCCGAGTTCTGGCACGCGCGCATCCGCGAAGAACTTGGCTTTGGGGCCGAAGACCCGGCAGATCTTGCGGGCATGTTTAAGCTCGACTATCGCGGCGCCCGGTTCTCGCTCGGCTATCCAGCGTGCCCCGACATGGAGGATCGTCGCAAGGTCGTTGCCTTACTTAAGCCCGAGCGGGTGGGCGTGGAGCTGTCTGAAGAACTGCAGCTGCACCCCGAACAGTCAACGGACGCCTTCGTGTTTCACCACCCCGAGGCGAAGTACTTCTCCGTCTAGAGAAGCGCGACCCCGCTGGTTGAGTAGCGCGAAGCGCGACCCCGCTGGTTGAGTAGCGCGAAGCGCGACCCCGCTGGTTGAGTAG
>CAIOGW010000062.1 GCA_903857985.1 uncultured Microbacteriaceae bacterium
ACGTATACGGGTTGGGGATCCGCACGCCCGCAGCAACCGCAGCGTCGTACGCCTTTCGTGCAGAAATCGGGTCGCCCCAAATGCCGACCAAGTGGAGCAGCCAGGCGCGATACGCACCTTCGCTTCGAACCTGCTTCGAGTGCGGAAAGGCGTCAGCCAGTTCTTGAGTCCATGCGGGTAGGAGACCACCAAGTACCACCGCGGCCGACGCGACGAGCGGGCGCCGAGCCCACCAAACGTGTAAGAAGGACAGCGGTGGAAGCGCGGATGCGGCCGCCCGCTCTCGCCGAGACTCGATGCCCAGCTCAGCAACCGGAAGCCAGTCTTCGATCAACACTCGGGGACCGGTGGTCATCCACGGACTCCTCGATGAGCATCGCCAACAATCAGCGTGCGCAACGCCTTACGGGCGTTGGACGCTTCGGAGCCGAGGCACTTGGCGTACCAGTAGTAGGACTCCTCGACACTCATCGCGTTAATGCCCGCGACCAGAGCACGAACGCGATCATGCTTGGTGACGGGCTGGGTGGCGATGAGGATTAGAGCAAGTCGAACTCCACTGGGTTCGTCCAGAGGAATCGGCTTCTTGCGTGAGAAAGCGAGAATGGATGGTTGGTGCCGTGCGTTTCTCACGGCAGTGACGACCGTGTCGATAACTCGCGTGGTCTGGATGGCGGTAGTGGTGATGACCCCAGTTGCCAGCGTGTGACCATTCTGTCCGTACGTTTCTTCAAGAGCCAGTCCGTAGGTTTCGTTGCTCGCCGGGAGGATATTGAGACGGAAGGCGCGTCCGTTATCGCTCACAGCAGCTCTCTTGTTGGCTGCAGGACTCATTTGTTCACCTCAGCGGTGATTTCTGCATGCTGGATCTGCAAGTCTTTGATGATCTTCGCAACTGGTGCGAACTCGCCGGAGTCGGTCGTGACCGGTGGCGCGTAGGTGATGTCGATTGCCAGACTGCCGGAGACGGCATCGGCTGCCTTGAGACTCTTGCCGAGGTGACTGTAAAGGCTCTGGAAGTCAGTGCGACTGGCCCCGCCTTGGAAACTCAATCCCCCGGTGAAGCCGGGGTACTCCGCAACGACGTCGATTGCGACAGTCATCACGGGCTTTGGAAGCATGCCGAGGGCAGTGGCCAACAAATCAAGGTCACCAGTGCCACGGATGTCATCGGCGGTCACTTTGATGACGAGGCGGGTAACAGTTTTGACAGTGAAGTCGCTGACTTGGTCGATGATTGACTGAATCGCCGCCCCACCAGCGCCGCTGGCCGTGAACGTCTTCTTGTTCACGACCTTCGTGGGAATCTCGACACCCTTTGCCTCAGCATGGTCGCGAGTCATCGCGTAGAGACTGTCGAGACCCTTGTCCTTGACGGCGCTTGGCGTCAGGGCACGAACACCGGGTGCGGGTGTCGTGTCCGTGATGACCAGCCATCCGTAGTCGTGAGCCTGGACGGCGGTCGCAAGCAGCTCGAGCACGTCGCTCTTGGTCGGTTCGCCACCACATTCCGCATCCAACTTGGCGCGAATATCGGAAGCCGTAAGAACGCTTCCGGCGAAGACTTGCCGCAGGTCATTCTGCGAGGGCTTGCGGACGATAAGACCGCGCTGGTTGGCTTCATCGTGGCTCATGACCTCTTTGTCAGGGCCGAACTGTGGGCTGAGACCGGCCATAGTGCTCGCTGTGTAGGCCTTGCCGATACCTGCGTCGTAGTAGACCCAGCCG
>CAIOGW010000063.1 GCA_903857985.1 uncultured Microbacteriaceae bacterium
CCTCACGAAGAACCTTGGCTAAGGCTTCTTTTGGATGTCCTGGCCGCTGACGATTTGGCGATAATTCTCGGAGAAGCTACAAAACTCATGTTCCTGGGCCAGGTCGAGTTGACAGCTTTCGACGGGTCTGTCGAATCAATTACAGGAATTGAAGCCTTGCCTCTTCATTTTCGGTCACTAATTTCGCCACACTTTGCCCTTGTTCGTGGCGGAGAAAGTTTCTATGCGGTCATTCCCTCTCGATCGGCCCCAAATTCCTTGGGTGCCTTCATCATTCAGGCTGCATTAGACGAGCTAGTCGCTGGGCCAATTTCAATCGTGCTAGTTCATGAAATCTCTAATACTTTCGTGCTCGAGATCGTCGAGTTTGTTGATCCAACAGACCTCAGCTCATGTGTGGCTACACACATCCTCCGCCGCCACCAGCAGACCTCATTTATTGAAAGTGATTTCGAGGTCGCCTTTCCCTCCGTGCAAGCTAATAACGTCAAAAGGGTTATAGACCTTGTTAAGATTCTTGCCGCGGGTCCACAAAGTTCAAAGGAGATTTCTCCCCTGTTGGGCGTCGTCCCGAGGCAGGTGGCTTACTACGTTGACGCCGCAAGAGTTCTAGGGCTTCTCAACATGAGTTCAATTGAAGACGGAAGCGCGGCCCCCGTTGAGCTCTCGAACTCAGGCGTGGCAGTCGCGGCTGGGGAGCCCCGTCTGCAGGCGCAAATAATTGTGAATGCGATGCTGAAGTACCCTCTTGTGAAGAGGGCGATCACGGAGGCTATGGCCTCCGGCGATCTTTCAAGCTCGAAAGCACTCGACATAGTTTCACAGTTCGACCCTGATAAAAGCCCAGTCACGCGCCAAAGGCGTGCCAGCACGATTCGCGCCTGGACAAAGTGGGCATTCTCAATGCACAGGGAGTTTGACATCGATATCAATTCAACAGAAGAAGGGGCGGACTGACATGAGCAATGGTCTTGTGAACAGCTATTGAGAGATCATCGAAATCAAGAATTGTGTTCTTGGGCGAAATCTAAACCTTGCACAAGTTCGGGGTTTCATGCCCCTGGACTTAGCTGCTGACGTTAGCGGCCCGGACATCTATGACGAAAAGTTAAATCCGTTCGGCACCCAAAGGGATTTGAAGCCCAAACACGCCAAGGAAGCGTCCGAGTATGCGTTGACCGCAAACACAGTTGACTCGGAAACAGACCCAAGATCTTTTCCCGAGGTAATTTTCAATGTCAGATCAATCGGAGCGGTTGAGATCATCAAGGATGGGGAAGTTATCGATTTCTCTTCCTTGGACGGGATTGGCGAAGAACCTGAAATCGTCGATTTGCGAATTCATCTCGACGCAATCAAGTACCCGTCTGAGAATTTTGACCCGAGCATCAGCCGGATGGACGGGAACCATCGACTCAGCCGTGTTCCGGCTATCGAAGACCGTGGTAGTGACGACCTCTTCCCCAAAATTTCCTTTGCTCTCTTTATTGGTCTGTCAAAAAATCAAGAACGTAAGCTTTTTGCGGACATAAACGGTAAGCAAGAAAAAGTTGATGTCTCTTACTTGGCGCAAATCTCAATGGCGTTAGAGGGAGATCGGCTTCTCCTCAATGGGCAGACAAGACCCCTATGGTTTGCAAAACGCCTCGTTGAGTCTGGGGAGATCTTCAACAACGTTGTTTTTACCGGAGGCGCCAAAAAGGGCGTCGTAGAGGCTCTTGGCTACACTCCGCCGATCAACCTAGCCCTTCTCAAATCAATGGTCGCTCAAACTTTGAGGGGCCTAGACCCAATAGTTGTTTCACAAATGCCGCCCGAACTACTCGCCCGCGCGCACACCGACAAAGACGGACTCAAAGAGCTGGTTGACAACGCGCAACTGCTTAAGACGCTTATTTCCCGTTTCTGGACCGCAGTAAAAAAGAATTATCCCGAAGCATGGCAGGACACAAAAAAAGTGAAGTACATACTTTTCCAATCGATTGGGGCCATAGGTTTAAGCCAACTTGCTCCTGTGGTGATAAATGAGCTCGTTGAAAAACAAACCGTCAAACAAGAAGACTTTGACTCTGCGATTTCGCATGTGAGGAATGGCGGAATTACCTTGGAAAAGACAAACTACGCAGGTCTTGCCGGCCTCGCCGGTGCCCGTAAGGTCTACGAGGGACTATTGGAAGCCAAGGTCGCAGGCGGAACAGGGCTGACTGGAGTGATGGGCGACCTAATCGAGGCCAAAGAATCTCGTCTTGACTAGTTGCCAAGAAATTGCTGACTGAAAATCAACTGAACAAACTCCACACGGGCGTGTTGGAGGAACTTCATTCGATCTCTTGGGACGAACCCTTCGAAGACGAACGAGAACCCGCATATACCGCCCGGGCGATCGCTCCGGCATTAGTGGATCACGTCGCTTCACTTTCTCACCCAACCCTTGTGACTCGATTTGATGGTGGCGAAAGGCCACTGCCCGTAATGTTCGATGGTCAAAAGTTTTTCCCAGATTTGGGCGTCAATGATTTAGGCAGTCGTGAGCTTGCGGTAGAAGTGAAATTCCTGAATGGTTCCAGCTACTCGGGTCAGCTAGCAACCGCCATCGGCCAAGGAATCGTTTATCGTTCTTTCGGCTACAACGCAGCAATTGTTGTCTTGGTTTCGAAATCTGGCCGCAGGGTCCTAAGTCCTGAGACGATTCAGGCACTTAACGGGCGCTTCGCTTTGCAAAGACTGGGCCTCGTCCACCTCGCAAATTAGTGTGCGCGAAACAAGTTTTTTGGCGCACTTGCGTTCATCACCTTGAGGCGCGTTTTATAACTCATGCTCGCCCTTGGAAGAGGGCTGGAATTAGAGCATTAGGAACCGCAATCCACCCCTCAACCCGAGCACGCTCCAGCTGCACGGCCGTCGGCTTCAGGTACTGACCCAGCGCGGCGGCGCGGGACGAGAAGGCCGCAATCACGGCATCGAAGGCGTCGCACGAGTCGATCATGAGTTGGCGGTGGGGGCCGGCCGAGAACCAGGGGGCCGCGGCCTCGAGGTCGGCCAGCAGGCGCTGCCGAATGTCGGCCGACGCGCGGTAGCCCTGCGTGGCGAAGCCCCACTGGCGCAGCGACGCGCCGGGATAGACCTCCACCACGAGGCCCGCGCCCGAGCGGTCGATGGGGATGCCGGCAGCCTGCAGGCGCGAGAGCAGCCCGGCGCAGCGCATGGCGGTGAGCCCGAGGCGGTCGGTGGAGACACTCAGCGGCCAGCGGTCGGTGTGCTCGCGCACGCTGCGATCGGTCTCGCGATACGCCAGCCGGCGACGCCACTCCATGCCGCCGTCAAACTCGGCGGGCTCCACGTGCATGCCGGCGTTGGCCCGCACGAAGTCGACAAACTCCACCGGCCAGCCCAGCGCGCAATCGATGCCGAGCTTCTCAACCCGCGAGGCGGCATGCGTAATCTGCTCGTCGGCAACATCCACGGTCAACTCGAGCAGCGTGGCCTTCTCGCCCCACTCGATCACGGCGAGCGCCGTGCCTTTGGGCTCGGCCGCTAGGTCAACGCCTGCAGTGAGCACGGTGTCAATCTATTGGGTGTCAATCGGTTCTGTGCCGATGGTTATTCTTTGCCGGCCTGCTCAAACGCGCGCTCGATGCGCTCGTGGCGCTCGCGCACCAGGGGCAGCATCTCGGGGTGGGTAACGAGATACAGATCGCCTCGGCGCAAGCCCTCCACCACGATGGTGCCCACCTCGGCGGGCTCGAGCATGCGGCCCGGCGGAATCTGATCGAGCTGTGGTGGTGCGGCGGCAGCGGCGCGCGTGGGGCGGTTGCGCTCACTGCGCGCAATCTCGGTGTTCACCAGGCCGGGCAGCAACACCGAGACGCCCGGTGCGCCAGCAACACCGTGCAGTTCTTGCGCCACGGTCTCGGTGAGGGCAACCACCGCAAACTTCGATGCGGAGTAGGCGGCCATGCCGGGCGCATCAAATACCCCGGCCATCGACGCCGTGTTGACCAACCAGCCCGAGGTCGACGTGTCGCGCACAATGGGCAAAAACACCGACATGCCGTGAATCACACCCCACAGGTTCACGTTCAGCACCCACGCAAAGTCGTCGGTGCCCAGCTCGGCAAAGGGCGCGAGGTGGCCTACCCCGGCGTTGTTGAACACGATGTCGATGCGGCCGTGCTCGGCCAGCACGCGATCGGCCAGGGCCTGCACGCTCGCGCGGTCGCTCACATCGGTGAGCACAGGCGTCGAACCAATCTGCCCGGCGGTCTCGGTGAGCACACCCTCTTCAATGTCGGCAATCACCACGTGCGCACCCTCGCGCACCAAGGCCTCGGCAATGCCCCGGCCGATACCCGACGCACCGCCCGTAACCACACAGACCAGACCGTCGAACGACGAGATGCCCATTCCAGTCATGTCCACTTCCGCTAAC
>CAIOGW010000064.1 GCA_903857985.1 uncultured Microbacteriaceae bacterium
ATGTACGCGGTGTATCACGGCCCCGACGGGTTGCGCGACATCGCCCGCAACGTGCACAGCCGGGCCACCCGCTTGGCCGTGGGTCTTGCCACCGGTGGTCATTCGCCGACCCACGCCTCCTTCTTCGACACGGTGACTTTTGCGTCCGCGGATGCCGCTTCCCTCGAGGCTCGCGCTGCCGAGGCCGGTTACCTGCTGCGGCGCACCGGTGATGAGCTTTCGATTTCGGTCGACGAGACCACCACGGATGCCGAAGTTGACGAACTGCTTGCGATTCTTGGCGGTAAGCCCTCCAAGGTCACCGAATCCGCTCTTCCGGCGGAGCTTATCCGCACGAGCGAGTTCCTCACCCACGAGGTGTTCAACTCGCACAGGTCGGAAACCAGCATGATGCGCTATCTCAAGCGCCTCGCCGACTACGACTATGCGCTCGACCGGGGAATGATTCCGCTCGGCTCGTGCACCATGAAGCTCAACTCCGCCACCGAGATGGCTGCCGTGAGTTGGCCGGAGTTCTCGGGCCTCCACCCGTTCGCACCGGCTGCGGATGCCCAGGGCTACGACCGACTCGTGCGCGATCTCGAGGCGTGGTTGATCGAGGTCACGGGATACGATTCCGTGTCGCTGCAGCCCAACGCGGGCAGCCAGGGTGAACTCGCCGGCCTTCTGGCCATTCGGGCGTATCACCTGGCCAACGGCGACGCCCAGCGCACGGTGTGCGTTGTTCCCTCGAGCGCACACGGCACCAATGCCGCCAGCGCCATCCTCGCGGGTATGCGCGTGGTGGTGGTCGGATGTGACGAACTCGGCAACATCGACCTTGCTGACCTGAGTCAGAAAATTACCGAGGCGGGCGACGAACTTGCCGCCCTCATGATTACGTATCCTTCAACCCACGGTGTCTACGAGCACGAGATCCTCAAGGTCACGCGCGCCGTGCACGACGCCGGCGGACAGGTCTACGTCGACGGCGCCAACATGAACGCCATGACCGGGTTTGCGCGCTACGGCGACCTCGGTGGCGATGTGTCGCACCTCAACCTGCACAAGACCTTCTGCATTCCGCACGGTGGCGGTGGTCCGGGCGTGGGTCCGGTGGGTGCCAAGGCGCACCTCGCGCCCTACCTTCCCGGCCACGGCGGCACCGCAATGAAGGACCGCACCCTGCTAACACCGCAGGGTCTCGGCATGGTAAATCACGGGGGTCCGCAGATTTCTGCCACCCCGTTCGGCAGCCCCAGTATTCTGCCCATTTCGTGGGCGTACGTGCGCATGATGGGCGCCGAGGGTCTGCGCCACGCAACAGCTACGGCTGTTCTCTCGGCCAATTACATCGCGCGCCGACTGGCTGATTACTACCCCGTGCTCTACACCGGTGAAAACGGCCTCATCGCGCACGAGTGCATTCTCGATCTGCGGCCGCTCACCGAGCGCACGGGGGTGACCGTGGATGACGTGGCCAAACGTCTCATCGACTACGGCTTCCACGCGCCCACCATGAGCTTTCCGGTTGCCGGCACGCTCATGGTCGAACCCACCGAGAGCGAAGACCTCGACGAGATCAATCGCTTCATCGACGCGATGATTGCCATTCGCCTCGAGGCGGATGCCGTGGCCGAGGGTACGTGGCCCGCCGACAACAATCCGCTTGTCAACGCCCCGCACACGGCGGCCGATCTCACGGGGGAGTGGGAGCGTCCCTACGCGCGCACTCTGGCGGTGTACCCGTTTGCTCACGAGACCACAGATCTCACCACTCTCACGCGCATCCGGTCTAAGTACTGGCCGCCGGTGCGCCGGGTAGACAACGCCTTCGGCGATCGCAACCTGGTGTGCTCATGCCCGCCACCAGAGGCGTTCGCGGGCGTCTAGGCAGAAGGGGCAGTGAGGTCGCGGGGCCTCGGCGCGCTAGGAGCCTTACTTGTCGATCGAGTCGAGCGAGCGCATCAGGTCAGCCATCGTGATCTCGAGAGCGCCGGCAATGAGGTACCACGTCTCAACCGATCCGTTCGACTGACCATTCTCGATGGAGATCAGGGTACGGCGACTCACGCCGGTCTTTTCGGCCAGCGCGTCGTAGGTGAGTCCTGCGTCGCTTCGAAGACGACGAAACTCCGATCTCAGGGCGCCAAAATTCGGCACCGCCAAGGAGCGGTGTGAGGGCATACCCCCTAAGAAACCACGGCAACCTGTGAAAGTCAGTGTCGAAGCCTGCACTATGCCCACGTCTTCCGAGAGAGTGAAGACAACTGACGTCACTTTTGTCGGGCGCTCGCGGTGGTAATAAAACGACAGTTTTGGTCAGAGTGAATATTTCTTCACTAAGGTTGAAGTGGATTCCGTCTTGGGGGGAGTCCACAAAGTCGCTGGCCGTCGGAGTTGGCGATTTTGTGTTTCCGTAGGTCGCCGATCTGGATGCCGGGGCTCTATGTGCCAGAGTCCTATGTGCCGGGCAGGAATCCGGGTATCAGCGATGCCACGAGCGCATAGCCCGTAAACGACAGCACGTCGAGAATGAAGTGCGCAATGACCAGGGGCATGACACGGCCCCAGCGTTGGTAGGCGAGTCCGAAGAGGATGCCCATCAGAACGTTTCCCACGAACGGCCCGAAGCCCTGATAGAGGTGGTAGCTGCCGCGCAAGACCGCACTGATACCGATGATGACCCAGGGTTTACAGCCGAGTTCGCGCAGGCGTGTGAAGAGGTAACCCACCACGATGATTTCCTCTTCGAGCGACGCGCGAGCGGCCACGAGAATCAGAACGGGGATGGTCCACCAGTACGTTCCGAGGGCGGTGGGGACAATGGTGACGGTAATTCCGAGCGCGTTACCGGCGATGTACAGCAAAATTCCGGGGATGCCAATAATGGCGACGAGGGCCACGCCCCAGCCGATGTCTCGCCCCGG
>CAIOGW010000065.1 GCA_903857985.1 uncultured Microbacteriaceae bacterium
AGTTTTTCGTTTAATGGATTACGGCAGGATGACCGTGTCAACAACGTGAATCACGCCGTTGTCGCAGACGAGGTCTGCCGTGACAACCTTGGCGCCACCAACGGTGACTCCGTCAGTTGCGTCGATGACGAGGTCGCCACCGTCGAGGGGCGACGCACTGGTGAGCGCAGCAGCATCAGCGGCCATTACCTTACCGGCAACAACGTGGTGCTTGAGGATGGTGGTCAGTGCGGGAATGTCGTTGAGGAGGCCCTCAACGGTTCCTGCGGGGAGCTTGGCGAATGCCTCGTCGGTGGGAGCGAAGACGGTGAACGGGCCAGGACCCGAAAGTGTTTCAGCAAGGTTTGCAGCGGTTACTGCGGCGACGAGCGTGGTGAAATTTCCGGCCGCTACTGCGGTTTCTACGATGTTCGTCATGTGGGTACTATTCCTTTATTTAGTTGTTACTGTTGCGCAGCCCACCGAATGGGGGCTAGGCCTAACCCTAGGTGTCCCCACCTGAACGTTTGGTGGAGGCGAGATGTAATCCCAGGTGTCCCAACCTGAACGTTTGCCTGTGTGGGGACCGCGTCGAGTCTTCCATGACGATTGTGCGCTACTCTGGGAACACGTGCCTAGTCATCGACTCAATGAATGCGTCGAAATCTTGACGGGCGCACGTCGGAAGTCTCTTCCCTCACCGGTTCACATCGGTTGACATTTTTCTTGCGGCGAACGGATGTGCCGCCTCTGGCACCTTCGCCATCATCTCGCTGTGTGCGCCTTTGCGCGTGCAACGAGAACACAACCTAAGGAATATCCCTTTTGTCTCTCAACCCCTTTGGTGCGCTCGGCGTGCCTGCCCCGCTCGTTTCGGTTCTCGAAGCAGCGGGTATCGATACCCCCTTCCCCATTCAGGTCGACACCCTGCCCGACACGCTCGCTGGACGAGACGTGCTCGGTCGCGGCAAGACCGGCTCGGGCAAGACGCTTGCCTTCAGCATCCCCATGGCCGCGCGTCTGGGAACCACCCTCGCCGGTGGTCAGCGTCGTCCCGGCCGGCCCCTCGGCCTGATCCTCGCGCCGACGCGCGAGTTGGCCACTCAGATTGATGCCGCACTCAAGCCGCTCGCAGCCGCTTACCGACTCAAGACCACCGTGATATTTGGTGGCATCTCGCAGAACCGCCAGGTGGCGGCGCTCAAGGAGGGCGTCGATATTGTTGTGGCCACTCCGGGCCGCCTTGAGGACCTCATGGGCCAGGGCTTCTTGCATCTCGATGCGATTGAAATCACAGTGCTCGATGAGGCCGACCACATGGCCGACCTCGGGTTCCTCCCCGTGGTCACTCGCATTCTGAACGCCACCCCGCAGGGCGGACAGCGCTTGCTGTTTAGCGCCACCCTCGACAACGGCGTGGACAAGCTCGTGAAGCGCTTCCTCCAGAACGAGGTGATGCACTCGGTTGACGAGGCCAACTCGCCCGTTGCCGCCATGACGCACCACGTGTTCGAAACGCCGACCGCGGAATCCAAGAAGCAGTTGGTTCAGTCGCTCGCTTCGGGTAGCGGACGTCGCATCCTCTTTATGCGCACCAAGCACCACGCCAAGAAACTGGCGCAGGCACTCACCGCTGCTGGCATTCCGGCCGTTGACCTGCACGGCAATCTGTCGCAGCCCGCGCGTGACCGCAACCTCGCGGCGTTCTCATCTGGCGCCGTCAAGGTGCTCGTGGCCACCGACGTCGCGGCACGTGGCGTGCACGTGGACGACATCGAGCTCGTGATTCACGTGGATCCGCCCATGGAGCACAAGGCGTATCTGCACCGCTCGGGTCGCACAGCTCGTGCCGGAAGCGACGGCGACGTGGTGACCATCTGCCTGCCCACACAGAAGAAGGACTTGGCCGCGTTGCTCAAGAAGGCCGCCATCACGGTCACGCCCACGCAGGTCACGGCCTCCTCGCCCGAAGTTGTTGCCCTGATCGGTGACGTGGCGGAATACGTGAAGCCCGCACCTCGCGCGGCCGCGCCTCAGCGGACGGGAACATCGACCGGAGCCAACGCGCAGCGTAAGCGCGCGGCGCGCTCCGGAGGCCCCCGGTCTGACAGCCCACGCTCTGGTGGACAGCGCACGGGTAGCGATCGCACCGCTCACGACCGGTCACGTCACTCCAGTTCGGGCAACCAACGTTCGGGCGGTTCGGGATCTGCTGCTCGCAGCGGTGGCGATGGTTCACAGCGCACGGCATCGCGCCCGGCCGGTCAGCGCCGTCGCGTACAGACCGGGTCGCGCTAGCCGACACGTGCCTCGCGGCTTCCTCGCACTGTCGCACTCTTAACGAGCTACGCTCTCCCGGATCATCCGGGAGAGCGTAGCTCGTTACCTTGTTGTGAAACTAGTTACTGCGACGTGCGCGCCACACGAGTGCGGCACCAGCTGCCAGCAGACCGGCTGCCAGGGCACC
>CAIOGW010000066.1 GCA_903857985.1 uncultured Microbacteriaceae bacterium
TGTCGGGGTGGGTGCCGATGTCGGCGGCAATCCGGCAGATCAGCCGGCAACGCTCTTCTACGGTTCTGCGGGACAGCCCTTTGGCGTACTGCCAGGTCGCCCACTGCTCAACAACAGGGAAGGAAGGGATTGGGGGTCCAGCCACAAACATCGGTTTTACCGGCTTAGGCCGCGATGAGACCATCAAACAGCGGGATTTCGGTTCCCTTGTAATGAATAGGTGGGGGGTTCGATTCCCCCAGGCGGCTCCCACCATCCGGGCCGTGTTCGGTGCCGTTGACGAGCCATTCGTAGGGCACGTTGGTCATCATTGCCCACAGTCGGAGTGTGCGGGTGTCGGGTTTGATACGTCCGTGCATCCAGCCAGAAACGGTGTTGCGGTGTACGCCGAAATATTCGGCGGCCTGTGCAACGGACAGGCCGGAATCACGCAGGCTTTTTCCGAGGCGGTCCTGCATGTCCCATTGCGGGATGTGAGTCCCGCCGCCTCCGATAAATGAAACAGTCATGCACAAAGTGTTGCACAGGGTGTGGATAGAGCGCAATAGGTGTTGCAAAGCGAACTTGTATGGACACATATGGACGCACACGGGTTTGGCGTAACTGGCGCTATCCAACACAACCAACGCTGTACGCGGCTGTGCGTTGCAATACACAGCCGTGCGGTGTAACGTCGCCAGAGTAAACAAAAAACAGGTGCGGACTGTCATCCGCACCTGTTCCTGAGCCCCACAAACGCCAGTAAGGAGGCATGTTCATCATGTCAGATCGTCGCAAATTGTCACGCACGGAACGGGAAGGCATCTTCCTCCGCTCCGATGGTCAGTGCCAGAAGTGTGGTGACCCGATCACCATCGACTACTTCCACGCCGCACACCTGCGGTCCCACAAGAACCACGGCCCCGCAATCCCCGAGAACATGGAAGCGTGGTGCGTCCCCTGCAATCTGACGTGGGGATCAGCAGACGCCAAGGACACCCGATTTCAGCCGCGTGAATGGCAGCAGGAAGCCCTCGACAAGATCGTGAAGCGCATCATCAACGATCAGGTCGCCACCGTGTCGGCAGCTCCGGGCGCCGGCAAGACCACATTTGCCGGCCTGGTGTTTGAAGCTCTTCACGGGCTGGACGTCATCGACCGGATGCTGGTGCTGGTGCCTCGCAAGACGCTGGTCGAACAGTGGGCCGAGGGGTTGCAGAAAGCCCGTCACCTGGAGTTGAAGTGCAATCACGAGGTCGAACGCGCAGGGCAGCACGGGGTCGTTAACTCCTATCAATCACTAAACGACTCGTCCTTGGAAATTCACCAGACCATGAGTGATAACAAAGACGGTCGCCGAACGTTGGTGGTTCTTGACGAGGTGCACCACGTCGGAGAGAAGCACCTCAAAGAGTCAGCAGCCTGGGCGAAAAACGTCAAAAAGCTCGCTGGTGTGGTTGACCAAGACATCACGGTCCGTGGTGTTCTGAACCTTTCGGGCACGTTATGGCGGTCGCGCGGAGACGAACGCATCTCCACCGTCCGCTACATCGACGTGGGCGACGGACGGATACGCGCGCAAGCCGACTACACCGTCAGCGCCGAACAACTCATTGCGCTCGGCCAGTTGCGCCCCGTGGACATCTACCGCCTTAATGCTCGCGTCGAAGTGTCAGACACCCAGTCCGACACCGTGACCGAAGCTGATGTCTGTGACCTGGACGAGAAACCCGCAGCCCGTGCGGCGATGCTGGCGCTGTCTCAGTCCGAGGACTACAGGGAGGCCTTTGTCGCGGCGGTGCTGGACCGCCTAGAGGCCGCGCACCGGGCGTTGGGCAAGTACCACGCCAAAGCCCTGATCGTTGCGCCGGGACAGAAAGAGGCGTACCTGTTCCGAGACGAAGTGGACCGGCAGATGAAAGAACGGGGCTGGCCTCCGCTCGCCGAGATCGCCGTGTCCGAAGAAGGTCCCAACGCTATTGACACGTTGCGGAAGTTCAGAACCAGCAAGCGGGTCGGTGTGCTGTGCACGGTCGGCATGGCCGGCGAAGGCTACGACTGCTCCGACATCGCCGTGATCGGATACGCATCTAGGACATTGACCAAAATGTACATCCATCAGGTCATTGCTAGGGCGATGCGGGTGACCGACTATGAGCGGCAGAACGGAGTCATCCCGGCCGCCGTAGTGATCCCGGATATTCCTGAACTTGTCGAGCATCTGGTGGAGTACCTGAAAGCATATAACCCAGACGTAGCTTCTACTCCTGGCAAGATTTGCGGTTGCGGCCACTACGAAACTTCGCACCCCGAGTCGGGGCCGTGCACCGAATGCCCCTGCCCGATTTTTACTCCACTCACGGGGCCACCTCCGCCGCCGGGGGGTAACCGCTTCGACGTGCTGGTCCAAGAGGTGTCGCAACAGCGGGTCACCATTTCGGACGGCCGGGAAGCCCTGAGCAGCTTTGCGGTTAACGATCTCAGTGTGTTTGTCAGTGCCCTTGTGGCACGGAACGTTTCTGGCGCTGAGGTGCTGGCACCTCGGATTCTGGTGGCGTTGAACGATTTCAGGATGCAGCAGCCGTTTGATGACATCCCTGACGTGGACTCGATGATGGCCGACGTAAAGACCCGTCAGCGCACCACCGAGGAGCGGGCACAGACGTTACAGAAGCGCATCCGCGTCCTTGAAGGCTGGTGGAAACACAACGCAGAGTCGGAGTGCCCCGTGCCGGTATTTGCTTGGAAGGTGAACCAGGCGGCCAGCATTCCGAAGGGTGGCCGTGAGAGCGCCACGGTGGATCAGTTGGCGGTGGCGCTGGACTTTGCCAGGGAGACGGTGGCTGAGTTCTGTCGCCGCACTGGCAAGAAGATGCCGAAACGATTCGACGGATAGGAGGGGTGACCATGAAGGTAGATAAGAACGCACAGCTGGTATCTCAGTTCGTCAGCAAGATAAAGAACCTGACGCGGATCGCCGAGTTGGCTGACGCTTTCGTCGACATTGCCGAGTCTGGAGCGTGGCGGGACTACACGTTCGCGACGGGGCACTTCCGGTTTCGTCCGTCGGAGTTTGACTACTTCCTGATCGCCACCGGCGTGCAACGGGATGACGCGGCTCGAGTCCTGGCCTACAACAAACGGTCCAAGGAGTTGGTGCCGTTCATGGATCCGCATGCCGATAAACGCCGGCGGCGGCCGTTGGAGCAGGCGGCACGGGAGTATCAGGCAGCCGACTCGCTCAACACCGACTTGGCGGCGAAAGCCGTCGAGCTGGGCTGGGCCGGCAAGACCGGTCAGTTGACCGCGGAGAAGTCGCCAGTCGGTGAGCGTGCTCGGTGCGGTCGGGCGAAGCGCGAGCAGTACTGGCGGGTGAACTGGTCAGACGAACGCACCCCAGCCCAGGCCATCGTGGACAAACTACTGACCGACCCGGAATTGGCACGCGAGGTCTACAAGAAGCTGCACGCGGCGGAGTCTGCCAGAAACTATCAGAAGAAGCGCAGGTCATCGTGACTATTTCAGGACAATCCGCGCCGCGGAGATTGCTGTCCATAAAGGATGCCCAGTCCGAGCTGGGTGGGATCAGCCGCACCACTGTGTACGAGCTGATCAAGTCCGGGGATTTGCGGAGAGTCAAGATCGGTGCCCGTGCCCTGATCACCAGTGAGTCGTTAGCGGCTTATCTGGTGCGTCAGCGGCACGGGACCGCTCAGCCGTATGACGAGCCGCTGCCGGTCTGCTATTCCTGTCCGATCCACTGTCGTAAATAGCGCGAACAGCAGTCAGCCCCGGCCGTAACTGGCCGGGGCTGATTTCTTTTGTCCAACACGCGACATCGGTTGTTGCACTGTGCATTGCACTGTGTTAGAACTAATGCCATGCAA
>CAIOGW010000067.1 GCA_903857985.1 uncultured Microbacteriaceae bacterium
CCCAGGTCGGCCAGCGCGTGTGGATCGCCCGCGGCGGAGGCCGCCGTCAGATCGTCGTGGGAGAGGCCGCGCTTGAGCACGCTAAACCCAAGCTTCTCGTTGTCGCCACCCAAACCGGAGTGCAGGCGGTCGAAGTCTTCGACCACCGGTGTCTCGATCTCATCGAAGCCGTGAGCGGCATAAGTCTGGCGAATAACGCCCAGGACGTGCTCGCGGGCAGCCTTCTCTGCCGGCAGAAAATCGCGCATACCTCGAGGGGGATTCACGTCGCGCGCCATGACCCCTATTCTCGCATGGCGAGTGCCGCCAACTCGCGACGCAGTATCTTGCCGTTCGTGTTCTTTGGCAACTCGTCGACGACGATAACCCTGGCCGGCACCTTGTAGGCCGCGAGGCGTTCCCGCACAAACGCCCGTACTTCGTCGACATCGACGGATTCGCCGGCGCGCAACGAAATCACCGCGAGCACAGCCTCGCCGCGATAGTCATCCGGCATGGCGGTGACGCCTGCCTCGCGAACAGCCGGATGGCGGTAGAGCACATCTTCAACCTCGCGCGGCGAGACCTTGAAGCCGGACGCGTTAATCAGTTCTTTCTTGCGGTCGAGAACATAGATCCAGTCGTCTCGGATACACCCGATGTCTCCGGTGAGAAAGTAGGCGTCAACAAAACTTTCGGCAGTGACCTCGGGGCGCTGCCAGTATTCGCTAAAGACGCCCCGGCCCGAGATGGCGATTTCGCCCAGCTCACCCGCAGTCACTTCCTTACGCTCGTCATCGAGGATGCGGATGCTGAAGCCGTCGAGCATGCGCCCGGTTGACACCACGCCAAACTCTTCATCGGTGGGGGCGATGCTTCCCCACGGCACCGACATGCACGCAGCAGAGGTTTCGGTGAGACCGTAGCCGTTGAACACGTAGTGACCTGTTTCCTGCTGAAATCGATCGAGCACGGCCGTTGGCAAGGCCGCGCCACCGGAACACAGGGTTCGAAACGATGAGAAGCGTTCGGGCCCGGCCAGGGGTGACGCCAGCAGTGCCTGATACGCCGTTGCCGTGGCAGCCATGAAACCCGGGCGGTGTTCGGTGAACGCCTCGAGCAACACGTCGGGGTGAAAACGGTAGGTCATGATGGCGGCCGCGCCCGTGAGCCACGGCAATAGGAGCCCGCAAATGATTCCCGTGATGTGACACAGGGGTGCCACTGCGGCGATAGCGGTGCCCTCGGGAATCTGCCACCAGTCGCGGTAAGCAATGGCACTCACGGCAATGTTGTCATGCGACATGAGAGCGCCCTTGGGGCTACCTGACGTCCCGGACGTGTAGCAAATCAGTGCGGGGTCCTCCGGCGATACGTCTGCCAGCACACCCGTCCTTTTACGGGGGATTGCCTCACTCGATCCGCCCAGGATTGCGGCAAGCGCTGAATCGACATGCTGTGCAGGCGCCGACACATGCAGGCGCTCATCATTCCGCGACTGTAGGTGAAACTCGTCAACGAAAAAGGCGGATTCCAGATTGGCAAGTTCGCAGGCGGCGCGGGCCTCCGGGGCCGACTGCGCAGCACCAATAAAAAGAACCGCGCCACTATCGGTAATGGCGTGGGCAAGTTCATCGCGCTTGTACATGGGGTTGACGGCAACAAGTACGGCGCCGATGCGCCACATAGCGAGCGCAATAATCACAAATTGCGGCACGTTCTGTAGCTGCACAACGACACGATCAGTGGGTTCGATGCCCTGAGCCCGCAGCCACACGGCGACCGCATTCGCCCGCGCGTTCACGGAGGTGTAAGACAGCTCGGAATCAAAGAAGACCACCGCGCTCGCTTCTGGATTACTGCGCAGGGCCGCATTAAAGAATTCGGGCGCTGTGCGCATGGTGAAACTATACGCGCCGGGTCTTCTCGCGAGAGAATGAAGGCCCCGGCCCAAAGGAGAAACCATGATCGTCATCACCGGCGCGACTGGTCACGTGGGTGGCGAAGCTGCCCGCCTGCTGATTGAGTCGGACGTTGAGGTCAAACTCTTGGTTCGCGATGCCGCTCGAGCCGCCCACTTAGGCGCGGCACACGTGGTCGAAGGAGACTTTGCCAATCCGCAGCGCTTAGCCGACGCGCTCAATCCGGGCGACCGCGTCTTCATGGTGTCGCTCTATGAAACTCACGACGAGAGGATGCGCAAACACACCGCCTTCGTCGAAGCGGCGAGACAGGCTGGCGTAGCCCAGCTCGCCTACCTGTCGTTCGTCAACGCCGCCACTGACGCCGTGTTTATTCACAGCGTTTCGCACGCGGAAACCGAAGACATGATTCGGGCCTCGGGCGTGCCGTTCACCTTCCTGCGCACCAGTCTGTATCAGGCCAGCGCACCTCACATGTTTGATCAGGGCCTGTGCGCAGCCCCCGGCGGTAATGGAGCCACCGGCTGGGTCTCGCGTCGAGACATCGGCGCGGCTGTTGCCGGAGCACTCCGCACGGCGGGTCATGAGGGCAAGACGTACAACCTCACCGGCCCCGAAGCACTCACGTTTAGTCAGACCGCGGATCGCATCAACAGTCTTCTCGGAACGCGACTGGCATACGAAGACGTCGACGACTTTAACCGTCTCCTGACCAAGGGCCTGCCCGACCCGGTCGCTATGAAGGAGTCTCGCCGCAGCTGCTTCTACTCAATCCGGGCCGATGAGATGTCGCTGGTCACCGACGACATCCGCACACTGTCCGGTGTCGCCGCTGCCCCCATCGACCGTCACATTCTGAACTATCGCGAACAGTTGCTCGCCTGCGACCGTTGACAACATCCGCCTCACGCCCCGAGCCAATACCCCTAGTCGGCGCCGGTTGCCTCTGCTTCACGAATGTCGATCTGCAACTCGCGCAGAGCGGAACGCAGGGCGCGCTCTGAATCGAGGCCTTGTGCCCTGGCCGACGCCACAATGGCCATGAGCAGCGGGCCCAACTCGTCTTCGCTCTCGAACTTAAAGGGCGCCGGCCCACCGATATCGATGAGATCGAGTTTGGCCGCCTTGCCCAAGAGCTTGTCGGCGAGCGCGAGGGCGGGCATAGTCTGCGGAACCCCGTCGAGCGTGGATTCGCGGCCGGGTTTGTCGGCCTTCTTAAGTTCTTCCCACACGGCAATCACGTCATCGGCGGTTTCGTACTGAACGTCACCGAACACATGCGGGTGGCGCCCGATCATTTTCTCGGCCGCTCGATGCGCAACCTCGTTGAGCGTGTAGTTTTCGGTGGGCGTTGACGCGGCCAGACTGGCGTGAAACATCACCTGGTAGAGCACGTCGCCCAGTTCTTCAATGACGTCGTCTCGGTCGCCGGCCTCGATGGCCTCAACGAGTTCGTATGTCTCCTCGACCAGATACTGCACGAGCGACTCGTGGGTCTGCTCCGAGCACCACGGACAACCGCCCGCATCGCGCAATCGCTCGATGACCTCGGTCAGTTCGCTGAGACCTGAGGACTCGCTCTCACTCGCCATGAACACTCCGCTTCATCTTCGACCACCGGCACAAAAGCCCGGTGTGGCAGTCATTGTTGCACGAGAAAGTGGGGGCATCCGATGAGACGAGCCGGATGCCCCCACTTCTTGATAAGCGATGGAACCGGTGAGACGATCCGATGCACATCGCGGCCTCATGTGACCTACACCAGGCGCTTGCGCAGTGCCTGCAGTTGTGTGGTCAAAACTTTGGGAAGGCGCGACCCGAACTGGTCGAAGAAGCGCTCGGTGAGGTCGCACTCGGCCGACCACATGGCGGCGTCGACCGCGAAAAGCTGTGACATGTCTGACGGAGTGATGTCGAGGCCATCGAGGTTCAGCGAGCCCGTGGCGGGAACACGACCGGTGGGCAGGTCGTTGGCCTCGGCCTTCCCGTCAATACGTCGGCAGATCCACTCGAGAACGCGCGAGTTCTCACCAAAGCCGGGCCAGAGGAAGTGCCCCTTATCGTCTTTGCGGAACCAGTTGACCTGGTAAATCTTGGGAGCATTCGCACCCATATTCGAGCCTAAGTCGAGCCAGTGCTGCCAATAGTCGGCCATGTTGTAGCCACAGAAAGGCAGCATGGCGAAGGGGTCGCGCCGCAACTCACCCACGGTGCCCTCGGCCGCGGCGGTTTGTTCGCTCGAGACCGTGGCGCCAATAAAAACGCCGTGCTCCCAGTCGAGCGCTTCGGCAACGAGGGGGACATTGGTCGCGCGGCGCCCGCCAAAGATAATGGCGTCAAGGGGCACGCCCTCACTCTCAAACCATTCATCCGACAGCGTGGGGCACTGCTGAATGGGCACGGTGAAGCGCGAGTTGGGGTGAGCGGCCAGGCGACCCGATTCGGGGGTCCAGTCGTCTCCCCTCCAGTCGATGAGGTGATCCGGCACCTGCTCGGTCATGCCCTCCCACCACACGTCACCCTCATCGGTGAGTGCCACGTTGGTGAAAATGGTGTTACCCCAGATAGTGTGCATGGCCACAGGGTTGGTCTTCTCGCCGGTTCCCGGAGCCACCCCAAAGAAGCCGGCCTCGGGGTTGATCGCGTACAGGCGTCCATCGTTGCCCGGACGCAGCCACGCGATGTCATCGC
The DNA here is from genome assembly GCA_903857985.1 of uncultured Microbacteriaceae bacterium. Lineage (GTDB taxonomy): Bacteria > Actinomycetota > Actinomycetes > Actinomycetales > Microbacteriaceae > UBA963. The sequence continues at coordinate 4,593 of CAIOGW010000067.1, forward strand.
CAATCGTCTCGGCCTTCCAGCCGGGAATGGTGGGCGTGATCATGGCGAGGTTCGTCTTGCCACAGGCCGACGGAAAAGCCGCGGCAACGTGGTACGCCTTGTTCTCGGGTGAGGTGAGCTTGAGAATGAGCATGTGCTCGGCGAGCCAGCCCTCTTGGCTTCCCATGTATGACCCGATGCGCAGGCTGAAGCACTTTTTGGAGAGCAGCGCGTTTCCGCCGTAGCCCGAACCGTACGACCAAATCTCTCGCGACTCGGGGAAGTGGCAGATGTACTTTGTCTTATTGCTCGGCCAGGACACATCGGCAGTGCGGTTACCCTCACCGTCAACCAGCGGGAACCCCACGGAGTGAACCGCGGGCACCCAGGGAGTTGTGTCGTCGATGAGGGCCAGTGCGTCAAAGCCCATGCGCGTCATGATGCGCATGTTGAGAACGGCATAGGGCGAATCCGTGAGCTGAATGCCCAGCTGAGAGATGGGGCCGCCGAGGGGGCCCATCGAGAACGGCACAACGTACATCGTGCGGCCACGCATGCTGCCCGAAAAAAGACCGCGCAGTTCCTCGTTCATCGCGTCGGGGTTGCGCCAGTTGTTAGTGGGACCGGCGTCTTCCTCCCTGAGAGAGCAGATGAAGGTGCGGTCTTCTACGCGCGCCACGTCGTCAGGATCAGATCGAACGAGGAAACTGTCCGGGCGAAGTTCGGGGTTGAGGGGAATGAGAACGTCTTGCGAAATGAGTTCACGCGTGAGTGCGAACCACTCCTCCTGCGAGCCATCACACCAGTGGATGCGCTCAGGCTGCGTGAGGGCGGCAATATCTGAAATCCACCTCAGAAGTGCGCGGTTGGTGACGAAGGGGGGTTCTCCCAACGACGTGGCACTGGTCACTTCGCTCGTGTGGGCTGCGTTTGCGGCGTTCATAGAACTCCTTCGTCTCATTCGTCTCATGTCCCCGATGCTCAACAGCATGTGTGAATGTCGGAGACATTTCAAGTCTGCGGTAGGTAATCATGAGTTTGACCCAAAAATATGCGTGAAGATTCCAATTTTTTCACCTAAGGTGAAGAAATGAGCAACGATGTCATGATTCTGGGCAAACGCATCCGCTTTTTTCGCGCCAAGGCCGGTCTGACCCTTGAACAACTAGGTGATGCCGTGGGCCTGTTGCCGAGCCAGCTATCGCAGATCGAGAATGGTCGGCGCGAGCCCAAACTGTCTGCGCTCACAGCCCTCGCCACCGCCCTGGGCGTTGCGCTTGCCGACCTGCTCACCGGAGAAGCCCCCGACCGGCGCTCGGAACTCGAGATTGAACTCGGGCGGCTTCAGGGCGCCGAGCTATTTGCCAGCCTCAACCTACCCACCGTGCGCAATAGCAAATCGCTGCCAGACGAAGCCCTCGAGGTCATTGTCGGCCTCAGCCGTGAGATTGATCGGCGGTCGCGCGAGGCCATCGCGACGCCCGAAGAGGCTCGGCGGGCAAACACCGCGTTGCAGCGCGTGCAGCGCGAAAACGCCAACTACATGCCCGAGCTCGATGAGCTGGCCGAAGACCTCGTAAAGCGAGCCGGCCACACCACGGGCGCACTCATGCACCGGACCGTGGCCGAGATGGCTGAGCTCACGGGATTTACTCTGATCTATGTGGACGACCTGCCTGGCTCGGCCCGCAGCCTCACCGATCTCGAGAACGGTCGCATCTACATTCCCCCGGCGTCGATCCCCGGAGGTCACGGTCTGCGCGCGATGGCCCTCCAAGCGATAGCCCATCGGCTGCTCGGTCACGAGCGCCCCGAGAACTACGCGGAGTTTTTGAAACAGCGGCTCGAGATCAACTATTTCGCTTGTGCGTGCCTGTTGCCTCGGGAACGGTCGGTGGCCTTCCTGCGGGAGGCCAAGGCGGAACGCAACATTGCCATCGAGGATTTTCGCGACGCCTTTGGTGTGACGCACGAGGCGGCAGCCCTGCGCTTCACCAACCTAGCGACGAGTCACCTCGACCTCAGCGTTCATTTCTTGCGCGTCAACGACGATGGCGGACTCTTTCGTGGCTACGAGAACGACGGGCTACCCATACCCGCCGATAGCCACGGAACCATTGAGGGGCAAGCAATCTGCCGCAAGTGGCCTGCCCGGGTGGCCTTCACCCGCACCAATCGGACCACCGAGTTTTACCAGTACACAGATACAGCGTCGGGCACGTTCTGGGATGCCACGCAAACCGGATACGCCACCAACGAGGAGTTTGCCATCAGCATCGGCGTACCGTTCGAAGACGCCCAGTGGTTCCGCGGGCGAGACACCACGTACCGACAGGTCTCGACGTGTCCCGACCCCACGTGCTGCAAGACCCCCACCAACGACCTGCGCGATCGCTGGGCGGGCAAAGTGTGGCCGAGTGCGCGCATGAATCCCTACGTGCTCTCACCCCTACCCACGGGAACCTTCCCCGGGGTGGATCAGACCGAGGTCTTTGAGTTTCTCGAGCGTCACGCACGAGCGCCGCGCTAACCCTCGCGCATCCGGCTGGCACACATAGGCTAAACGCATGGCCTCCCCGCGTCGCGTGACTCACGTCTTTCGCTCGGATCGCTATGCGGCCATCGCGCTGGCGTCAGCCGCGGCGCTCGGACTGATTCTGGCCAACACCGTCGCCGGACCGGGACTCATTGCGCTCACCGACGAATACGTCGGACCGGCGTCCATCGGTCTCGACCTCAGCGTGGCCCACTGGGTCACCGACGGTCTGCTCGCCGTGTTTTTCTTCATCGTCGCCGTTGAGCTGCGCTTCGAGCTCACCCGTGGAGAACTCAATTCCTGGCAAAAAGCGGGGGCACCGGCCGTCGCTGCGCTGGGCGGCGTCATCGTACCCGCTGCGCTCTACCTGCTCATAGCCGGGAGCACCGACCCCAGCGGATGGCCAATCCCCGTCGCCACCGACATCGCGTTCGCGCTGGGGCTCATCGCTCTGGTGGGGCGCGGCCTACCCCCGCGCATCCGTGTCTTTCTCCTAGCCCTGGCCGTACTCGACGATCTCGTGGCGATTCTCATCATCGCCGTCGTTTTTGCCCAGGGCCTTAATCTGGGAGCGCTCATCGGCGCGGCCACAGCGATTGTCGCCGTGTGCATTGTCAGCGCGACTCGTGGCCCCAAAGCGGTGCGCTACCCCATCATCATCCTGCTCTCCCTCATGACGTGGTACCTCGTTTACGTCTCTGGAGTGCATGCCACGATTGCCGGAGTAGCCCTCGGTCTGTTCATGAGCCCCAAGGTTTCGGCGCGCGCGGCCCATGTCCTCTTGCCCATCAACAACGCCGTGATCTTGCCCCTGTTCGCCTTCGTGGCCGCACTCGTGGTGATTCCCGATGTGTCGGTCTCTCCGCTGTCGCCTGTTTTCTGGGGCATCGGAGTTGCCCTTCCCGTGGGTAAGTTTGTGGGCATCCTGATCGCCGGCAGCCTCATCGCGCTCACGGCGCGCAAGGGAACGGGCGTGCGAGGCTGGGATTTGGCTGCCGTGGCGGCGGTGTCCGGTATCGGGTTCACGGTGTCGCTGCTGATGAACGAGTTAGCGCTAGCCGACAATGACGCACTGCGCGACCAAGGAGTGCTGGCAGTGCTGTGCGGATCGGCCGTGAGCATCGTGGTGGGCGGCGCGCTTTTGGCCTGGCGCGCTAGGGCGTCACGAGTTCGTCAAAAATCTCGTTAACCCACGCCACGAGGTCGCTCGCGTTTTCGGGCAAGGGAATCGTCACCACCCGATGCGAGGGGACGTACTTGGCTCCGGGGTAGAGGCGCGTCAGGCGCACCTGCTTCGAGTCGGGCAGGTCGAGTGGGGTGATGCGAAGGTTCGAACCCATCACAACGACATCCGAGAGGCCGGCAAGATAAGCCCGGCGGCGCAGGGTGGAAATCCGGAAGAGCGTCTCCACCGGAGCGGGGAGTTCGCCGTAGCGGTCGGTCAGTTCGTCGCGAACGAGGCCAAGTTGGTCATCGGCCGAGGTGGGCGAGCTGGCCACTGAGAGCTTTTGATACGCCTCGAGGCGTAGGCGCTTGCTGTCGACGTAGTCTTCGGGAATACGCGCATCCACGGGTATCTCGAGGCGCAGTTCGGTCTGGCCCTCCACCACGTCGCCGCGGAACGCCGATACGGCCTCGCCGATCATGCGCAGATACAGGTCGAACCCCACGCCAGCAATGTGACCCGACTGTTCGCCCCCGAGCAGGTTGCCCGCACCGCGAATCTCGAGGTCCTTGAGCGCGATCTGCGTGCCCGACCCGAGCTCGTTATTGGCGGCTAGTGCGCCGAGGCGATCGTGCGCGGTCTCAGTAAGCGGCTTCTCGGGGTCGACGAACAGGTAGGCGTAGGCGCGTTCGCGCCCGCGACCCACGCGCCCGCGCAGCTGGTGCAGCTGGCTCAGGCCAAACTTTTCAGCTCGATCAATGATGAGCGTGTTGGCGTTGGCGATGTCGAGGCCGGTCTCGATGATGGTCGTGGTCACGAGCACGTCAAACTTGCGTTCCCAAAAATCAACAATCACCCGCTCGAGATCGGTCTCAGACATCTGGCCGTGAGCCACCGCAACACGGGCTTCGGGCACAAGCTCGGCCACCTTGGCCGCAGCAGCGTTGATGCTCGACACGCGGTTGTGCACGAAGAAGATCTGCCCCTCGCGCAGCAGTTCACGCCGGATGGCCGCCGCCGACTGCTTATCGGAGTAGGGTCCGACAAACGTGAGGATGGGGTGGCGATCTTCGGGCGGCGTGGCCAGTGTCGACATCTCGCGAATGCCCGTGACGGCCATCTCGAGCGTGCGCGGAATGGGGGTCGCGCTCATGGCCAGAACGTCAACACTGTTCTTAAATTTCTTGAGGGCGTCCTTGTGCTCGACGCCAAAGCGCTGCTCCTCGTCGATGATGACGAGGCCGAGGTCTTTGAAGACCATGCCGTCGGCCAGAATGCGGTGCGTGCCAATGACCACATCTACCGAGCCGTCGACGAGACCCGCCTTGGTCTCGCGCGCCTCCTTGTCTGACTGAAAACGGCTGAGGGCGCGCACGTGAACCGGGAATCCGGCGAAGCGCTCGAGGAACGTCTCCATGTGTTGGCGCACGAGCAGGGTGGTGGGTACCAGCACAGCCACCTGCTTGCCGTCTTGCACGGCCTTAAACGTGGCACGAACGGCCACCTCTGTTTTACCGAAACCCACATCGCCCGAGAGCAGGCGGTCCATGGGAATGGGGCTCTCCATGTCGGCCTTCACCTCGTCAATCGTCGTGAGCTGATCGGGCGTCTCGGCAAACGGAAACGCCTCTTCGAGTTCGCGCTGCCAGGGCGTATCGGGGGCGAAGGCGTGGCCGCGGCTCGACTGGCGCGCCGAGTAAAGCTTGACCAGCTCCACCGCGATGTCGCGCACCGCGCGACGAGCACGCGACTTGGCCCCCGACCAATCGCTGCCGCCCATTTTGCTCAGCGCCGGCTCTTCGCCACCCACGTACCGCGTGATCTGATCGAGTTGGTCGGTGGGCACATAGAGCTTGTCTCCCGGGAACCCCCGCTTGCTGGGCGCGTACTCAATGAGCAGGTATTCACGCTGGGTCTTCACCGGGTTACGACCGCCCGACGAGACCTCGCGTTGCACCAGTTCAAGGAAGCGCCCGATGCCGTGCGTTTCGTGCACCACGATGTCGCCCGACGTGAGCTGCAGTGGGTCGACCACGTTGCGGCGGCGGGTGGCGAGTTTGCGCGGTGCACGCGCGTCGTAGGAGGCAGAACGTCCGTAGAACTCCGACTCGACGACTACCTCGAGGGCGATGTCGGGCAACTGAAAGCCGTGCTCGAGGGTGCCCTGAACGAGATAGATGACTCCCGGTTCGCACACGTCTGGCACGGCGTCAACCGCTCGCGACCCGATGTCGCGTTCGGCGAGCAACTGCCCCGCACGTTCGACGAGTCCGGCACCCTCCACGGCAACCACAACGCTCCAGCCGTCCTTCTGGCGAGCGCCAATGTGCTGCACCATGGCGTCGATGTCGCCGGCCGTGAGCGGCACCGGATCCGCCGGGATGCGCACCTCGTCGTCGTCTCCCGAGATAAAACTCGAGAGCGTCCACCACGGGCCGATAAATCCGGCGCGCAGGTCGTCGAGTTCGAGAAAATCACCTGAACTCAGATCGATGGGAGCAGAGGCGCCGACCGATGCGGCGTGCCACGCGGCGTCGAGAAACTCGTTGTTGGTCTGTGCCACGTGGGCGGCCCGGGTGCGCACGCGCTCGGGCGACAACACCGCAACGGCCGTGCCCGCTGGTGCAAAGTGCGTGAGGGGAACCAGCTGATCAACGAGCGCCGGCGTGAGCGATTCCATGCCCTCGACAGGAATTCCCTCGGCAATCTTTTCGAGCATGGTGGAGATGTTGGGAAACTCGAGCACCATCTCGCGCGCGCGCTGACGCACCGAATCTGTGAGCAAAAGTTCGCGACTGGCCCCCAACTCCAGGGCGGTCAGGTTTTCGTCGAGCGAACGCTGATCGGCCACCGCAAAGGGCGTCATCGACTCAATCTCGTCGCCGAAGAAGTCCACGCGCACGGGGTGGGCGGCATCCGGCGGGAAGACGTCGAGAATTCCGCCGCGAACGGCAAACTCCCCGCGGCGCCCCACCATGTCGACGCGCGTGTAGGCGAGGTCGACCAGGTGAGCACTGAGGGCGCGAAGATCGATGCCCCGCGATCCGACCTCGAGCGCAACGGAATCGACGCTCAGCACATTGGCGGCAATCGGCTGCAGTGCTCCGCGAACGGACGTGGTGAGAATCAGCGGTCGACCATCAGTTCCGGCCTTCAGGCGCCGCAGCGCCCGCAAGCGCGCGCCCACAATCTCGGGGCTGGGACTGAGTCGCTCGTGCGGCAGAGTCTCCCACGCGGGAAAGTGCACGGTGTCGACGTCGGGCACGAGCGCGCGCAGCGCCTGTGCCACCGATTCCGACTCGCGGCCGGTTGCGGTAATCAGCACGAGAGACGAGCCGATCCCGGTGCGCGTTCGCTCGTCTAGCAGAGCGGCCAAGAGGGGGGCGTTGAGACCCTCCGGGAGCGAAAAAGCTGCGGACGCTGCGGAGTGCTCCAACGCTTGTTGCACCGACGGGGCGCGCGAAATGGCGCGCGAAAGCCCGTGAAATAGCACGTGGTCAGTCTAGGCGGGAGCGTTCACTCGCTGCTGCGCGGCGAGATATCCCTCGTCGATAATGGACACAATCGCATCGGATGAGGCCTGCAGAACGTGCGGCAGAATCTTTCGCTCCGCGCTTGAGAAATTGCGCAGCACGAATTCGGCGGCGTCCTGCCGGCCCGGTGGCCGACCAATACCCACCCTCACGCGCACAAAATCTTGCGTGCCGATGGCCGCCATAATGTCGCGCAGGCCATTGTGACCGCCGTGACCGCCGGAAAACTTAATGCGCACGTCGTCGAACGGAATGTCGAGTTCGTCGTGCACCGCCACGATTATTTCTGGCGGGATGTCATAAAACGCAGCCAGGGCTGCCACGGGCTGGCCCGAGAGGTTCATGAAGCTCATCGGTTTGGCCAGAATGACTTTGGCGCCGCCAGGGCGCACGCGCGCCTCGGCCACCATGGCGCGCGCCTTGTGGGTCTTGAACGTCGCGCCGAGCGAATCGGCGAGCACGTCAACCACCATGTGGCCCACACTGTGCCGATGACCGGCGTAGTCGGGCCCGGGGTTACCGAGCCCGACTACCAGCCAGGTGTCTTCAGACAGGTGCTACTCCGAGAACTTCTCGGCCTCAGCGTCAGCACCCGACAACTCGGCGTCGGCCTTGGCCGCCGACTTCTCGGCGTCGTGCTGGTCTGCATGAATCTCGGCCTTGTGCTCGGCGTGAGCGGCGTCATCCGCCAGCTCGCCGGCAAGCTCGGCAGCCGTTTCAGCCAGGTCCGCGGCGCTCGGCGAATGAACGTGCACAACAACGTTGCTCGGGTCGCCCGTGAGCGTGACGCCAGCGGGCAGAACCATATCGCCCAGCAAAATCTTGAAACCGGGCACGGCTCCCTCAACGCTCACCTCCAGGTACTCGGGGATGTGCGTGGCCTCTGCCTCAACGGCGATGATCTTCACGTCGAGCTCGAGAATCGCGCCGGACTGCTGCGTTCCCACAACGTGAATGGGCACCTCAACGAGAACCTTTTCACCCTTGACGACCTCAACGAGGTCCATGTGCTCAATGATCTGAAGAACGGGGTCCTTCTGAACTTCCTTGACGAGCACGAGCAAGTCTTTGCCTTCGAGGGTGAGTTCGATAACCGCGTTCTTCTTGCGGATGATCAGACCAATCTGGTGGGCGGGCATCGACACGTGACGCACGTCCGATCCGTGCCCGTAGATAACTGCGGGTACCTTGCCCGATGCGCGCAGACGACGGGCGAAGCCCTTACCGAACTCCGTGCGGGTCTCGCCAATAACGTGATTTCCTGATTCGTGAGCCATGAGGCTCCTCCTTGGGGTAGTGAGACCGTGAGCCTCGTCGTGTTCAACTCGAACGCATTACGAGCGTGAGGAACTGTGAGAACCGAGGGTCTCGCTCATCCACCGCGTCGATAACGAATGTGTGGACACGGTTTCCCGTGGGCCACGCATTCCTCGCCGAAGTCTTGCTGTCCCTGAGTTTAGCCACGACCGGGGGTGCGTCGCCAATCGGGCGATATCCTGAAGGTGCGGAAAATCCCACACGGGACGACGAGGCGACAAAAGGAGCTACTGCGCACGTGAGCGAACCGGCGAAAGCAAACATCGGCGTTGTCGGCCTGGCCGTCATGGGATCAAATCTGGCGCGCAACCTGGCCAGCCGCGCGGGCAATACCGTCGCCATCTACAACCGAACGTTTGCGCGCACGACTACCCTCGTGACCGAACACCCGGAAGCGGGTTTTGTAGCGGCCGAGAGCATCGACGATTTCGTGGCCTCGCTCGCCACTCCGCGCACCGCCATCATCATGGTGCAGGCCGGCGCGGGTACCGACGCCGTCATTTCAGAACTCGCGCAGCGCTTTGAGCCGGGCGACATCATCGTTGACGGCGGCAACGCTCTCTTCACCGACACCATTCGTCGCGAGCAGGCCATTGCCCCCTCGGGAATTCACTTCGTGGGTGCCGGCATTTCGGGTGGCGAGGAGGGCGCGCTCAAGGGCCCAAGCATCATGCCCGGCGGCAGCGATGAGTCGTACAAAACACTCGGGCCAATTCTCGAATCGATTGCGGCCATTGCCGAGGGTGAACCGTGCGTGACGCACGTGGGCACCGACGGTGCCGGGCACTTTGTGAAGATGATCCACAACGGCATCGAGTATGCCGACATGCAGCTCATCGCCGAGGCCTACGACATCTTGCGGCACGCCGGCGGATTTTCCCCGGCCGAGATCGCCGGCATTTTTACCGAGTGGAACACGGGCGAACTCGAGTCGTACCTGATCGAGATCACCGCCGAGGTGCTCACCCAGGTTGACGCCACAACGGGCCAGCCGTTTGTCGACATCGTGCTCGATCAGGCCGGCTCCAAGGGCACGGGCGTGTGGACCGTGCAGACCGCGCTCGATCTGGGCACCCCGGTATCCGGCATTGCCGAGGCCGTGTTTGCTCGCTCGCTGTCGTCTCAGGCCGGCCAGCGGGCCAAGTCCGGCAACCTTCCGGCAGAAACCACGGAATGGCTGGTCGACGACAGGGCCGCCTTTGTGGAGGATGTTCGCCGGGCCCTCTATGCGTCCAAGATTGTCGCGTACGCACAGGGCTTCGATGCCATCCGCGCCGGGGCGGCGACCTACAACTGGAACATCGACCTCGGTGCGGTGAGCAAGATTTGGCGCGGCGGCTGCATCATCCGAGCACAGTTTTTGAACCGCATCGCCGAGGCTTACGCCGCAAATGCCGGCCTCGTGACCCTACTGGTCGACGGTTACTTCACGAAGGCCGTGTCGCAATCGCTCGAATCGTGGCGCCGCGTGGTTGCTCGCGCAGCTCTGGCCGGTTTCCCGGTTCCCGCCTTTGGCTCGTCACTGTCTTACTACGACGGCCTGCGCGCCGAGCGTCTGCCCGCCGCCCTCGTGCAAGGCCAGCGCGACTTCTTTGGGGCCCACACCTACAAGCGCGTCGACGCCGAGGGCACGTTTCACACGCTGTGGTCGGGTGACCGCTCGGAGATCGCGACCGAACCCAGCACGCACTAAGCGCGTCGGCGGCGCATCGCTAACAGCGCGGCCACACCAAGGAGCCCGAGGATCATCGACGTCAGGGCAACGCCCGTGATGTCGACACCGGTGTTGGGCAAATTCGAGTCTTTTTTCACCGCGAGGGCTATTCGCACATCGCTCAGCACCGCGTACGACGACCAGACGAATGTGAGCGTCTTTACCTCGGCAGACGGTGCCAACCACGCGCTGTTGCCGACCGCGCTGGACGCAGCGATGTCGCCGAAGAAATAGATTGAGGTGGCTGAGGGTGTCTGCATCACCGGCACGGCCGTGGCCACCGTGCCCCCGCAGTCGGTGGGCATCTCGGCGTTAACCGTGACATTGCAGAAGTTGAACACCTCGAATCCGATCGCCGAACCCCGAAGTTGGCCCGATGTGAGACTGCCGCCGGTAGCCGTGGTGGCGGTAATCGTGAAGCGGTCTGAGTAGAGCGGGTCGCTGGCGTTCGTCGAGTCGAGGTCGCTGATAACAATTGTGAGGTAGTCGGCGGGCACCGGATTGTCGAACGTGATGGTGGTTGTTGCGTTGGCAGCCGCACCAGAGAGAGTTAGCACTTTTTCGGCCGACGAGGGCCCGTTCGCCCCCGCCCGCGAGCCGGGTGGCGTCTGGGCGGTGAACCACTCGCCCGCGGACGCCACGGTGTCGATGGATGCCGTTGACGACCCCGAGTTGAGCACAAACGTGAAACTGGCGCCACCTACCGCGGTGTTGCCAAACGCGATGCGACCCGAGGGGGCATTCAGCGGATTCGTGGCACTCCACGTTGCCCATGTGCCGTCATCGGGCGAGGCGACTGCTGCGCTCGAACCGTCTACGGCCAAGGCGCACGCGCCGGCGAGAAGAGCGACTGCTGCAAGAAACTTCCGTGGCATGAGAGACCCCTCGTGCTGGGTGGGCAAGTGAGATGCCCCAAAGTGTATTCAGTGCCTAACACGGGGGTCAAGGGGGCTCATGCCCGCACGAGCCCGGAGCAATAACCCTCGTCAACGGAAAGTTAAGCGGCCCCATCAAAGAGCTTGGTGACAGAACCGTCATCAAAGACCTCGCGAATGGCGCGGGCGATAAGTGGCGCGATGGGCAGGATTTCGAGCCGATCCCACTGTTTCTCAGGCGGAAGAGGCAGCGTGTCGGTAACGACAACGGAGTCGATGGCGGCCGACTGAAGCATCTCGGTGGCCGGGTCGCTAAACACTGCGTGCGTGGCGGCCACCACGACGCCGGTTGCCCCCGCGGCCTTGAGCGCCTCAGCGGCCTTCGTGATGGTGCGGCCCGTGTCAATCAGGTCATCGACCAGCAGGCAGATGCGACCCTTAACCTCACCCACGATTTCGTGCACGGTGACCTCGTTGTGCACCATGGGATCGCGGCGCTTGTGAATGATGGCCAGCGGCACCCCGAGTTTCTGACTCCAGATGTCGGCCACGCGCACCCGACCCATGTCGGGCGAGACCACCGTGAGCGTGCTCGGGTCGAGCTTGGCCCGAAAGTGCTCGAGCAGCACCGGCATGGCAAAGAGGTGATCCACGGGGCCATCGAAGAAGCCCTGTATCTGGGCGGCGTGCAAATCAACGCTCATGATGCGGTCGGCACCGGCGGCCTTGAAGAGGTCGGCCACGAGGCGAGCCGAAATGGGCTCGCGACCGCGGCCCTTCTTGTCTTGACGCGCGTAGGGGTAAAACGGCGCCACCACGGTGATGCGCTTGGCGGATGCCCGCTTGAGCGAATCAACGAGGATGAGCTGCTCCATCAACCATTCGTTGATCGGCGCGCAGTGCGACTGCATGACGAAGACGTCACTGCCGCGCACGCTCTCTTCGGGGCGCGCGTAGATCTCACCGCTGGCAAAGGTGCGCAGGTCACTGCCGGTGACCACGGTGCCAAGCTCGGCAGCCACGTCGTGGGCAAGTTGCGGGTGAGCGCGCCCCGACATGAGCACGAGCTTCTTCTTGTTCTTTGTGGTGATGTCGGTCTCGGCCATGGGGTCCCTTAGAGGTAAGTGGAGCAGTTAGTCGCGTGAATCCTTGGCCGCATCAGCGGCCTTCGTACCGGGTCGGTTCTTCTCAACCCAGCCGTCCATGTTGCGTTGTGGGGCCACACTCAGCGCCATGGATCCCGCGGGAACATCCTTGCGAATCACCGCACCGGCGCCGGTATATGCTCCATCTCCGATACTAACCGGGGCAACGAACACGTTATGAGAACCCGAGCGCACGTGTGACCCGATATTCGTGCTGTTCTTCGTCACGCCGTCGTAGTTGGCAAAAATAGTGCCGGCACCTATGTTGCTCTGCTCGCCGATAGTGGCATCGCCCACATAAGAGAGGTGCGGAACCTTGCTGCCCGTGCCGATGCGCGCGTTCTTGGTCTCAACAAACGTGCCAATTTTTCCGTCGTCGCCCAGGTAGGTTCCGGGACGAAGATACGAAAAAGGGCCCACGGAGGCGTTTTCGCCAATAACCGACAGGGTGGCGTCGGTGCGCTTTACGGTGGAGCCCGCACCCACCTCGCAGTCGACGAGCGTGGTATCCGGCCCGATGGTTGCGCGTGCGCCCACAACGGTGGCCCCCAAAATCTGCGAACCGGGACGAATCTCCACGTCGGGCGACAGTTGCACCTGCAGATCAATCCAGGTGGATGCGGGATCAATCACGGTCACACCCTCGAGCTGCCAGCCGCGCACAATCAGCGCGTTGAGGCGAGCGGAGGCCGATGCCAACTGAGCGCGGTCGTTGATGCCCTCGACCTTCCAGGAGTGTGCCACCTGCCAGGCCTCAACCGTGGCGCCGGATTCCCGCAACAAACCTACGATGTCGGTGATGTACTTCTCGCCTTGGGCGTTATCGGTGGTGAGCTTGCCTACGGACTCGCGCAGATGTGCTCCAGAGAACAGATAAATGCCGGCGTTCACCTCGCTCAGCGCCAGCACGTCGGCGCTGGCATCCTGGTGCTCCACAATGGCCTCGAGCATTCCGCTGTTTCCGCGCACGATGCGGCCGTATCCGGACGGGTCGTCGAGCGACGTGGTCATGAGAGTGGCAGCCGAACTTCCCTCGCGGTGCCGGCCAATCATGCGCGTGAGTGTCTCGGCATCCAACAGGGGCACATCGCCGTTGAGCACCAGCACCTCGCCGGCAAAGCTGCCGGGCAGCGCAGCAACGGCCATCTCCACGGCGCGACCCGTGCCGGGTACGTCGTCCTGATCGACGATGAGGGCCTCGGGCAGGTCGACCTCGATCACCTCAACCAGACGATCGCGCTCGTGGCGCACCACAGCAACGACGTGTGCGGCCCCGAGCTGACGCGCGGTGGCCAGAACGTGCGACACGATGGTGACACCCGCGAGCTTGTGCAACAGTTTGGGGGTTGCCGACTTCATGCGCGTGCCCGCACCGGCGGCCAGCACGATGATGGCAAGATTCGCATCGGCCATGGGCGTGCTCCTTTGGGTGGGCAGGTTTCGGTGCTCGAACTCGAGCGCTCCGCCTCCAGGATTCGAACCTAGACTTAACAGCTCCAAAGGCTGTCGTGCTGCCATTACACCAAGGCGGACCGGCGCGAGCTTTTAGGCTCCCACCGGTATCAAGTCTGCCAGAAGTTAGCCCTGCATAATGGGGACATGGCGAGCAGCAACGACGAAGTGGCCCGAATTGTCGATGCGTGGCAGCGCGAACGCCCCGATCTCGACTTTTCGCCCCTCGAGGTGTTGTCGCGCGTGGGTCGACTCGCCAAGTTGCTCGATCGTGCTCGCCGGCAGGCGTTCACCCGCTCAGAGCTCGAGGGCTGGGAGTTCGACGTTCTCGCTGCTCTGCGCCGCGCGGGTGCCCCCTACCTACTCAGCCCCAAGCAGTTGCTGCAGCAGAACCTTGTCTCGAGTGGCACCATGACCAACCGCATCGATCGTTTGGTGACGCGTGGTCTCGTGACACGGCGCGAGGATCCCAACGACGGTCGTGGGGTACTGGTTGAAATGACCACGGGCGGACTCACCCGCGTCGACGCCGCCATCACTCGACTTGTTGATGCCGAGGCAGCCATGCTCGGGCCGCTCACCCGGGCCGAGCAGAAGCGCCTGGCAGATGCCCTCCAGCGCTTGAGCCTACACATGGACGAGGGTGGCGAGTAGTGAACAGAAGGTGGGCTCCAGCGCGACGATTCTCGCAGCGGGTGTTTAATAACTGAGCCCACGGCCGTTGTTGTGCCACATCTAGTTTTTTTGTGGGAAACTTATGAAATGAGTGACACATTTGTGCTTAACCTTGGCGAGCGAGGTCGCGTGGTGATCCCGGCAGAGATTCGCGCCCGACACAACTGGAAACAGGGCACCGAGCTCATCGCCCTTGAAACTGCGCACGGCGTTCAACTTCTGCCCCGCGATGCGCTGCTCGATGGCCTGCAGGGAAGCATGGCCGGCTTGGGTACCGTGGATGAGTTCCTCTCCGAGCGCCGCCACGAAGCTCGCTCGGATGTCTAGACCGGATGCCTAGACCCGATGCCTAAGCCGGTCGTTCTCGACACCTCAGCCCTGCTCGCCTGGCTTCTGGGCGAACCGGGAGCAGACATTGTTCGCAAGGCCATCGGACCACGTGCCGTGGTGAGCGCCGCCAACTGGGCGGAGCTCGCGCGCAAGGTGACGGAGAAGGGCACGGATTGGCCGCAGTTGCGAAACGCGCTCGTGGCCTTAGGGCTGAATGTTGAACCGGTTACCGCCGCTGATGCCGAGGCGTCGGCCACCATTGGAGAACCCCGCGACGGCCTGTCGCTCGGAGACCGCCTGTGCCTCGCCGTCGGCCGGCGCTTTGGCTGCGATGTGTTAACGGCCGACAACGCGTGGGCGCACCTGCCCGGTGTCGTGATGATACGAAAAGGTGCGAGCCGCTCATAGAGCGACCCGCACCTTCATGACGTTCGCCGGGCAAGACGGCGATTGCGCCAGGCCTACTTGGCGAGTGCGAATCCGCGGTAGCCGTCGGCGGCCACCTCGTCGCACGCGGCACGGAACGGCCCCACACCCATGAGGGCGGGAAGCACCACGTGCGCCTTGCCGGCCACGTTGTCGCCCATGTACCACGAGTGACTGTTTCGGTGAACCGTAATCTGGCCAATCTCGTTGTTCATGGCGACCCAGGCATCCTGTGCTTCCTGCGTTGCCTCCATGCGGGTGAAACCCTGGGCCGTCAGATACGCGATGCAGTCGGTAATCCACTGCACGTGCTGCTCAATCGAGACCACCACGTTCGAGAGCACCGAGGGTGACTGCGGCCCGGTCACGATGAACAGGTTCGGGAATCCCGCCGACATCGTGCCCATGTAGGCCTTGGCGCCGGCGTTCCACACCTCACGCAGGTTTGCGCTGTTCTCGCCGATCACGTCCATGTTCTTGAACGTTCCCGTGAAGGCGTCGTAACCCGTGGCGTAGACAATCACGTCGACCTCGTAGTCGGCCGCCTCGGTTGAGAAGCCGGTTGCTGTGATGGCCTTCATCGGGCTCTCCAGCAGGTCAACGAGGTGCACGTTGGGCTGGTTGTAAATCTCGTAGTAGCCCATGTCAATGCAGGTGCGGCGAGTTCCGAACGGATAGCTCTTCGGAATCAACTTCTCGGCAACGGCTTGGTCTTTCACCCGCTCGCGCACCTTGGCGCCCAAGAAGTCCGAGATGGTCTTGTTGGCCTCATCCACCACGAGCACATCGGTGTACGAACCGAAGAATGTAAACGGCGACATGTTGTCGTAGATGTGCTGGAAGTACTCGGTGCGCTCGGCATCGGTGACCTCAAGGGCGCTCTTGCCCGTTCCCGGCAGGCCGAGTCCGTCCATCGAGTGCTTCTTGCGCTCACGCTCGGCCGGGTAGGAGGCCTTGACCTCGGCGAGGTACTCCGGAGTCAGCGGAGCATTGTTCGCGGGCACACTCCAACTGGGTGTGCGCTGCAAGACGAAAAGCTCCTTGGCCGTCTTGGCGATGTGCGTCGACAGTTGGATGCCCGTCGATCCGGTTCCAATCACGGCAACGCGCTTGCCCGAGAAGTCAACCGGCGTTGTGGGCCAGTCGGTGGAGTTGTAGGTCTCACCCTTAAACGACGACGAACCGGGAACGTCGATCGGCTTGGGCGTCGACAGCGCGCCCGTGGCCATAACGACCCAGCGGGCAACGTAGCTGTCGCCGCTCGCCGTTGTCACCGTCCACTCGTTGGCGGTCTCGTTGAAGACAGCGCCGGTCACCTCGGTGTTGAAGGCAAACTGACTGCGAATATCGAAGCGGTCGGCTACGTGCTTGGCGTAGGTAAGAATTTCTGATTGAGAAGCAAAGCGCTCCTTCCAGTTCCACTCCTGCTGCAGTTCGTTGTCCCACGAGTAGGAGTACTCCACGCTTTCCACGTCACAGTGCAGCCCGGGGTAGCGGTTCCAGTACCAGGTGCCACCAACTTCCGGGGCCTTCTCGAGGCCCTGCACGTTCAGCCCCTGCTTGCGCAGGTTGTGAACGGCCATCAGGCCCGCAAATCCGGCACCAACTACTACGGCGTCGACGTTTTTTGCCATGCCGCGCCTACTTTGCCACGCGGGCGGACACCCAGGTGCCCACCTCGGCGATCATGTCGCGACCCTCGCTGAGCATGAAGCTAAACAGCGACCAGTCGTGAGGCATCTCGGGCCACACGTGCAGGGTGACGTCGACCTTGGCCTCACCGGCGACTGCCGCCAGACGTGTGGAGTCGGCAAGCAGGATCTCCTCCGAGCCCACCTCAATGAGCAGCGGGGCAATTCCGGCGTAGTCACCAAACAGTGGCGAAGCAAGAGGGTCGGTTGCCTTCGTCGAGCCCAGGTACTGGTCGGCACCGGCCTGAAGGCCCTTGTGCGACAGCGAGTTGTCGACGTCACCCTTAGTCTTCATGGTTGCGCCGCTGTGCGTGAGGTCAGCCCACGGTGAGAGCACCACGGCGGCAGCCGGCTGCGCCTTGCCTGCAGCCTTGAGCTTGAGCAGGAGCGAGAGAACCAGGTTGCCACCGGCAGAGTCGCCAGCGACCACGATGTTCTCGGCCTTAAAGCCCTCGGCCAGCAAACCTTCGTACGCTGCGTGGCAGTCGTCGAGTGCGGCGGGAAACTGGTGCTCCGGAGCGAGACGGTAATCGATCGAGAACATGTTTACGCCCGACGCCTGAGCAAGGTTGCCCGAGAGACCGCGGTAGCCGAAAGCCGTACCCACGAGCATGGCGCCACCGTGGATGTAGAGCATGACGTTGGCGCTCTTTTTCGGAGCGTCCAACCAGTGACCGGTGACGCCGCCGATGGTCTTCTCCGCGAAGGAGTAGGACTCGTCAACCGGGAACGTGGCAATCATGCCATCGAACATGGCGCGGACTTCTTGCGCGTTGCTCGAGAAATCTACGGGGGCGGCGGCAAGCATTCCGCGCAACTGAGCCAATTCGTCTGACGTCATCGTCGGGTCCTTTCAACGGGGTGAGTGAGTCGTGTCTTCGACTGTATGTCAATGGTCGTTTATCCCGCCGTCGTGGCATTAGCCCCGGCGCGCACTCAATGCGCTTTTTCTTGCACGCGTGAGGGTGTTACTGACCGAGGTTTCCCGACGTGTTGCGCCAATCGGTGGGCGTCATTCCAAAAGTGTCCTTGAAGATACGCGAATAGTAGCCCGCGTCGGAGAGCCCCCGATGCGTTGCGAGCTGGGTGATCGACTTGCCCGACATGAGCGGATCCGCGAGGTCGCGTCGAAACTCCATGAGACGACGCGTGCGCACCCACTGGGCAACCGTGACGCCCGCGTCGGCAAAGACGTTGTACAACTGGCGAACCGAAATGAAGTGCGCGTCGGCGATCGACTCGGGGGTGAGGTCGTCGTCGGCAAGGTGCTCATTGATGTACAGGCAAATGGTGATGAGCATTGCTCGGCGCGACGCCTGGGTGGAGACGTGTTCGTCACCTGCCTCCGAGGCGATGACGGTTGATAGCAGATCGAGCCCGGTGCGTGCGAGGCGTTGACCGGGGGCGCCCGACAGGGTATCGAGGTTGGTGGCCAGCCCCATCACGTAAGCGGACAAAACCGAACCCGGGCCCGAATCGCTCGTGATGGCGTGCGCCGTGAGGTCGCCGGCGAGCCCATCGGGAAGACTCAGCGCGCTCTTGGGAAACATGGCGACGATGAAACGGTAGTCCTCGGTAAACTCGAGTGTGTAGGGGCGCGCGGTGTCATAGATGGCGATGGTTCCCGGAGTCAAAACAATCTCGCGGTTTCCCTGCATCATGATGCCCGAACCAGAAACCTGAAGACTCATCTTGTAGAAACCGAGGTCGTGCTCGGTGACCTTGCCTGGGCGCCGCTCGACGGTGTGGGCGTTGGCCGACAGATCGCTCACCTGCAACTCATCTGTGCCCGCGGCACGATACGACGCACGAAAACCGTTCGGGTCGCGCGGAACGATGTCGAGCGGAGGAAACGCCCGATCCATTTCGGCGCGCCATTTGCCGATGCTGTCGGGAATGTCGGCGTCCAGCACAAAAGACTGAGGGCTACTCTTCAAGCTCTTCGTCACTGCGGAATCTCCTCACAGAGGGCACCTTCGCCCACCCATGTCACTAGGCCCTATCGTAACCCCGAAAGCGTGAGGCACAACAGCGCGGCCTGCGCGATGGCAGCGTTACGCGTGCCCTCGGACTCTAGGCCTCGAGTTGGCTCGACAGAATGAGCCAGCGGGCTTCGAGATCCGCGGTCTCGTTGTCATACTCACGCAATTCGTTGGTCAACTCGGTCAACGCAACAAAGTTGCTCTGATCAGCCTGCGCCAGCCGTTCGTGCACGGCGGCACGCAGCGCTTCGAGCTTGGCCAGTTTGCGGTCGATGGCCTGCACTTCTTTTTCGGCCGCGCGTCGTTCGGCGCTGCCGGGCGGCATCGCTCGCTCCGCGGAGGCTCCCGCTATCGGTGATTTCGATATGCGCTCCGCGCTACTCAATCCACGGGTGGGCGAAGCCGACGTATCGAAACCCGAGGCTCCCGCTGGTTGAGTAGTCCGCGTAGCGGACGTATCGAAACCCGAGGCTCCCGCTGGTTGAGTAGTCCGCGTAGCGGACGTATCGAAACCCGCACGCAGTGCCAAGTACTGATCAACGCCACCGGTGAGGTGGCGCAGGTGCGCATCGATGATGGCGTACTGCTGATCGGTCACGCGCTCGAGCAGGTAACGGTCGTGCGAGACCACGATGAGGGTGCCAGGCCAGGTGTCGAGCAGATCCTCCATGGCCACGAGCATGTCGGTGTCGAGGTCATTGGTGGGCTCGTCGAGAATGAGCACGTTGGGCTCGTCGAGCAGAATCAACATGAGCTGCAGGCGGCGACGCTGGCCACCCGAGAGGTCTTTGACGGGAGTGGACAGTTGCGCGCTTGTAAAGCCGAGTCGTTCCAGCAACTGCCCGGGCGTCATCTCTTTGCCTTCGGTTTGGTAGGTCGACTTCTTGCGGCCCACCACCTCACTCACGCGATCGTTGGCCATTTCATCGAGTTCGAAGAGTTGTTGGGTGAGCATGGCCACCTTGACCGTCTTGCCGCGCTTCACCCGTCCCGTGCTGGGAGCAAGCGAGCCGGCAACCAGTGACAGGAGCGTCGACTTGCCAGCACCGTTCACGCCCAGGATTCCCGTGCGTTCCCCCGGCGCCAAGCGCCATGTCACGTCGGCCAAAACCGTGTGCTCGTCGAACACCACGCCAATGTTTTCGAGGTCAACCACGTCTTTACCGAGGCGCTGCATGGCCATGCTGGCGAGCGCCACCGCGTTGCGCGGCTCGGGCTCGTTGGCAATGAGGTCGTTTGCCGCATCGATACGAAACTTTGGCTTGGCCGTGCGTGCCGGGGCACCGCGACGCAACCACGCGAGTTCCTTCCGCATCAGGTTGCGACGCTTGCCCTCGATGGTGGCATTCTGCCGGTCGCGCTCGAGGCGCTGCAGGATGTAGGCCGCGTATCCGCCCTCGAAGGGTTCCACAATGCGGTCGTGCACCTCCCACGTGGTGTTGCACACCTCATCGAGAAACCAGCGATCGTGTGTCACCACAAGCAGCGCACCCGCGCTGGCCGACCATCGCGTCTTAAGGTGAGCCGCCAACCAGGCGATGCCCTCCACGTCGAGGTGGTTGGTGGGCTCGTCAAGAAAGAGCACGTCGTCGTCGCCCACGAGCAGTTGCGCCAGTGCCACGCGACGGCGCTGTCCACCCGACAGCGACCCAATGGTGGCATCCCAGCCCACATCGTTGACCAAGCCGGCCAACACGTCGCGAATCTGCGCGTTCGACGCCCACTCGTGATCGGCCGCGTCACCCACGATGGCGTGCGAGACAGTCTGGGCGTCGTCGAGGCTGTCGCGCTGGGCCAGCACGCCGATGGTGAGGTTGCGCCGGGTCGTCACCTTTCCGTCGTCTGGTTCAAGCTGACCCGAGAGGATGTTGAGCAGCGTTGACTTGCCGTCACCGTTGCGACCGACGAGTCCGATGCGGTCGCCCTCGGCCACGCCCAGCGTGACCGAATCAAAAACGACGCGCGTGGGAAACTCGATGTGCACCGCTTCGGCGCCGAGCAGGTGGGCCATCAGTCGGTCACGAGCCGGGCGCCGTGAACCGGGCCCGTGGCACGCACGGCATTGAGGCCGGCGGCCGAGAGTGACACGTGCAGTTCAATCGCCGACTCGACGTCTTCGGCGAGAAAAGCCACGGTTGGCCCCGACCCGGAAACAATGCCGGCCAGGGCGCCCGAGCTTTCACCGAGTTCGAGAGTATCCACGAGGTCGGGTTCGAAGTGCAGCGCCGGCGCCTGCAGGTCGTTGTGCAGAGCGTTTGCCAGCATGTGAGCATCGCCCGCACGCAGCGCATGAACCACGTCGTTGCTCACGGCAGGAGACGTGGGTGCGGGCGCAATGTCGCCCACGTGACGCGCGCGATGCGCATCGAGTTCGGCGTATACCGCGGGCGTGGAGAGACCGAAGTCGGCCACCACAAGAACCCACTGGAAGTGACCTGTGGCCAGGGCCGGGCTGAGCTGATCGCCGCGACCGGTACCAATCGCCGTTCCGCCCATGAGTGCGAAGGGTACGTCGGCGCCGAGCTGCTTGCCGAGGGTGACGAGTTCGTCGCGGTGTAACCCCAAGCCCCAGAGCGCGTCACAGGCCACGAGCGTGGCGGCCGCGTCGGCGGAGCCACCGCCCATGCCGCCGGCTACCGGAACGTGCTTCTCAATTTCGAGGCGGACACCGCCAGCAAACTTGGCCTTGCGGGCCAGCAAACGCGCCGCCTTGATGGCAAGGTTGGAGGCATCCGTGGGAACGTTCTCCACGTCGACGGAGCCGCCCACAAACGAGACAGAGAAGTCATCGGCCGGGTAGGCGCGAACGTCTTCGTAGAGCGACAACGCCTGGTAGGCCGAGGCCACCTCGTGGTAACCGTCGTCAAGAACAGCACCCACCTTGAGAAAGACGTTGACCTTGCCGGGGGCTCG
>CAIOGW010000068.1 GCA_903857985.1 uncultured Microbacteriaceae bacterium
ATGTACTCCACTGCGGCGGTGCCAGGATAAGCCACGAATTTACCGCTCTCACTAATCATGAGCGACACGTTTCCATAGAACCAGAACTGCCTGACGTGTGCTGCTTCATGGACCAGAACGTACTTGCCAGCGTCGGTGCTATAAATCTCCAGTACCGAAGGATCACCATCCAGCTGAATGACGGGGTTTCCGCCGCCACCAACGAGCGTCCGACCGCAAATATAGTAACCATCGCACAGCCCAGGAATGTATTGAAGTGTGTAGTCGCTCGAGGGTAAGAAACCACTGAGGTACGCGTCAATTTCGAAGCCTTCAACAACGGGAGCGGGGACATCCGGTGGGGGCGGTGCTGAAGGTGCCGTCGCACCCCCCGTCGGACTCAACGTGCTCGCTGAAGAAATCTGTTTTGGTTTGCTGAGGCGCTCTGCCTGAGCTCGCGCTGCTTCTTCTGCCGCTCGAGCGGCCGCCTCGGCAGCAAGCCGGTCTTGCTCTGACTGCCAGGCTTTCTGTGCTTGCACAACTCCGTTGACACGAGTGGAAAGCTGATTTTGGGGGTCTCGTAGCGCAGCGCTGAGGCGAGCTGTGGAGTCTGTCAACTGTGTAACTGACTGAAGAGCGTTGGGAATCCAAACGAGAAGGTCCTCGATGTTTTTGCCCGTTTGAGCGATCATTGCTTTCAGCGCGCGGGCTTCGCGGAGAGCATTTTGAAGGCGTGTGTTGGCTTCGTCAATTTCTTTGTTGAGGGCCTTTCGTGCGATTTCGTCGGTGGTTTTTCCACTGGATGCCTCAAGAACTGACTTCGCTAGCGTGATTTTCTCTTCAAGGAGCGATATCTGGGTGTCGAATTCCCGCAGAGAAGTTTTTGCTTCGTCGGATGCTTGCGCTAGAAATACGCGAGCCTGTTGCTGCGCGGCCGCGTAGCTCTGGGATCCGATGAGACCAACCAGAGAGATGCCAATTGCCACCGCCGCAATAGTTGCGAGCACCTTTTTTGAGGGGGTGGCGAATTGCTTCGCTAGCCAATGCAGCATGGTTTTCATGTTACGCGTAAGTTTTCGGGAGTTCGCTGACAAGCTCAGTCGCCTGCGTTCCGATGATTGAGTAGCCCTTTGCTGGTTGAGTAGCCCATCGCTGGTTGAGTAGCCGCCGCAGTCCCGTGGGTTGAGTAGCCCACGAAGTGGGCGTATCGAAACCAAGTATCGAAACCCGCGTATCGAAACCCGACTCATCGCTGGTTGAGTAGCCGCCGCAGTCCCGTGGGTTGAGTAGCCCACGAAGTGGGCGTATCGAAACCAAGTATCGAAACCCGCCGCTAGAACTCGAGGGTGTCAGACAAATCGGTGCAGGGAGTTTCTTGCGGGATTAACGACACCGGCAGTGCGAGGTCGGCGAGCACCGTGCTGCCGCTGACGGCATCGGAGTTGAGCGCCACCTGAACTGCCGGGGTGCGACCGAACGTGGTGAAAATATAGGTGGGTTTCTGCGACTCGTCTATGATCCAGTCGACGCCGTTGACCGACAGGCACGGCAGTGTGGTGGGCGCGGGAGCTTCGAGGCCGCAGGTGAGCAGGATGGATGCGGGCTCACCCCAGGCGCCTGTGGCCTGAGCGTTCGTTTCCCGTTTGGCCAAATCGGCGACGTCGCCCAAGCGAACGATCACTTCGGCACAGAGCGGATTGTTGGCATCGACGGCCGGCTGCATGGGCACGATCCCCGCACATCCCGCAAGAAGGAGCCCGGCTGACAGCACGCTCGCAACACCGGCGCGGCGGAACGCGCGCTGCTTTCGGGTGCCCACTCTCATCACGCTCAGGCTACCGTGGTGGGGTGAGTGTTGCAGACCTACCCGGCCCCCTCCTGAGCGAACTGAGCGAGGGTGAGATTCTGGCGCGCATTTTTCCGCGCCTACCGCAGGCCGACCTCGCACTTCTGGGCCCGGGTGACGATGCCGCCGTGGTGACCGCTCCCGATGGCCGATTCGTGGTGACCACAGACACCATGGTGGAGGGCAAGGATTTTTCGCTCGACTGGTCGTTGCCGGATGAGATTGGCGTGAAGGCGGCAATGAGCAACTTGGCCGATGTTGTTGCCATGGGTGCTCGACCCACGGCACTCACGGTTGCGCTGGCTGCACCAACCGATACGCCCGTGGCCTTTCTCGAGATGCTGGCCGACGGTCTCCGCGATGCGTGCTCCCAGGTGGCTCCCGGCTGTGGTGTGGTGGGTGGTGACATCGCCGCATCAGACACGCTCGTGATTGCCGTGACCGCGTTCGGCGATCTGGCCGGGCGAGAACCTCTTCTGCGCTCGGGTGCTCAAGTGGGTGATGAGATTGCTGTCTCGGGCCTGCTCGGAGTTTCGGGCGCTGGGCTTACCCTGCTCCAGCGTCACGGCCCGCAGGCGCGCGAGAACTTTCCGGATGCGGTGTGCTGGCACCTCGCGCCCTATCCCGCCATCGGTCCCGACATGGTGGCCGAACTCGCCGAGGCGCACTCCGCCATGGACATCTCGGATTCGCTCTCGCTCGATGCTTCCCGCATGGCCGCTGCCAGCGGGGTAACGATGGCTCTCGATATCACCGTGGTGTCAGCCATGGCGGATGCCGTGGCGCGCGTGAGTGGACTCAGCATGAACGAAGCGCAGCGCATGGTGCTGGAGGGCGGCGAAGATCACGCCATCTTGGCGACCTTTGCCGACGGGGGAGTACCCGAAGGGTTTATTCCGCTGGGCCGCGTGGTGGCCGCCGGCACGCACGCGGTCACTCTCGCCGGTGAGGGCATTGCGCCCGCCGGTTGGAACCCCTTCGCTGGTTGAGTAGCGCCGTCGCGTTCGCTGGTTGAGTAGCGCCGAGGGCGCGTATCGAAACCTGTTCCGTTCGTCGGTTGAGTAGCGCCGAGGGCGCGTATCGAAACCTCACACGGGTTTCGATACGTCAACTGCGTTGCCTACTCAACCGCCGAGAAGGTTTCGATACGTCAACTGCGTTGCCTACTCAACCGCCGAGAAGGTTTCGATACGTCAACTGCGTTGCCTACTCAACCGCCGATGCGACTAGTA
>CAIOGW010000069.1 GCA_903857985.1 uncultured Microbacteriaceae bacterium
CGCTTCTTCGAGCTTCGGCCCGATGTACGGGTCGTCCAATTCCTTCTTGGTCGGCTGAATGACAACTCCTCGACCGCAGAAGTCGATCAGAAGGTTGACCATCTCGTGCTGGTTTTCGAGATAGTGAGCGCGACCAAAATCGATGAAGATGTTGTTCGGCTTGTACAAGCCACCCGGGGTGTGGAATCCGGTTTCCTCGGCGGCAATCATGAAGGCGCGACACGTCTCGCGGAACCGAATCAACTGAGCCAACTGTGACTGAACCAGAGGGTTTGTTGCCGTTCCCAGTGACTGCGTGATCAGGAGGGCCAGGCCAACCATGAGCTCCGCGTGAACAACCTGGCGAACCTGAGTTTCGAGGTGCACCCAGTCGAATTGACGCTGCGGGTACCACTTGGCGTGGTCCGGGTTGCCGATGTGTTGTACCTGGTCCCACGTGATGAGCACGTCGTCGAAATAGACCATTCCATCAAGTTCGTCACCAATGGTGGCCAGCGGGTGGTCATAGGGATCAGCGTCGGGCATTGCGCGGGATTCGCGTGCCACAACCGAGATTCCCGGCGTCGCCACGGGAACGAGGGCATAGAGCGTCTGCTCCGACGTTTGTCCCGGCCGCCACAGGTTGCCAATGAGAAGGTGATTCACGAACGGAATGGACGTGCCAATGGCCTTCCATCCACGAACAATAACGCCTTCGTCATTCTCCTCGACGACACTCAACATAGGCGTTTCCGCCATCGCGTCGTCGCGACCGCGGTCATATTGAACATCGAGGAACATGGGCGAAATGGCGTGATCAAGACTCGTCACCATGTCCCACTGGCGTTGAATGTTGCCCGTGAGATCACGCTGGCCGTTCTTGAAGATTGAGTTTCCCGCCCAAGGTTCCTGATCGTCCACCTGGGTGAACATGACCACATTCATTCCCGCCGGCGGCCGCGTGAAGATACCGCCCTTGAAGTGGCGGAACATGAAGTCGGCATAGTTGCGACGGCGCACGACATCTTCCTTGGAGCGGGGCAGGAACCAGTGCATCGACTGGCGCTCTCCGTTCTCATCGATAAATGTGCACACGTCCTGGAACTCAGGATTGAGGTGCATATCGTAATACTCCGCGATTGCATGGGCGTAGCCCTTTGTCATGGGGTGGGTAGTGACGTCGTCGATAATTTCGCCTCCCACATAGACTTTGCGACCGTCTCTGAGTGACTCAAGGTATTCTTTTCCGGTTCTCATGTGAACCCTCCTCAACAGTGAACATCGCCCGCTCGGACGCTCATCACAGAATGACGGGAGGGGTGTTAACGAAAGAGAAATTGGAGCATGACCGCCCGATTCGCCGGCGTCACGCAGGCTAGGGCCGTAATAGTTGGAAGAGATCCCGCGTTGCAGCGGACGAAACCAGGCCTCCCTCGGCAAGAGCGGCTTCGCACCGACGATAGGAGGCCGTCACAGCGTCAGCATCACCGATTGCGTTACTGACACGCATCAACATGCGCCACGCACGCTCCGAATACGGATCCCTCATCAGCGATGATTCTGCCAAGTTTTTGGCCTGCTGATAGCGCTGCGCCTCAAAACAAATTGCTGCACCAGCAAGACTCGCGTTGACCGCCTTCTCCATCAACAACAATCGACGGTCATCAGACCACGAAGATTCAATTCTGGGCAGGTAGTCACCCTTCTCGAAAAAAGCCAGCGCACGTTCGAGCATCTGAAGTTTGTCTTCGCCCTGCAGCCGATTCGCCTCATTCAGCAGGTTGTCACACTGTATAGACTCGCTCGTTATCGATACGGCACCGGAAAACGAGAGCACGTCACCCACAAAAGACGGGCCCACACCAGCGGGCATCACCTCGCGTAGGCGGTGGACCGTTTGCCGCAGGTAGGCGCGCGATGAATCGTTCTGCTCTCCTTCAAACAGTGCATTGAGCGCCTCCGAACGCGTCACTCGGTGATTCGGGGCGGTCGCCAAAAGTGCAACGAGAGCAAGACTCTTAGCGATGCGCGGCTTGACGATGTGCCCCTCGACCTCGAGAGCGGTCTCACCAAATTCATGGAGGAGCACCGACACCCGATTGTGGCTTTCCTCCCCCGAGTGACGACCCATGAGCGAGCGACCCAGTTCATGCCACTCGGAGTCCGCATCGGCCTCGATATCAAGGCGGCGTGCCAGTACGGCTTCGAAATCTGCGAGCGCCAAAAGCAGCTGGTGATGAGAACCCTGCTGCTGGGACGCATTGAGCGCCAGATCAGTGGCCGTATCAGCCGCATCCGAGTTTCCCGACCGCCATTCCGCCTCAGCAAGATAAACAGCGGCGGCGGGGAGCTCGATCATCCTTTGTGCCTCAACCATGCTGTCGACAGCGCGCCGAAGGGATACCAGCGCGAGGTCATCCTCCCCTCTCTCAAGGAGGTTGGCGAATCCACGCCACATATCAACCGTCTCGTTGATGAAGTGGTAATTTCTCGAACTTGCCTCGTCAACCTGATCAAGAAGTGCCAGCGCGCGTTCCGTATTGCGTCGCAATCGGAGTTCACACTTCACTTCAACAAGGATGCTGAGCCACTCAAACAGCACCGAACCGCTTGCCCTGATGTGCTGACGACCAATGGCAAGAGTGGTCATGGCTTCGTCCACCCGATGCAGATCAATCATGAGGTCCGGCCCCACAATGCCGTGCAACCAGCACAGTGAGTGGGCATGATTGTCGGATTGGGCGTAAACGTCGAGTGCTTGAGTCAAGCGGCCGGTGGCGCGGAGGAATCCGATTCTCCACGGGGAAGAAACCGCTGCGGCCCATGGAGATTCGGGTTCGTGAGCCATTTCTTTCAAGCGCCCGTGCGCAAAATTAACCCGCATCACGAGCGCGTCGAGGGGGCCGCCCGTGAGATTTATCCCCTTGTCGAATTCCGCGACGTAGTCCTCGTTGACCAAAGTCATGAGGTACCGGATAGCAGCCATTTCCGGGCTCGGCGGGGCGCTGGAAATGACCGATTCCATGTCGGAAACCCGATTCAGGTGCCAGTACGACCAGGCCATCATGCTGGCCCCAAGTGCCGAACCTGAGGCGAACTCCTCTCGTGTCTTCGCATCCGCCAGGCAATCCGAAATGGCGCAGGCTAATCCGTAGTCTTCTCGCGATATCGCCAATAGGAGCCGTGGCAAGGCCAGGCTAAGGTCCTGCTCTCCAAATGCTCCTACGAGCGGACCCAACCATCGATCCGCAACCGCGAAATCGAAACGGTCAATAATTCCGCCAAGCACCTGCTCAGCGGGAACACGGGCCTTTCCGAGCTCCCCCGACAAAATGTATTGCTCAACGGCCTCTTCGAGGTGCCCTTCGCTCAGCATGAGATCCCCGTACAACGTTCGCCGCTCGGCAACCTCGTTTAGTTCGCGACGTTCAAAGAGGGCGACCAAATACTCGCGAAACCTCGGGTGGCAGCGCATTCCCTCGTGACCAGCCGCCCACGATACCGGCAAGTGTTTTGTGCGAAGTGACATGAGTACTTGTGTGGTGTGTGTCTCACCCAACGCCGCCGCTCTGCTCGGGGTGACCTCGTCCAAGAGAGACGTGCCAATGAGGAATTCGCGCTCGTTGACGTCGAGTCGCCCAAGAATTTGTGATGACAGGTAACCGTGAAGAGGGTCAGCCTCACCGCCGACCCCCACGATGTTCTTTCGGGCCCGCCACGATTCAAAGAGCACGCCCGCGACCCAGCCGTTGGTAACTTCCATCGCATGGCTCGCATCGACATCGTCCATGTCCATTTTTTTCAACACGGTTGCCGCCTCGTCAAGCGTGAACGCGAGGTCTTGTTCACCAATCGACGCAACCATGTCGACACCGCTCATCATTCGAGAATCAATGGGGATGTCTGAGCGACTGAGGAGCACAACTGTGAGCGAACTCGGCGCGTAGCGAACCATGGCCTCAATGACGGCCAGCCCACCGGGTGATTCGATGAGGTGTTCCAGCCCATCGATGACGAGGATAAGAGGAATATCGCTCGTGGCATCGACGAGAAGCCCCGCTGCCTCATCGTGGGGTAGCCGGGCGGCAAGAACTCCGTTGACCAAGCCCCGGACGGCTTCTACCTGCGTCGCAAGTGCTGCTTCGATGTACAACAGCAAGCGGCCTGGCGCAGAATCAGCTCGATCGAGGGTCAGCCACGCCACCGGCGTGGTCCCCTCCTGACACGCCTGAACAACGGCCGTGGTCTTGCCCGACCCCGCGGTTGCGGCAACGACCACAATCTGACTGTCTCGAATCGTGCCACGGATCAGCAGGTTAAGTCGCGGGCGCTCCATCACATTGGCGCCGAGAAGAGGCGGCGCGATCTTCGTTCGGATTATCGACGGAGAAGTCCGTTGAGAAGATCGCCGAGGTGACTCCCTCTCTTGTTTCTTCATGGGCCTCAGTATTTCGTTTCGGTTAACGGGGATGCCGGCATGCTGTAGTCGAGAACCTAACTGGAGTCACCGGGTAAAGCAACGGTCGCTTCATTCGCTCACGAGAAAGGAACCACGTGAACAATCCTGCGCCTCAAACAACTTCGGCGGTTACTCCCGATGCTTTCCGCGATGTGATGTCCCACCTCATCACGGGCGTGTCAATTATCTCTACGCACCGAGGAACCGAGCAGTTCGGTGTCACAGCGAGTTCTGTGACGTCCCTGTCCTTAGACCCCGCATCACTCCTCGTGTGTCTCAACCAACGCCTGGCGATTGTGGATGTCATTTCAGAGACAGGGGTCTTTGCCGTGAATATCTTGGGCGAGAAACATGGTCACCTGGCCACTCAGTTTGCACAGAGTCACGAAGACAAATTTCGGGGACCAG
>CAIOGW010000070.1 GCA_903857985.1 uncultured Microbacteriaceae bacterium
CCCGATCATCCGCGAAATCGTTGAAGACGAGGTCGTGATTCACGTCACGTCCAAGCACGGCACCATCGTCATGATGAGCGCTTCCGAGTACGGCGGGATCATGGAGACCATGTCTCTGCTGAGCACGCCGGCCAACGCAGCCGCCCTCTTCGCAGCCAAAGCTGACGCCGAGGCCGGCCGCAACATGCGTCGCATCGATCCGCAAATGATCATCGACAATTCGTGAATCTGGATTTTCACGACGGAGCCTGGGACGACTACCATTGGTGGCTTGCACAAGACAAAGACAGGTTTCGAAAGCTCAATCGCATGCTCGACGAGATTCGTCGCACACCTTACGAGGGCATCGGCAAGCCGGAACTCCTCACGGGCGACCTCGCGGGCTGGTGGTCACGGCGGCTCACATATCGAGACCGCATCGTCTATCGCGTCGACGGCGACCGAATTGAGGTCCTGCGCCTCCGTTTTCACTACGGCGAGCACAGGTAAGTTTGAGCCATGAGCGTTACCGCACCCAAAGGATTCATCGCCGCCGGCATTACATGCGGCCTCAAGACATCCGGCAAGCCCGACCTTGCCCTGGTGCAGAACACCGGCCCGCACAAGTTTGCCGCCAGCGTGTTCACCTCCAACCGCTGCAAGGCCAACCCCGTGCTGTGGAGCGAACAGGTGATGTCCGACGGCATCGTTGAAGCCGTGGTGCTCAACTCGGGTGGCGCCAACTGCTACACCGGCGCCCCCGGATTCCAGGTCACCCACTCCACCGCCGAAGCCGTGGGGGAGGCCCTCGGCATTGCCGCCGGCGACGTGGTGGTGTGCTCCACCGGACTCATCGGCCTCGACCTCGATCTCGACAAGTTGCGCAACGGGGTTGAGCTGGCCGCCGAAGCACTCGGCAGCATGGATGCCGCCTCAGCGGATGCCGGTCACCGCGCGGCCGTGGCCATCATGACCACCGACTCGGTTCCCAAACTCGTTGAGGTTGCCGGCGCCGGTTACACCATCGGCGGAATGGCCAAGGGGGCAGGCATGCTCGCTCCGGGCCTCGCCACCATGCTCGTGGTCATCACCACCGACGCCCACCTCGAACCCGGCGCACTCGACCAAGCACTGCGCGCCGCCACCCGCGTCACCTTCGATCGCGTCGACTCCGACGGCTGCATGAGCACCAACGACACCGTCACCCTCATGGCCTCCGGCGCCAGCGAGGTCGTGCCCGACCTGGCCGAGTTCACCGCAACGCTCACCGAAGCGTGCGCGTCGCTCGCCCGCCAACTGCAAGAGGATGCCGAGGGTGCCAGCCACGACATCGCCATCACCGTGGGCGGAGCCGCCACTGAAGAGGAAGCCGTTGAGGTGGCCCGCGCTGTCTCGCGCAGCAACCTTTTCAAGGCCGCCATCTTTGGCAACGACCCCAACTGGGGTCGCGTGCTCGCCGCCGTGGGCACCACGAGCGCCCAGTTCGATCCCTACGACATCGACGTGGCGTTCAACGGCGTGTGGCTGTGCCGCAACGGTCAGCCCGATGCCTCGCGCGACCTCGTGGACCTCACACCGCGCGCGGTCGACATTCGCATCGAACTCAAGTCGGGCACGGCCGAGGCCACCATCCTCACCAACGACCTCACGCACGACTACGTGCACGAAAACAGCGCCTACGCCAGCTAGC
>CAIOGW010000071.1 GCA_903857985.1 uncultured Microbacteriaceae bacterium
GCGTTCGAGGTTGTCGAGGTTCTCGAAGACGCTCCCGACATTCACATCATGCCCGTGGGTAACGCCGGAAACTACACCGCTTACTCGCGCGGCTACACCGAGGAACTAGCCCGCGGGGCCACCACAAAGATGCCGCGCATGTTTGGCTTTCAGGCTGCGGGCAGCGCGCCCATAGTTCTCGGTCACGTGGTGAAGAGTCCGGAGACCCTGGCCAGCGCCATCCGCATTGGTAACCCCGCATCGTGGGAGCTCGCTCTGGCCGCTCGCGAACAGACCAACGGATACTTTGGCGCCATTGACGACGACACCATTCTGGCTGCTCAGCGCATTTTGTCGGCCGAGGTGGGCATCTTCGTTGAGCCCGCATCCGCCATCTCGGTGGCCGGACTGCTCGAGCGCTCCGATGCCGGCGAGATTCCCAAGGGCGCCATCGTCGTGCTCACGGTCACCGGACACGGCCTGAAAGACCCGCAGTGGGCCCTGCGTCGCGCCGACGGATCCGAAGTGACGCCCACCTCGGTTCCCGTTGACGTGCCGACGATTGCCGACGTGCTCGGTCTGGTCGCCGGCGGTCTGAAGTAGTGAGCCTCGCGGGCCGCCGCGTCACGGTTCGGGTTCCCGCCACCACGGCCAACCTCGGACCGGGCTTTGACACGCTCGGCCTTGCGCTGGGCTTTTACGACGAACTCGAGGTGAGTGTTCGAAACAAACCGGGCGCCACGGTTGAGGTGATCGGCGTGGGTCAGGGCACGGTTCCCACCGACGAGACGAACCTCATCGTGACGTCGATGGCCTACGCGTTTGACAAGTTGGGCCAGAAAATGCCCGGCGTCGACCTCGTCGCTCACAACAACATTCCGCACGGTCGTGGCATGGGCTCGTCGGGCGCGGCCATCGTCGGCGGAATCATGGCGGCCAAGGGTCTTCTCGACGGGGTCGTGGACGTTACCCCCGATCAGCTTTTGCAGTTTGCCACCGAGCTCGAGGGTCACCCCGACAACGTGGCCCCGGCGCTTTTCGGCGGGCTCACCATCGCATGGACCACGCCTACGGGGCCTCGCTCCAAGAAACTCATGGTGCACCGGGGGGTCTCACCGCTCGTACTGGTGCCCGAGTTCACCATGTCGACGGAACTCGCCCGCTCGCTACAGCCCGCCAACGTTCCCCACGAAGATGCCATTTTCAACGTGTCGCGCTCGGCGCTTCTTATTGCGGCGCTCACGCAGAGCCCCGAACTTCTCCTCGAAGCTACCGAAGACAAACTTCACCAGAACTATCGCGCCGAAGCCATGCCCGAAACGAGCATGCTGATTCGTGAACTGCGCGCTGCGGGTTTTGCTGCCGTCGTATCAGGCGCCGGCCCCAGCATCCTGGTGTTGTGCAGTGACCCCAGCGCCCGCCTGCGTGCCGCCGAGCTCGTGGCGACGAAGCAGGAGACGCCGTGGCATCCGCACCTGCTGGCCGTCGACTTTCGCGGAGCGACCGTCACCGACGCATCGTAGGGGGCACCCCTTATTACCGCTTGGTGAGACGACCATCGTCGATTTTTTGAACGACGCTAACTGCGTGACTCCAGCCGCAGGCGGAGATTGAGGCCAATCCGGAGGACGAGACGCACCGGGGCCCAGACGGGTCCGGCGTACTTGGTGGCGATGAACTTCTTGGCGCTGTCGTGGTGTGCCGCGAGCATCGCTCGTTTATTGACCCGGGTGGTTTCGCCACCGATGTGCGTCACGACGGCGCCGGGCACGTAGACGCTGCGCAGTCCTCGCCGACCGGCCCGGTAGCCCAGATCGACGTCTTCGAAATACATGAAGTAGTGCTCGTCAAAGCCGCCGAGCGCCTCAAAGGTTGAGCGTCGCAACATCAGACAGGCACCCGACAGCCATCCCGCATCGGTATTGACGTCGCTGCGAAAGGCGTCGGAGTGGTAGCGGCGCGTCCACGGGTTGCGCGGCCACACGCGCGAAAAAAGTGCGTGTCCGGTGCCGGTGCGAATCGACGGGATAGCACGCGCTGAGGGATAGGCACTGCCGTCGTCATTGAGAATGCGCGGACCAACAATGCCAATGGCGGGGTCGGCCAGAAGAGCGTCGCGCAGCCGCGAGACCGTTTCGGTCGTCAGTGTGACATCGGGATTGCTGATCAGCACAGCGGTGCAGGCGGCAGGCAGGGCAGCGACTCCGGCGTTAGCGGCCGCTCCGTAGCCGGCGTTGCGGTCGAGGCGAACGACCTGCGCCCCCCACGTCGCGGCCAGCTGCGTCGTTGCCTCAATGTCGGCCGAATCGTTGTCGGTAACTATCACGTGCGAGGGCGTGCGCAGCGACGCTACGGCGCCGGGGAGGAACGTCTCCAACTGACCGCTGGAGTTGTAACTCACGGTCACGATGCCGACATCGGCCGGCAGGGCGGCGGATGTTCGAGACGGTTTTGCTGTGGTCACCAGACGGCACTCCTTTGGATGCCAGCCTAACAACGTGCGCCCAACCTGTTAGGCTGAGTTCAGGTTGCGCCGACCATGAGGTTGGCCCACCTGATTCCTCAGAGAAACGACGTTTCTCTGTCTCCCTCGCATTTCCCCCATTACGCCGGTCCATAAGGGTCGTCCGCGTGTGGCGTGGGTAAGTGCGGACAAACCACTAAGGAGTACCTGTGTCTGACACAACCGAAAACAGTGCCGCTGATTCTGCGTCCACCGAAGAAAAGGCACCGCGTCGCCGTGCGCCGCGTCGTGCAACGACCACCGAGCCGCTTGCCACAGCGGAGGCCGTGACGGCATCCGCGACCGTGACCGGCTCGGAATCGACCCGGTCAAGCGATGCGAGTGAGGCCCCCGAGGCCCCGCGTCGAGGCCGGGCTCGAGGCAAGAAGGCCGAGACCGAGGGCACCGCTGACGCTGGCGCCGAGAACTCGCCTTCCAGCAAGGCGGGGGCTGCGAGTCCTGAGTCCGACGGTGCGTCGGCATCCGACGGCGATTCCAGCGGCACCTCCGAGCGCCCCGCGCGTAGTCGCAGCCGCAGCCGCAGCCGCAACGGCAACGGAAACCAAAACGGCCCGAGCAGCGACGGCGATGCCGACGGTGACGGGGGTCTGAATGACCGTTCCAACCGCAATCGTCAGCGGGATCGCCGACGCGGTCGCGGCCTCAGCGAAGAGATTGAACCGGAGATCCTCGAAGATGACGTTCTGTTACCCATCGGCGGCATCCTCGACGTTCTCGAAAACTACGCGTTCGTTCGCACCGCGGGCTACCTGCCCGGCGCCAACGACGTGTACGTCTCCCTCGGGCAGGTGAAGAAGTACAACCTTCGTCGCGGTGACGCCATCGTGGGTTCTATCAAGCAGCCCCGAGACGGTGAAAACTTCGGCCGTCAGAAGTTCAATGCGCTCGTTCGCATTGACAGCATCAACGGCCAATCACAGGAAGAGGCAGCTACCCGCGAGGACTTCGCCACGCTGACGCCGCTCTATCCCCAGGAGCGCCTGCGTCTGGAGACCACCCCGGATCGCCTGACGGGCCGACTCATCGACGTTATTGCCCCGGTGGGCAAGGGCCAGCGCGGCCTCGTTGTTGGTGGACCTTCGTCGGGTAAATCCGCGGTGCTTTTGCAGATTGCCGAAGCCGTATCGACCAACAATCCTGAGGTTCACGTCATGGTTGTTTTGGTTGACGCCCGACCGGAAGAGGTCACCGAGGCCGAGCGCACCGTCAAGGGTGAGGTCATTTCTTCGACGTTTGACCGTCCCGCCGAAGACCACACCATGGTTGCCGAACTCGCCGTGGAGCGCGCCAAGCGCCTCGTCGAACTAGGTCAGGACGTCGTGCTCTTGCTCGACTCGCTCACGGCCCTGGGTCGTGCCTACACAGTGTCGTCCGTCTCCGCTTCCCGCGCGGGACACTCGGGTGTCGATGCAGCGGCCCTGTATCCCGCCAAGAAGTTCTTTGGTGCTGCGCGCAACATCGAAAACGGTGGCTCGCTCACCGTCATCGCCTCGGTGGTGACCGAAACGGGATCCGCGGTTGACGCCGCCATCTTTGACGAGTTCGACGACAACGCCAACTGTGAGTTGCGCCTGTCGCGCACCATTGCCGACCAGCGCATCTTCCCTGCGGTTGACGTGACCGCATCGGGAACACGACGCGAAGACCTGCTCCTAGGCGGCGACGAAGTTGCCCTCAGCTGGAAGCTCCGTCGCGGGCTTGCTGCCCGTGGAGCGCGCTCCGCACTCGAGTACGTCCTGGGCAAGTTCGGCGACACCCCCACGAACGTGGAGTTCCTGATGCAGGTGCAGCGTGACGCGTCCCTCGACGAAAAGTCGGGCTCAGGAAACTAACGTGATCGATTCGGTTAACGCTCTTCTCGACGAGCACACCGAGATTCAGACGCAACTCTCGGATCCGGCTGTGCACGCCGATGCGGCGCGTGCCAAAAAACTCAATCGGCGGTACGCGCAGTTGAGCCAGATCAAGGCGGCTCACGAGGGCCTGCTAGCCATGCAGGACGACCTGATTGCGGCGCGCGAACTGGCCAAAGAAGATGACGCCTTCGCCACTGAGGTGACCACCTTGGAGGAGTCGCTTCCAGCTGCGCAGGAGCGCCTGCGGCGTCTGCTGATTCCGCGCGACCCCGACGACGGGCGCGACGTGATCATGGAGATCAAGGCCGGCGAGGGCGGGGCGGAGAGCGCCCTCTTTGCCGCCGACCTGTTGCGCATGTACCTGCACTACGCCGAGTCAAAGGGGTGGAAGACCGAAATCTTGGATCGAACCGAGTCTGACCTCGGCGGATACAAAGACGTTCAGTTGGCCATCAAGGGAAATTCGCCCGACCCCGCTCTGGGCGTGTGGGCGCACCTCAAGTACGAGGGTGGCGTGCACCGCGTTCAGCGCGTGCCGGCCACCGAGTCTCAGGGGCGCATTCACACGTCGGCCGCGGGCGTTCTGGTCTTTCCCGAGGTCGACGAGCCCGAAGAGGTCGAGATCAGCCAGAACGACCTCAAGATCGACGTCTACCGATCCAGCGGCCCCGGCGGGCAGAGTGTCAACACCACCGACTCCGCCGTGCGCATCACGCACCTTCCCACCGGCATCGTCGTGTCGATGCAAAACGAAAAGTCTCAGCTGCAAAACCGGGAGGCTGGCATGCGCGTGCTGCGAGCTCGCATTCTTGCCAAGCAGCAGGAGGATGCGGCGGCCGAAGCAAGTGCCGCGCGCAAAACGCAGATTCGAACGGTTGACCGTTCTGAGCGCATCCGCACCTACAACTTCCCGGAGAATCGCATCGCCGATCACCGCACGGGATACAAGTCCTACAACCTCGATCAGGTCATGGACGGTGCTCTCGCGCCCGTCGTCGAGTCGTGCATTGCGGCCGACGAGGAGTCGCGTCTCGCCGCTCTCAGCGAGTAGGTTCGTGACCGTGGCCCCCATTCTTTTCTCCCGGCCGTTTCAATCTCCTGCGGAGCTACAGAACGTGGCGGCCGTGCTGGCCTCTGACCACGTGCACGGTGATGGCCCGGTCACTGCCTCGGCCTCAACGCGTCTGAAAGAGATGACGGGCGCTGCTCACGCGCTGCTCACCACATCAGGTACACACGCCCTCGAGATGGCGGTTCGACTTGTCGGCGTTAAGCCTGGGGATGAAGTGATTCTGCCGAGTTTTACTTTTTCGTCCGGGGCGACGGCCATCGTGGCCGTCGGTGCAACGCCCGTCTTTGTCGACATGGATCCGTCCACGGGCAATATCGCGGTCAATCAAATTGAGGCGGCCATAACCGAGAAAACTCGGGCCATCGAAGTGATGCATTACGGGGGAGTGCCCGCAGATATGGCCGGCGTCGGTGCACTGGCGGCTCGATACCAGCTCCGTGTCATTGAAGACAACGCCCACGGACTCGGCGTGGCAACCCCGGCTGGCGTGCTGGGCACGATTGGTGACGTGGGCATCCAAAGTTTTCACGACACCAAGAATGTGCACTGCGGCGAGGGGGGAGCCGTGCTTTTTGGCACGGATGCGTTGACCGAGCCCGCCGAGGTGATGCGCGAGAAGGGCACCAACCGATCGAGGTTCCTGCGCGGCCAGGTCGATAAGTACACCTGGGTCGACTGGGGGTCAAGCTATCTGCCGTCGGAGCTCAATGCCGCCGTACTGGATGCGCAGCTGGCATCATTCGACACCATCCAGGCCGCACGCTTCGCGGTGTGGAACGCTTATCGAGAGCAGCTCGCCGACTGGGCGGCAACCAACGGTGTCACGCTGATGGATCCGCCCGGTGGCGTTCACGCGGCCCACGTTTTCTGGCTTCTGCTTCCCACCCCCGAGCGTCGCGACGAGGTGCTCGCCAGCATGCGGGCCGAGGGCGTTCAGGCCACGTTCCACTATGTTCCCTTGCACTCGAGTCCCGCTGGTCAAGCCTTCGGGCGCACGTCCGGCACCATGGTGAACACCGATGATTTCGCGGCCCGGCAGCTGCGGCTTCCCCTGTGGGCCGGTATGTCAGAAGCCGACATTGCCCGCGTCGTCGCTACGCTTAAGAAGTCCTGAGGCCAGACCGATTTAGGCCTCCCCGTTCGGAAGGCCTCATGTCGCGTTTTTCTCAGAAAGTGAGCACCCTTCGCCATGAGGGCGTGGTATCAACGGCCTGGCGGGCGGGTAAGTGGATAAGTTCGCGTGGCAACCCGTTCGCTGAAAAGCCGCTGCAGTCGGTCTTCCGCCAAGACATTATTGCCGCGGACTGGACCCGGCCGCGCAAGGTTGCCGCCCAACACTTGGTCTCGGTTACGGGTCGACCACAGATTGCCTGGGTTGTTTCACCACCAGGACGATTCAGCGGCGGGCATCACACCGCATTTCGGCTCATGAGTTATCTCGAGGATGCCGGATATGATCTGACGGTTTTCCTCTATTCGGCGGCAAGCTATCCCCGGTTCAGTGTGGGGGGCGTTCGACGAATTCTGAACTCCGTTGACGCTTTTCCTCAATTGAAAGCCAAGATTCGCGTCTACAATCCGGACACGGGTATAGCTGGCGACTTTGACGCAGTGGTGGCATCAGACTGGCAAACCGCATATGCCGCTCGGCGTTACGACCGTGATGTGCCTCGCCTCTACATGGTCCAGGATTTTGAGCCGTGGTTCTATGCCCATGGATCCGATTACATCGCTGCTGAGAACTCGTATCGTCTTGGCCTCCACGGCATCACGGTAGGCCGATGGCTTGCGCGCAAACTCGAATCTGAGTTCGATATGCCCTGCGATCATATTGACTTTTCCGTTGACGCCTCAAGGTACGCGCGCACCAACGACGATCGACGCCAGGCAGTCGGATTTTACGTGCGACCGTCCACGGGTCGTCGAGGAACGGAATACGGCCTTCTTGCCCTTGAGGAGATGAATCGACGTCGGCCAGAAATTGACATTCATCTCTTTGGCGCAGACATGTCAAACGCAGACATTCCCTTTCCCTTCGTTAACCACGGGGCCGTAGGTGTGCGGCAGCTAGCCGAGATTTTCAACACGTGTGCGGCGGTCTTGAGCATTTCGCTCACCAACCCTTCCCTCATTCCTCTTGAACTCATCGCCTGTGGCACCGTTCCAGTCGTTAATGATGCCGACTGCACGCGAATCACTTTTCAGAGTGACGAGCGCATGATCTTTTCTCCCCTGTCCTTTGCCGCTATCGCCGATTCACTCATCGATGTCGTTGACGACCCAGAACAGGTGGCGCGGTCACGTGTCCTAGCCACTTCCATGGCAGGCGTAAGTTGGCAGGATTCCGGTGCTGCCTTCGTGGGCTTTGTTGGCCGCGTCCTTAAGTCAGCCAGGAAGCGCGCCTAACTCGTGCCGGTGGTCTCTCCTGCGGCTCGCGGTCGCCTCGAGGCGACGGTCTTTGTTCCCACCTATAACGGTGAGACTTATCTTGAACGCCTGCTCACGGCGGTCGAAGAGCAAGATTTTGACGGGAGATTTGAAGTTCTCGTCATTGATTCGGGTTCGACCGACAAGACTCTGCAGATAGTCGCGGAACATCCC
>CAIOGW010000072.1 GCA_903857985.1 uncultured Microbacteriaceae bacterium
CAACAATAACTTTGCGCTGCTCGTTACGGGCAATCTTGCTCTTCTTAGCCATTTAGCGCTCCTCGCGGAATTCCACGTGCTGACGCACGACGGGGTCGTACTTCTTCAGTACGAGACGGTCAGGGTTGTTACGACGGTTCTTGCGAGTGACATAGGTGTATCCAGTGCCAGCCGTAGACCGCATTTTGATGATGGGACGTACGTCCTGCGCCTTAGCCATTAGATCTTCTCCCCACGAGCGAGAATATCCTTGACGACCGACTCGATGCCGCGCGCGTCAATGACCTTGATTCCCTTAGCCGAGAGCGTCAGCGTGACGTTGCGACGAAGCGACGGAACAAAGTACGTCTTCTTTTGGATGTTCGGATCGAAGCGACGCTTCGTGCGTCGGTGCGAGTGCGAAATGTTGTGTCCAAAGCCGGGAGTGGCTCCGGTCACCTGACAGTTTGCTGCCACGAGTGATTCCCTTCACTACCGCGACACCACCGGATGGTGACATCGCCCAAGATCTCTTGTCTGCGTTCACGGTGGTGAGCCTCACGGCTCTACGGTGCGAACACTGCTGTGCAAGGGTTTTTGCACAGCCGATTTATGAGTCTACGCGCACGATGCGCAAATGCCAAAAACGTCGACAACGTGGTGGGCGTCGGTGAAGCCGTGGGTCGAAGCGACCGCCTGCGCCCACTGCTCCACAGCATCGGCCTCAATCTCGACAGTCTTTCCGCACTGACGACAAATGAGGTGATGGTGGTGGCCGGAGGTGCTGCAGGCGCGATAGAGATTCTCGCCGTCCGGCGAGCTGAGCACATCGGCTCGGTCATCGTCAACGAGCGACGCGAGAGTTCGATACACCGTGGCGAGGCCGAGGGTGTCGCCCGCGGCCTTGAGCTGGCCGTGCAAACTCTGTGCCGAAACAAATCCCGCACTGTGTGCCAGGGCTGCCGCCACCGCGTCTCGCTGCCGGGTATTGCGCCTCACGCGACGACCTCCCCGCGCAAGCGCCTGGGCATCCATCGTCCGGCGATGAGGGCCACGCCCAACAGCGCCGTGGCAACAAGGGCGATGCTCGCCCCGGCGCTCACCGAGAACTCGCGAGACAGCAGCAGGCCGAGAACTCCGGATGCAACTGACAGTGTGGGCGCAATCGCCAGCATCACGCCTAGGCGAGCAGTGAGGGCCCGGGCCGCTGCCGCCGGAGCCGCAATCAGAGCGATGGTGAGAATGGCTCCCACCGCCGGCATGGTCACCACCACGGTGATGGTGGTGAGCACCATGAGCAGTGCGTCCATGGCTGCCGGCTCGTAGCCGAGCCCGCGATATCCCTCCGGGTCGAACATCGCGTACACCACGTGCTTGCCAGCAAAGACGAGAGCGAGCAGCGTGAGGACGAGGGCGATGGCGGCGAGCACCCCGTCGGTGGTACTCACCGAAAGCACTGAACCAAAGAGAAGCGCGGTCATGTCGACCGGCACCGATGAGCCAAACGCCTGCGCGAGCGCTCCGGCGGCGAAGCCGCCTGCGAGCAAAACTCCGGACGCAGCTCCCGCGCCGCCCGGCGTGATTCGACCGATGAGAGTGATGGTGCCCACAATGAGGGCACATGCCACCACTGCACCCAACTGCATGGAGAAGCCCAGCAGGATTCCGATGACAGCTCCGGGAAACGTTGCGTGTGTGAGCGCCTGGGCAAAGAGAACGCGCTTGCGCAAGACCACGAACGTTCCCACGAGGCCCGTAAGGATTCCCACAACCGTGATGACGATGAGCGCACGATCGAAATAACTCATCCCATGCCTCCCGCTTTGGGGCGGCGAACGATGACAAACAGCAGAAGTGCCAAGAGGTACGAGGCCACAAACACCGCCGCGATCGCGGCTCCCGGAGGAATGGGAATATCGAGGCCCACCGAAATCGTAAAGGCTCCCGCGAGGCCCGCCAGGCCAGCCAGCACCGCAAAGCTCAGCGCAATGGCGAAAAGCGACGTGAGCCGTCGAGCCCAGACGCGAGCGAGCGCACCCGGCACAATCAAGAACGCAATAACGAGGAGATTACCCACCGCAATGGATGCGGAGACCACAACGAGTGCGATGGCCACATTTAGCGAGAGATCGACGAGGGTCACCCGATAGCCCGCTGCACGAGCGGCGTCACGGTCAAACGCTGTCATCACCTGAGCCCGAACGGTGAGGAGAACGGTTGCGATGGCCAACACGCTGATGATGGCCGTCACCACAACCTCGGTGAGAGACACGGTAAATAGGCGACCAAAGAGTAGTTGCTCGAGTTGACCGGCGGCATCGTCGGACCTGCTCACGATCAGCACCCCCACGCTGAACATGGCAACGAGCACCACGGCGACGGCGGCGTCTGATGATACGCCGCGCCGGGCCAGCAGACTGAGGAACACCGTGGCCGCAGCGGCCGCAATGGCGGCGCCCCAGAAAAGACCGCCCGACCCGGCAAACGCTACACCGGCCGCAATGCCGGGAAAAACCGCGTGGGTCAGGCCGTCGGTGAGGAACTCGAATCCCCGAAGATTCACGAAGACACCCACAATGCCTGCCGTGATACCCAGGGTCACGAGCACAATGACCGCCCGCACCATGAAGGGCATGGTCCAAAAGTGCAGGAGCAGATCGAGAGTAATCACTAGTGATCGTGCCCGGGAATTACGACACGGTGTTCGTCGATCTCCACCTGAACGTCGCCGAAGGCCGCCTGCAGGTTTTCGAGGGTCAGCACCTCGTTGGTGGCCCCAAACGCCACCTGCGTGCCCGCCAGCAGCAGAACCTTGTCGCACACGTCACGGGCCAGATCAAGATCGTGGGTGGTGACCACAATGGTGACGCCGCGCATCTTGAGTTCGCGGAGTGTGGCCAGGAGGGCCGCTCGGTTGGGTTGATCGAGCCCGTTGAAGGGTTCGTCGAGCAACAGCAGACGCGGCTTTGCGGCGAGCGCTCGGGCGAGCAAGCCGCGCTGCTGTTGCCCGCCCGACAGGGCGCCAAACCGGGCGCTTGCTCGCGCGGTCAGGCCCGTCATCTCAAGGGCTTCGTTCACGGCAAGGCGGTCAATGGCTCGGGCAAACCGCCAAAAGCCGATGCGCCGGTAGCGGCCCATCATCACGACCTGACGCAGGCTGATCGGAAAGTTGGGTTCGGTCGATTCCTGCTGCGGCAGGTAGCCAATTCCCTCGGTAATCCCCGGGCGTCGCTGGTGACCAAAGACCTTCACGCTGCCGTCGGCCAAGGGAAGCAGGCCGAGCAGGCCCCGCAGCAGGGTCGACTTTCCCGAACCGTTAGGGCCGATCAGTGCCACCGCTTCGCCGGCGTATGCGCGCAGCGACACGTGATCGAGCGCCACCACGCCCTCGTAGGCGAAGGCCGCGTTGGTGAGTTCGACCACGGGGCCGGCGCTGAGTGCAGTGCCCTGCTCGCCGTTGGCTTGCTCATCTTTCCCAGGTGGGGTCTGGCTCACAGTGTTAATCCTTCCGGAAGGGGCGGCACCGTTCCTCCCCACGCGGTCACGAGAACCGTAACGTTGTGGATGGTCGCACCGAGGTAGGTGGCGCCGGCTGTGCCCGTGGCGCCAAGTGAGTCGGCATAGAGCGTCTCCTCTCCTGAGTAAACAGCAACGCCCGCCTCCCGTGCGATGGTTGTGGCTAATTTATCCGAGAGCGTGCTTTCGCTGAAGACGGCGATAGCACCCACCTCCTTGATTCGCTCGATGAGGGCGTCAATCTCTAGGGCGCTGGGCTCCGAATTGTCATCAAGGCTGGGCATGATTGATCCGACAAAGCTGATTCCGTAGGCGTCAACGAAGTATCCCAAGGCATCGTGATTCGTAATGAGAAGGCGCTTCTCCGGCGCGACGGAAGCAAACGCCTCGGTCGCCCAGCTGTTGAGCAGCGCCAGTTTCTCAACATAAGCAGCCGCGTTCTGGGAAAAGCTTGCCCGGAGGTCGGGGCGAGCTTCGCTCAAGCCTCGCGCAATGTTGTTGACCATAACCGCGGCGTTCTCGGGTGACGTCCACACGTGGGGATCCTTCGCACCACCTTCCCCGTCACGAAGGACGATTCCTTCGGTGGCGACAATCAGGTCGCCTGAGAAAGCGCCGGCATCTGTGAGGTCTTCGAGCCACGGTTCAAGCCCTACTCCATTGGCAACCAGTGCCTCTGCCTCGCCGACATCCAAGAGGTTCCGGGCAGATGGGTCGAACTGATGGGCGGAGGCGTTGGGAAGAATCAGCTCGCTCACAACTCCGTCGTCGCCCACTACGGCTGAGGTGAAGTCGGCGAGCTGAGTGGTTGTTGCCACCACCCTCATTCCTGCGTACGGGCTTGGCGCCACGGAATTGCTGCAACTGGTCACGGCAAGGGCAACTGTTGCCAGAAGTGCGCTGTAGGAGAGGGTGCGTGCCATCCGTGAGCGTGATAAACGAGCCTTCTGAAGTCTGGAGGTCATTGTCTCAACATACGTCTTATTGAGAATCATTGTCAATACGGATCTCCCGGGCGGGCGTAACATCATCGTGTGGCCGTTCCCAAAGTTCTGCTCTACTACGCCTTCAC
The DNA here is from genome assembly GCA_903857985.1 of uncultured Microbacteriaceae bacterium. Lineage (GTDB taxonomy): Bacteria > Actinomycetota > Actinomycetes > Actinomycetales > Microbacteriaceae > UBA963. The sequence continues at coordinate 4,568 of CAIOGW010000072.1, forward strand.
GCCGTTGGCCGACCCCGAAGCCGTGCGCCTGTGGCAACGCGACCTGTGCCGTTCGCTCAACCTCCGCGGGCGCATCCTCATTTCTCGACACGGCATCAACGGAACGGTGGGCGGCGAGCTGCGCAACGTCAAGCGCTACCTGCGCACCACGCGGGAATTCGCTGGCTTCGCGAACATAGACGCGAAGTGGAGCGAAGGCTCACCCCTCGACGACAAGGGCTTGAGCACCGACTTCCCCAAGCTGAGCGTGAAGGTGCGCGACGAGATTGTGAGTTTTGGTGTGCCCGAGGAGATTGTGGTCGGCGCCGACGGCATTCAGGGGGGCGGCACCAAGCTGAGCCCGACAGAGCTCGAGGCACTCGTGTCCGAACGCGATGTGGTGTTCTTCGACGGGCGCAACGCGTTCGAGGCTGAGATTGGCCGATTCCGCGATGCCGTCATCCCCGATGTGCGCACCACGCGCGACTTCGTGGCCGAGCTCGACAGCGGCAAGTACGACCACCTGAAGGACAAGCCCGTGGTTACCTACTGCACGGGCGGTATTCGCTGCGAGGTGCTCACCCCGCTCATGAAGGCGCGCGGGTTTACCGAGGTGTACCAACTCGACGGCGGAATTGTGCGCTACGGCGAGCACGCCGGCAACGGCGGTCTCTGGGACGGCTCGCTCTATGTTTTTGACGGCCGCATCTCGATGGACTTCGGGCCCGACGCCCTACAGCTCGGCACGTGCACGCTGTGCGGAACATCGGCCAATCACATGGTCAACTGCCATGACGTTTCGTGCCGCGAGCAGCTGGTGTGCTGCGGGGTGTGTGCACAATCGGTGAGAGCGGGATGCTCGTCTCACCAGGCCCTGGTGACTAGCTAGCGGTCTTAGGCCGAAGCGAGCGCGTACTCGACGAGCAGACCGACAAGAGCGTCGATGTCTTGCTCCTCGGCAATCACGTCGATGCGCACGCCGTGCGTGCGTGCATCACGGGCCGTGCGCGGACCCATTGCCGCGGTGAGGGTGATGTCGGGGATGGGGCCGAACTGGAAGGCGATCTGCTCAGCTACCGTGCCGGACGTGACGAGCAGGATGTCAAACTCTCCGTCTTTCACGTCTTCAACAATTTCGGGGTCGACCTCAATGCCAACGGTGCGATAGGCGACCACCGACTGAACATCGTGGCCGATGCGGCGCAGGCCGTCCGTAAGGATCGGAATGGACTGCTCCGATCGAATGGTGAGCACCTTGAGGGGAATCACGCCGTCCGTGGCCTCGGCCCACTGCTCGAGCATTGCCTGGACCGTGTTCTCCTCTACCGGCACCAGGTCGGCGCGGTAACCGGCTGCAGCGAGTGCGGCCGCGGTTGTCTCACCCACGGCGGCCACCTTTGTCGACGAAGGAATGATGGCCCGATAGGCCGCCACGACATCCACCGTGGTTGCGCTCGAGAAGGTGACCACGTCGAACGTGCCCGCTGCGAGGCTGTTGAGGGCTGTCTGCAGTTCGTCGGCATTCTCCGTGACGACGTAGTTGGTCATGGGGGCGATAACGGTGGAGGCTCCCTGCGCACGAAGCGCCGAGGCGACCTGATCGCCCCAGGGCCCGCCGCGCGGAATGAGAATACGCTGACCGCCCAGGGGGCGGGTTTCTATCGGTGCTGTGTGGGCCATCACTGTCTCTCGTCTTAGGGGCGGGTCGCACAGAGAGGACCCGTCGCACAGGGGAAATGCGTCGCGTGGACACGGGCGCAGTGCCGGTCCACACGGGATGTCATCGTTGACGAGTCAGCGTGATTAACGCTTCGACGTGATTTTAACCACGACATAGGCGGTAACGCCAATCGCGGCGACCACCCCGGCGGCAATTCCTGCCAAAAGTACGGGGTTCTCTCGGCGCAGCGTCTGCACCCGGCGGCCAAACTGTCGAGACGCCTTGCCCAGCTGCTTGGGCACATTGACCTTGTCTTCGAGAGCATCGAGGGTCGACGCGAGCTGGGCGCGCGTCTGGGCCCGGTGAGCGCGCAGCTGTTCGAGCTTCATCGACGACACGTCGGTGCGCGTGCGGTTCGTGACGGGTGCTTTCGTCCTTGGATTACCGGGCGTCGTGGTCAAAGCGGCCCTCCCCCTTAAGTGCGTGTGCGTCCTCGATGAGGGCGTCAAAGGTTTCGGTGGGCAGCGGCGGGCTGCCCTTCTTGAACGTGCTCACACCCACGGCGAGAAGGATGATCATGAGAATGAGCAGGCCGCCGGAGACGACGAGGGCGGCCAGCCATGCCGGCATGATCAGAGCAAGGCCGAGGATGGCTGCTGCGATAAGAGTGCCGAGAAGGAAGAGTCCGAGAGTAGCCGCGATGGAGATGAGGAGCGCGCCGAGTCCCAGTTTCTTGAGCTTGCGACCCATCTCACGTTTGAGCTCTTCGAACTCGATGCGCACGAGCTCCAGCAGGGTTGCCGGCAGTTCGCGCAACAGCGAGAAGAGCGAACGCGACTCTTCGCGCTCAGCCGACCGCGGGGGCGTGTGTGCAGACACTTAGGCTCCCGGTGTTGCTTTCGGCGTCCGCGGTTTCGCGGTGGCCCGGGCCGCCGCGGCGGCGTCCGGCTTGATGGTCGTGATCGGGGCAGTCATCGGAGAGGTACCTCGAACCGCGGGCTCTGCTGTGGGCTTGCGAGTGGCAGAGGCGGGCGACTCGCCCGACACCTGGGCGATGACCTTGCGCGCCTGAGCAACGGCCTTGTCGGCAACGTCCGCGACGGCGTCTTGTGCCTGACCGGCCGCCCACTGAACGGGCTCCGACTCCCAGACGTTTTTGGCAGCCAACTTGATCTGCTCGTAACGCTGACGACCAGCGCGCGTGCCAAGAACGTATCCCACGGCCAACCCGGCGACAAAAAGAAGTTTGCCTCTCATTGGAGACTCCCATCGAATATTCCCAGAAGCGCATATGCGCCCTACGTAAAGCCTAGCCCCCTAGGTCGACAGGGCCTACCGGAGGTTTTTCGACCCGAGACAGCAGGGCCGCTCGAACGGAGGCGGCGGCGGCCCGCGACGCCGGCAGGGCGCTTGACAGGGTGGGCGTTCGCTCACTCACGCCAACGATGCCCGCGGGTAGCCGGGATGATGACATCGTCTGGACAATCTCACTGATCGCCAACAGTGCCGCGACGGAAACACTCTCGGCGCGCGCATCCACAGGCTTAAATGTCACTCCGGCGTCGTCGTCGGGTTGCGCGCCGGGCACTACCTGGGCGTCGGTCACTCGGTGTCGCGTCACCGCAAAGTAGTCGAGGCGTTCGTGAAGTGCTGCTCGCAGCGCGGGCATTCCGCCGGTCACCTCCACCCCCTGAATCACGGACGGGTTTGCCGCCATCATCTCGATCACGCCGAGAGTGAGCGATCCCACCCGCGTCGTGGCCTCACTGAGTCCGGGAATGAGATCGGCGACGGCGACATCCGCGTTGAGGCCGAGGTCGCTTGCCAGCCGTGGCTGCACCAGAAGACGCAACGCTCGAGCGCCCAGGCGGCGGCGCACCAATCGGTGCAGACTGCGCTCATTGCCCAAGCTCATGATCGGCATGAGCCGGTCAAGATAGACGCGCCACGCGCCACGCCAGCCCAACACCTCGCGCACTCGGGCCGAGAACGGATTGGCCGGAATGCCGTAAATGTTCTCTTCTCCCTGTTCGGGTGTGTGAATCGTGACCGTGAGATTAAGATCCCCACACAACTGAGCGACGACGCCCCCCGCGTTACTGGGCGCTTCACCAAGGGATGCATCGGGAAGTTCCAGCACAATCACACGCAGGCCGATGCGCGCGCAGTCCCACGCAGCCACCAGGGCCGCCGGGTCGCGCGAGACTACGGCGACATCAAAACGTTCGCGGGATTTCTTGGGCATGCACGTGTCCTGCGGTTTACTCGTGGTCCGTGACGACCGTACCCGGCCTAAGCGCCGACCAGCGCCGTGGCAAGGAATGCCGGCAAGTCTGCCATGGGAATGCGCTCTTGCGCCATGGTGTCGCGGTGGCGCACGGTGACCGCCTTGTCGTCGAGACTGTCGAAGTCGACGGTGATACAGAACGGTGTTCCGATCTCGTCTTGGCGGCGATAGCGGCGGCCGATAGCCCCCGCATCGTCGAAGTCGATGTTCCACGACTGACGCAGCTGGGCGGCGAGCTCGCGAGCGATGGGCGAGAGCTCCTCGTTACGCGAGAGTGGCAAGACGGCGGCCTTTACGGGCGCCAGGCGGGGATCGAGCTTGAGCACGGTGCGCTTATCGAGTTCACCCTTGGCGTTGGGAACTTCTTCTTCGGTGTAAGCGTCAACGAGGAAAGCCATCAGCGAGCGGGTGAGGCCCGCCGCGGGCTCAATCACGAAGGGGATCCAGCGCTCGTTCTTGGTTTGGTCGAAGTAGCTCAGATCTTTACCGGAGTGCTCCGAGTGGGTCTTGAGGTCGAAATCTGTGCGGTTGGCAATGCCCTCCAGCTCACCAAACTCCGAACCGGAGAAGCCGAACCGATACTCAATGTCAACGGTGCGCTTGGCATAGTGCGACAGCTTTTCTTTGGCGTGCTCGAAGAGGCGCAGGTTTTCGGGGTCGACGCCCAACTCGATGTACCAGGCGAGGCGCAGGTCGATCCAGTACTGGTGCCAGTCTTCGTCGGTGCCGGGCTCAACGAAGAACTCCATCTCCATCTGCTCAAACTCGCGCGTGCGAAAAATGAAGTTTCCGGGAGTGATCTCGTTGCGGAAGCTCTTGCCAATCTGGCCGATGCCGAACGGGGGCTTCATGCGTGCCGACTGCAAAACGTTCGCAAAGTTCACAAAGATGCCCTGGGCCGTTTCGGGGCGAAGGTAGTGCAGGCCCGCTTCGTCGTCCACCGGGCCGAGGAACGTCTTGAGGAGGCCCGAAAAGGCGCGCGGCTCGGTCCAAGAATCCTTGTTTCCGCAGTTGGGGCAGGGAACGCCGGCCAGGCCGCCCTCGGGAGCGCGGCCCTTGCGTTCTTCGAACTCCTCGATCAGGTGGTCTTCGCGGAAACGGCGGTGACAGCTCGTGCACTCCACGAGCGGATCACTAAACACCTCAACGTGCCCCGACGCTTCCCACACCTGGCGGGGCAAAATCACGCTCGAGTCGAGACCCACCACGTCGTCACGAGACTGCACCATGGCGCGCCACCACTGACGCTTGATGTTCTCCTTCAGTGCCACACCCAAGGGGCCGTAGTCCCACGCCGACCGCGATCCGCCGTAGATTTCACCCGCCTGATAGACAAAGCCACGGTTCTTGGCCAGCGCAATGACAGCATCGAGTTTTGAGGTGGGCGCCATGACGTAATCCTATTCGTCGCGTGCTCACCCGCCGGTCAAGGTAAAGCTGAGGGAGAGCGGCGTTGCTTCGACTACCAGATGGTGACGCGCTGATCCTCGTCGAGCCAGAGGGCGTCGGAGGGGTGCACATCGAAGGCCGAGTAAAAGGCGTCGATGTTGCGCACAATCTGGTTGCAACGGAACTCGGGCGGCGAGTGCGGGTCGATAGCCAACAGGCGAAGCGTCTCTTCGTCACGCGCGATCTGCTGCCACGACTGGGCCCACGAGAGAAAGAAGCGTTGAGCACCGGTCAGACCGTCAATCACCGGGGGCTCCGTTCCGTCGAGGGCGATCTGGTACGCCTTCCACGCGATGGCGAGGCCACCGAGGTCGCCAATGTTTTCGCCGATGGTGAGTTCACCGTTGACGGTGTGGCCAGGTGTGGATGCTGGCTCGAGCGCGTTGTACTGCTCGATGAGAACGGCCGCCCGCTTGTCGAACTGCTTGCGGTCGTGTTCGGTCCACCAGTCGGTGAGCTTGCCGTCGCCGTCGAACCGCGACCCCTGGTCATCGAATCCGTGGCCAATCTCGTGGCCAATAACTGCGCCGATGGAGCCGTAGTTGGCGGCCGCGTCCCACTCGGGACTAAAGAAGGGCGGCTGCAGGATGGCGGCGGGAAACACAATCTCGTTGAAGCCGGGATTGTAATAGGCATTGACTGTCTGCGGCGTCATGAACCACTCGTCGCGATCGATGGGCTTGCCGATTTTTCCGAGCTCACGCGTCATCTCGAACTCAGCGATGTTGCGCACGTTGTCCATGAGGTCATCCGGTGTGATCTCGAGCGCAGAGTAGTCGCGCCACTTTACGGGGTAGCCCACCTTGGGCGTGAACTTGTCGAGCTTCTCGAGCGCCCGCTTCTTGGTGGCCGGGCTCATCCAGTCGAGCCCGTTGATCGAGTCGCGGTAGGCCTCGACGAGGTGGCCCACGAGAACATCCATCGACGTCTTTGCTTCTTCGGGAAAGTGGCGTGATACATAAATCTGCCCCACGGCCTCGCCCATGGCCCCCTCGACGAGCGAGACGCCGCGCTTCCAGCGCTCGCGCTGCTGCGGCGTTCCCGTGAGGGTGCGCCCATAGAAGTCGAAGTTGGCCTCGTTGAAGTCGGCCGGAAGATACGGCGCGGCCGAGTGGAGCACCTGCCAGATCAGCCATGCCCGCCAGTCTTCGAGGCGCTCGGGAACGAGCAGTGCGCCCAGGCCCTCAAAGAAGCTGGGCTGACGAACCACGACCGTCTCGACGGTAGCCTCGTCGGCGCCAAGCGCAATGCGCCAGAGGTTGAGGTCGGGCTTGTGGTCGGCCGGAGAGGTATTTGCCGCCAGGGCGCACGTCTCGGCCCACGACAACGGGTTGTAGGTGGCCAGGCTGTCGCGACAACGCACGTTGTCCCAGTGCACAGCGGCGATGTCGCGCTCGAGGTCAAACACGCGCTGCGCACGAACCGGCGCCGACTCGTCAAAATCAAACGTGGGGAGAGATTCGGCAGCCAACTCAAACATGCGCTGAATGTGCGAGACGTACGCCTCACGAATCGAAGCAAAACTGTCTTCGCGAAAGTACGACTCGTCGGGCAGGCCGATGCCGCCCTGCTCGGCGAAAACGAGGTAGCGGTGGGGGTCACCGGGATCGTTGTCGACAAACAATTGAACAAAGCCGCCCACGCCGTGGCGCTCGAGCCGGCCTACCGCGTCAAGCACGGCCGAGATGCTGGCCACGTTTGCGGCGAACGCAATCTGCGACTCAATGGGCGCCAGACCGCGCGCTTCAATTGCCGAAGTGTCCATGAAGCTCGCATACAAGTTGCCCACCTTGCGCTCTGAGGCATCAGCGGCAGCCTTCTGCGAATCCTGAATGATGTCGCGAACGGCCTCCTCGGCGCGCTCGTGCAGCACGTGGAACGATCCGTAGCGTGCCTTGTCGGCGGGAATCTCGGTGCGGCGCATCCACTTGCCCGTCACGTGCACGAAGAGGTCGTCTTGTGGGCGCACCTCCGGGTCGAGCTCAGCAACATCGATACCAGAAATAGGGCGCGCAGAAGTCATGTCCCTAAGCCTAAGCAACCGAGGCACCGTGCGCACATTACTGTTGCTTTCGTGAGCGTCGCATCCTTTCCTCAACCCTCGACGGGCCAGCCCTGGCAACCGGTGTTGTTCGACCTCGACGGAACGCTCCTCGATTCGGCACCTGCGGTAATGAGTCGCTTGCGCGACACCTTTGCAGCGTTCGGGGTGCAGCCTCCCGACGACGGCGAGCTGCGTCACCTGATCGGGCCCCCGACACCGGTTGCGCTCGGTTCGTGTATTCCGCCCGAACGTCTTGACGAAGGGGTGGCCTTTTACCGGGCCCTCGCCGCGCGAGAAGGGCTGGAAAACATCAGCCTTTTTGCGGGAATCAGCGACGCGCTTGCCACCCTCCACAATCGTGGGATTCCCTTGGGCGTCGCAACCAGCAAGCCGCAGGGGGAGGCCGAACGCATCGTGGCGGAGTTTGGCATCGATGAATACTTCGCAGCGGTGGCAGGGGCTTCTGCCGAGCGAATCACAAAGGCAGATGTCGTTGCCCACGCGCTCGATCAACTCGAAACGTCGTCAGGCCACTCGCCGTTGATGGTCGGAGACCGCCTGTGGGATGTCGAGGGCGCCGCGGAACACGGGGTTCCCACGGTGCTCGTCTCGTGGGGGTACGCGCGCGCGACAGAGTTTGATCTCGCGCTGGCTCGCATCGACTCGCCCGACCAACTGGTGTCGTTTGTGCTGGGGCAGACGGCCTGACATGCGTCTCGTTATCGCCACGTGCTCGGTGGACTACAGCGGGCGCCTCAACGCGCACTTGCCGCTGGCCACGCGCGTACTCATGCTCAAGCAGGACGGCAGCCTGCTCGTGCACTCCGACGGCGGGTCATACAAGCCACTGAACTGGATGTCGCCGCCCTGCTTTCTCACCGTGCACGAACCGGATGACGACCTCGTTGCGCAGGGGGTCTCGCAGGTGTGGCAGGTAACGCAGGCCAAGACCTCCGACATGCTCGTGGTGGCCATTCACGAGATCCATGGCGAACTCGAGCACGAACTGGGCGAGGATCCCGGGCTCATCAAAGAGGGCGTGGAGGCACACCTGCAACGCCTGCTCGCCGACAACATCGAAGAATTAGGCGACGGCTTCACGCTCGTGCGCCGCGAGTTCATGACGGCCGTTGGCCCGGTAGACGTGCTGGCCCGTGACGCGGACGGCAATACCGTTGCCGTCGAGATCAAACGGCGTGGTGATATTGATGGCGTTGAACAGCTCACCCGCTACCTCGAGCTGCTCAACCGCGACCCGCACTTTGCCCCGGTCACCGGCGTATTTGCCGCCCAGGAGATCAAGCCGCAGGCGCGCAAACTCGCCGAGGATCGCGGTATTCGCTGTCTCGTTCTCGACTACGAACGACTCACGGGCATTGACGATTCACAGGGGCGGCTCTTTTAGCCAAGCGGGCACAGGGGTTCACGGACGAAGCTGCCGCGTCTTCCAGCCCACAGTGGCAACGGTGAGTGCCAGTACCATCACGCCCGCGCCTGCGAGGATTGAAAAGGCGTCAATGGCGGTCTGTGGGAAGAAAATGTCGGCGAGAACGGCCGTCAAGATCTGCCCCGTCGTTGTGGCAAGGCTGGTCACCAGGGCTCCCGTGTGTCGAACCGCCCACGCTGTCATCGCAACAAAGAAAACGCCACACAGGCCGCCGAGGTAAAGCCAGCCATCGGTGGGGTAGGTCTCGGGCAAGCCCTGGCTGAGCGTATAAATGCCGGCCACAATGGCGAGCACTCCCGTGCCAACGAGAAAGTTAAGAACTGTCGGCGTCAGCGGTGTGCGGGCGACAACCGCCATGGTTCCGTTGGCGATCTGTTGCCACGCAACCAGGACACCAAAAACAAAAGGCAAAATGAGCAAAACAAGGGTGTCTGCCTGAGCCAAGCGGCCCAGCATCGAAATGCTCACAGCCACAATGGCGAGCAGAACGCCAACTGTTCGCTGCGCCGTATACGGCCGGCGCCCAGCCGGACCGATGCCCGCGGCGTCAAGAACGTAGCTGCCGAGCGTAAGACCGCACACAAAAGTTATGGAAAACAGAGCGACACCGGTGGTACCCACCACGAGCGACTGAGAAAAGACGAACGCGGCGCCGCTGGCCCCCGCCAGCGTGAAAACCCACGAGGTGCGACGCTCGCGCAGAGAGGTCATAAGAAGACGAAATCCGTTTTGAGTGCGGCGCGAGAAGGCGAGATAGATCAGCAGGGCGATCGTTCCGGACCCAAACGAAATCAGCGCCGTGAGGGGCGCATCGTCAATTCGCTCCGACAGGTCTCCGTTGATCCGCGACTGTGTGGCCATGAACCCCCCGGCGAGCAGGGCCACCGACACCGACAGCCACATCGGCACGCGGCGAGAAGACGGTGGCGGAGTGGAGGTCACCTGCACAGACTAGCCTCTGCCGTTTTTGGGCACGAAAAAGGGGCCCCGACGTGCTCGCCAAGGCCCCTTTGTGGTTCAGAGGGAGATTACATCGTGACGTTCACGGTGAACGTTACGGTCTCGCTCGAAGCCGAGTTCGTGAGGGTCACTTCGGTCGTACCCTCGGCTACCGGGGTCAGGCCGGGCACGAACGTTGCGCCGCCGTCGGTGCCGCCCGCGGTGAACTCAACCACGTCGGAAGTCGAGAACTCAGCGGTCCAGTCGGCCTCTGACCCTTCGGGGACATTGAGGTATCCCATGGAGTTCATGGGAATGTCGTAGGTCATGCCGTTGGCCTCGGCAACGGGGATCTGGATGGGCGAAACCACGTCACTGCCCACGGCAGACTCGGTCGGTTCGGGAGCGGGAGTCGAGCAGGCCGTGAGGCCGCCCACGGCCGCAAACGCGATAGCCGCAACGGCGCCTATCCGTAGGAAGTTCTTGTTCATGATTCTCTCTTTTCGTTTCTTGCGCTCAATCGAGCACGTTAGCGTCTTCAGGTTATGTGACACCCTCGTCTGCACCGTGTGCGTAGCCTGTGCGTTAACTGAGCGTTATCTGAGCGTTCGGAGAAACACATAACCCCCGGCGAGAAGCCGGGGGTTATCGTTCGTGCGCGAGGGGGGACTTGAACCCCCACGCCCTTGCGGGCACTGGCACCTGAAGCCAGCGCGTCTGCCATTCCGCCACTCGCGCGAACAGATACCGACGTTATCACGCGCCCGTGACGAGCGCACACTCAGCGCCTAGAGGTCGAGAGTCAGCTCCGGGGTGCGCGAGCGCGAAACACACGGATACATGACGTGGAGCTCATCCTTTTCGGCATCGTCCATGATCGAGTCGAGGTGCTCGGGTTGCCCGTCAAGCACCCGAACTTCGCACGTGCCGCACAGGCCCTTTTTGCACGAGCCCATAATGGGCACGCCGTCGCGCACCAGGGCGTCGAGGAGCGACTCATCGGCCGCGGCAATTACCTGTCGGTGTGACTTCTTGAGATTCATCACGACTGCGCTGGCGGTCGTGGTCGCGCGTTCCACGGCCACGAAACGCTCGAGGTGCATACTCGCCTCGGGAACGTGCGCCGCAACCGTGCTCATCAGCGCTTCCGGGCCACAGCAATACACCTCGGCTCCGGGCACGGCGACAATAGCGCGAAGGTCGGGGTCGGCGTCGCGCTCGTCGGCGGCACTGATGAAGACGCGGTCCGGAAAGTCGGCTTCCAGTTCTGCCGCGAAGGCCATGGTCGTGCGCGAGCGGCCAAAGTAGTGCAACTCCCATTTTCGCTTGGGCGGCAGCGACTCAATCATCGCCTTGATCGGCGTGATGCCGATGCCGCCGGCCACAAATACGTACTCAGCGGCCGGCTCAAGCTCGAAGTGGTTGCGTGGCGCAGACACCTCGAGCTGCGTGCCCACTTTCATGTTCTCGTGAATCCACTTACTGCCACCTGTCGACCCGCGCTTTTTGAGCACCGCGATGTCGAAGTGGCCGCGGTCGGCCGGGTCGCCGCAGAGAGAGTACTGCCGTTCGAGCCCGCTGGGGAGGTAGAGCGTAATGTGCGCCCCGGGGTGCCACACGTCGAGGTTCCCGCCGGCAACGGGAACCAAACGCACCCCCAAGACGCCCCTGGCGAGAATCTTGGTTTCGGTGGCCCGCATCCTGGTGGTGTCGGTAGGAACGGCGACCACGGGCGATGGCCGCGGTGACGCCGATGTCGTTACCGTCGCACCGGAGCGGAATGTGGTGTCTGCCGCTGCCGAACGCGCGGGGCGGGTTTTATTCCCCACAATCACGCGAACGAGAATCGCGCCGGCCGCTGCCGCGATCAGAATGATGGACAGGGTTTTGTACCACAGTTGTGACACGTCGGTTCCGGTGAACGCGGCGTGGAAAGTCACCAGCACCAGGGCGCCGTAAGCGGAGTAGTGCACGCCTTTCCAAAATCGGCGCGGCAGTTTGTCCATGAACCAGGAGGTCACCTGAACAGCTGCCATGAGGTATAAGGCGAGAACACCGAGGGTCACGGCCAGCGTTTTCGCCTGAACGCTCGACACGCTTGAACCGGCCGTGGCGCCGGGAATGAGCAACTCAGCTAGTGAGAAGTGGACGAAGTCGTCGAGCATGAGCGAGACCATGTGAAGGATCACAAAGATGAGCGACAGTCCGCTGATATAGCGGTGCAGGTCCTGCAGCCACGCGGGGTTGTCGATCTTGCGCATGACGCGAGTCGACAGAAGGATGCCGAGCACGACCGAACCCGTGAGCAACACCCACGCGATGATCGAACTGGCGCGCGTCACGTACCACCAAATGTGCGGTTCGTTCATCGGTAGGTCCCCCAGTTCGCGGATGTTCGGATGTCCCCATCTTCCAGCACCACCATGCCGACAGCACTCTGCGTCGGCAGCCATTCCAGGAAAGCATCGGGTTCACGCACAAAGGCTGATTTACTCAACCCTTCGGCGTGAGCCCCCGTGCCCGCAATTACCGTCGCTGTTTGAACCGGGGTTTGGGCACTCGCGGCGTCGACCGAGCTCAGTAGGTGATGCGCGTCAGCCGGCCCAAAACGGCGCTTACGCTGGCTTGATGTCACGATGGCGCCACGTGAAATGCGCACCTGCATGAGCTCTTTGTGGTTATCAAACGGGTCCTCGATGCCCAGCCGCCACGCGACGCCATCGGGCGCGGCGCCGGCAACCACAATGTCACCGAGAAATTCGGCCATCACACCGAAAGCGCCCAGCTGGAGCGCTCGGGCACACACCAGGTCACCGGCAAGACCCTTGCCCATTCCCCCCGCATCGATTGTCGTTCCGAGGGGCATCGTGACCGTTGTGCCGTTCGCCACGATTCCGGAAACGTTTCCGGGTGCACGCGCCGATTCGGGCAACGTGGTCACGCGTTGTTCATCTACTACGGATGCCGCGTATCCCAAATCAAGAAGGACGGGAAGAAGGGTGGGGTTAAAGTCGCCGTTGCTGCGCGCGTGCGCCTTTTTTAGTTCATCGATGAGGCGCACCGTGAGGAAATTCACCTCCGTGGGTCTACCTTCGGCCCAGTTCAATCGTTGAATGTCACTTGACGAATCAAAGCGCGTCCAGAGGCCCTCGAGCTCGTATGCAAGCGCCCAGGCCTCATCGATTACATGTGCGCCGGCTCCCACTAACGTTATGGTTCCCCGGCCGCCCATGATCTCGCGGCGGTCGGAGAAGGCGACAGGAAGTGCCGTTCCCTGGGCGATAGCGGCTCGCACCGCATCCCGCGCGATGTCGCGCTCATTCATAAGGCTCAGGCTACGACGTTCCTGAGGCCAGGGCGTCGCTCAGGATCCGCCGGTTGTTCCGTTAGACGGCGCGGGAGCCGGCGCTGGAGCTGGAGCGGGGGCTGGTGCTGGGGCTGGAGCTGGAGCGGGCTCTGCGGCGGGCGCCGGAACAGCCACCGTTCCGGAGCTCGTTGTGGAGCCTACGCCGGCATCAGCAGCCGGGGCGGCGGCGGCAGGAGCCGTGACGTCTTGCGCCGCGGTCGTAGCGGTCGAAGCGGTCGTAGCGCTATCCACGCTGGCCGCCCCGTTCTCCTGGGCTACCGCAGCAATTTGAAAGCCGGTGACAATGCCCACTAGGGCGAGGCCGGCGGCGGCTCCGGTAATCGTGCGCGCCGTCTGTGCGGGATGAATGCGCTTAGTCATCGTCCTCATCCTCATCCTCATCCTCATCCTCGTCGTCTTCGTACTCGTCATCGTCATCTCCGCCGGATCCGCCGGTCGTTCCGTCTGACGGTGACGGGGCGGGGGCCGGGTTGACGACAGGGTTGGTTGCGGGCTCGGAAACCCTTCCCGTTGACTGATTCGTCTGCGTGGTCGGAGCGCCGGGGGCCGGAACAGCCGGGTCAGGAACGAGGAGAGCCGACGTCGCCGAGTCGCTCTGCGTTGCAAGACCTTCGGAAGCAGAAACGGGGTCGCTGGCGTCAAATATTCCGGTCAGGGTGTCGGTGTTCGCCGCCATGGCCACCGTGGCAGTTCCCAGAACGCCGACGACCGTCAGGACGGTGAGGAGAGGTGATTTCATATTTTTAGGTTACGTAAACGCGTCTTCACAGACACCCGCCCTTCGTCAAAGAAACATCAAAGGTTGCCGGTTTTCCGAAGGGAACCGGGCGCGGCTCAGGTATTACCGGCAGAATGGGGCGCGTGAAGGTTCTTGTCGTCGAAGACGATGCGTCGGTTGCGGACGGCATCATTGATGGGCTCGCCGACGCCGCTTTTGATGTACACCACAGTTCCACCGGCTCTGCCGCTCTGGCAGACTTCGAAACGTTCGCACCTGACCTCGTGTTGCTCGACCTCGGCCTCCCCGACATGGATGGAACCGACGTTTGCCGGGCGATACGTAAAAATTCTTCGGTGCCCATCATTGTGGTCAGCGCCCGCGGCGATGAAATTGACCGGGTCGTGAGCCTCGAAATGGGCGCAGATGATTACGTCGTTAAGCCATTCGGCATGCGCGAGCTGGTGGCCCGCATTCGCGCGGTCGCGCGTCGAACCGCCCCCAGTGATCTGCCTGCCGGTGGCGCTGAACGCTCATACGGGCCCCTCAGCATAGACACGAGAACACAGCGGGTCTCCTTGAACGGAACAGACATCCACCTCACGCCCACCGAGTTTGAGCTCCTTGTTTACCTCACCGAGGACCCGGGCGCTGTGTGTCGACGCAGCGACATCCTCAATGATGTGTGGGACACCAACTGGTTTGGCACCACAAAAACTCTGGATGCGCACGTTGCGGCAATCCGCAAGAAGCTGGGCAGCCCCGGCTGGATTGAGTCGGTTCGAGGCGTAGGGTTTCGATTCGGTCAACCGGCATGAAATGGCGTTTCATGGCCGCCATCATGGCCGTGATTCTTCTCGTGGTACTTGTGCAAGACATTCCGCTCGCGGGCTACCTGCAAACCACCGAGCACGCGCGCCTCATCACGAGCCTCGAAAAGGATGCCTTCGTTCTCGCGGGGCGATCGCAAGAAGCACTGGGCCAACCTACGCCCGCCGTGATTTCAAATCTGTCATCGGTGGCCCAGACCTACCGAAAGGCTGGTGGCGCGCGCGTTGTCGTGGTGGACGGCACGGGCATCGCAATCGTGACGAGTGACGACGACCAGGCGAGCGTGGGCAGCGATTACTCCACGCGCCCAGAAATTGCCACTGCGCTCACCGGGCAAATCGCAAGTGGCGAGCGCTATTCCACGTCGCTGAGCCAGCAACTCGTTTATGTGACCGTTCCTGTTTTGCACGGCGATCACATTGTTGGTGCCGTGCGACTCACCTTTCCCAATCAGACGGTGGTTGACCAAGTCAATTCGCAACTGCAGTTGCTCATTATCGTTGCGGTCATCACGTTGATTTTGGCCGGCATCGTGGGGTTCATTCTGTCTGTCAGCGTGACGCGCCGACTCAAACTTCTCCAACGAGCCACCGTTTTCCTCGCGGAAGGTGACCTCTCCGCTCGCGCGGACGAACGTGGAGCTCCCGAGATCAAATCGCTGTCCCGTTCGTTCAACCTCATGGCCGACCGGCTTGACGGGCTCGTGGCGCAGCAACGGACATTCGCCGCCGACGCCTCACACCAACTGCGTACACCGCTGACGGCGTTACGGCTCAAGCTCGAACGTGCACGAGGCATGGTGACGAAGGATCCGGCGGGCGCCGAGGTGCGCATCGCGGCGGCAGAAGCCGAGGCGGACCGGTTGGGCAACATCATTGAAGGCCTGTTGATGCTCAGCCGGACCGAAGCGAAATCTGCCCCCATTGAGACTTTTGACGTCGCCGCCATTGCGAGGGCCCGCATCGAACACTGGCAACCCCTCGCTGCCGAATCGGCAATCAAGGTTCGCTATGAGGGTCCCGTGGCCGCACTCGCATTGGCCGTGCCGACAGCGGTTGAGCAAATCATCGACAATTTTGTCGATAACGCTCTCAGCATTGTTCCCGCGAAGTCGACCCTCACGGTGAGGGTCGGTAAGTCAGCAACGACGGTTGAGCTTCACGTTCTCGACCAGGGGCCGGGAATGAGCGCCGACGACTGCGCGCGCGCTTTCGACCGTTTTTGGCGCGCGGCGAGCGACAACAAGGGAAGCGGGCTGGGGCTCGCTATCGTGGCGCAGCTTGCTCGGGCCAGCAGTGCGACCGCGACCCTGACGCCGCGACCCGAGGGCGGTATCGATGCCAGCGTACGTTTCAAGGCGCCCTAGCGCATTACCCACACACAGCCACGTCTCAGGGGTTTATCCCGACCCGCCGGTAGCATGGGCATGACCACAACGGCAATCGGGCGAGGTTATTTTGGGCATTCTTGACCGCATTGAGCGCGGACTTGAGCGGACGGTAAACACCGCCTTCGCCAAGACGTTTCGCTCCGGCGTTCAACCGGTTGAGATCACCGCCGCCCTTCGTCGCGAAATCGATACTCAAGCCAGCGTGGTCGCGCGCGACCGCATCCTGGTGCCCAACGTCTTCACCATTCGGCTCTCTCGCCCCGACTTCGATCGCCTCGCCGGGATGGGTCGTACCCTGACCGACGAAATCGCCAAGCAGCTCACTAAGCACGCGCAGGCCCAGGGCTACCAGTTCGCCGGCGGGATTCGCCTCACCCTCGAGGCCGACGGCTCACTGTCGGTTGGTCTCCTTGCCGTTGACGCTCTCAATGTTCGCGGCGCCGTTACCTGGTCTGCCGTTATCGACATCAGCGGCAAGCGCCATGTGCTCACCAAGGGAGTCACGGTCGTCGGCAGGGGTTCCGACGCCGACGTCACGGTCAACGACTCGTCGATTTCGCGCCGGCACATTGAATTCGCCTGGGACGGCTCGCGCGCTCAGGTTCGCGACCTCGGCTCCACCAACGGCTCTCGCCTTGACGGCGTGCGCCTGAACGTTGCGGGCCTCGAATCTGGTTCGGTCATTGAGATGGGATCTACGCGCGTGGTCTTCCACGTTGTGCCCCAAACGCGAGGCGGAACGGGCCCGGTTGGTCGAACAGCTGTCGCCGCGCCGCAGGCTCCCGTGCGAGACGCCTTCTGGAGTTCCCGGTGAGTGAGCTCACGCTCTTCGTCTTTCGCATCGCGTTTCTCGTGCTGATGTGGGTCTTTGTCTTTTTTGTTGTTTACGCCGTGCGCAGTGACCTTTTTGGCCAGCGCGCCAAGCGGCTCACGACAGCAACCCGCTTAACGGCGCCCGACGCATCGGCGTTCCTCACGCAGGCGCACGGTCTCGTCGCTCCTCCGGCGGCCACCTCTTCTCAAGCGCTCGCCCTTGTTATCACTGCGGGGCCAAAGAAGGGCGAACGCCTTCCGTTGGGAACCGAGGCCGTCACGATTGGTCGCGCCTCCGACTCCACCCTCGTCATTCGCGACGACTACACATCGACGCGGCACGCTGTACTTGAGTTGCGGCGCGGCGCGTGGCAAATCACCGACCTCGACAGCACCAACGGAACTCTGGTCGACGGCACGCGTATATCAGATCCGGTTGCCGTTGTTCCGGGTACGCCCATCACCGTGGGTCAAACAGTCTTCGACATTCGGGAGGACTCATGAGCCCTCTGGCGTCCGCCCGTTCCGACGTTGGTCGAGTGCGCACGTCTAACCAAGATTCCGGTTACGCCGGGCAGTTCTTCTTTGTCGTCGCAGATGGCATGGGGGGTCACGCCGGCGGTGATGTTGCCTCCGGAATCGCGGTGCGAGATCTAGCAATTCTTGACCGGCGCTTTTCATCGGTGGCCGAAGCACGCGCAGCCCTGGTCGCCCAACTCAAGGCCATCAACGAGAAGCTCTCGCACGTGGTCGACAGTAATCCCGAGCTCGCTGGCCTGGGCACAACGGTGAGTGGCATGGTGCGCGTGGGCGACCGGTTCGTCGTGGCACACATCGGCGATTCGCGTATTTACCGGCTCTCCAATGGCGAACTCGCTCAGGTCACAGCGGATCACACGTTTGTACAACAGCTGATTGACGCGGGTCGCATCACCGAGGCAGAGGCAAAAGATCACCCGCGGCGCTCAGTCCTCATGCGTGTTTTGGGCGATGTCGACGACGATCCCTCGATTGACACCACTGATGTGCCGGCCATTCCGGGCGAACGCTGGTTGCTCTGCAGTGACGGCCTCACCGGGGTGCTCAACGACGCCGAGGTGCGCGATCTGCTGGCAGCAGACACAGGGCCCGAGGCAATCTCGGCTCGACTGGTCGACCGCGGCCTGGCCGGTGGCGGGCCCGACAACATCACCGTGATTGTGGTCGACGTGGCAGGTGAAGACGGTGAGGCCCGCTCCGACTTTGTCGGCTCGGCCGCGACAAAACGCAAGTTTCCCACCGCCCGTTCCGGCGAAACGGGGTCAAGCCCGCGGCCCAAGACGCGCACGGTCCCGGTGTCCACGAGCGAGTTCCCGCTACCCACCCCGTCGCCCAAATCGAGGGTTGGCAGCGAGCCAGAGCGATCCGGGCTGTCGGTTCGGGCACGCCGGCGCCTGAGGGCCGGCATCATCTCTCTTATCGTGCTCGCCCTCCTGGCGGCTGCCGTGTTCGGGGCATACAGCTGGACCCAAACGCGTTTCTATCTCGGTGTCAGCGGAAGTCACGTGGCAGTTTTCCAGGGGATTCCCGCCACTCTTGGCGGCCTGGCCCTCTCTCGGGTCTACCTCGACAGTGATGTACGTGTGGCGTCCCTCCCTGCCTACGAGAAATCGCAGGTGATTCAGTCTGTTTCTTTCGACAACGTGTCTGATGCCGTGGCCGCGCTCAATCGGATGACCGGTGAGTAACCAGGCTCTCGATGCGACGAAGGTGGACACCGGGCCCCTCCCGCGCATGATGCGGATTCGCGAACCTCAGCGTATGCGCAATGTGGAGCTCGGTCTCATCTCGGTGGCCTTCGGCATCAGTGCGCTTGCCTTGATTCTGGTTCAACTTGCCACGATGGGCGCCGTTCACGCGGGGATTTTTGCCATGTGCGCAATCATCGCGGCGCTCACGCTGCTCGTGCACGTTTGTTTGCGCTTCGTCGCTCCGCGAGCCGACGCGCTGATTGTGCCGATTGCTGTGATGCTCAATGGCTTGGGAATCGCGGAAATTTATCGCATCGACCTTGCACTCGAAAACGTTGGCTGGGATTCGCTCGCCGTCCGACAGATTGCCTGGACCGCACTGGCCCTCGCGGCAACTGTCGGCGTGATTCTCGTGGTGCGGTCACCGCGGTCGCTTCAGCGCTACACCTACACGGCCGGACTCATCGCCGTCATTCTCTTGCTCCTCCCCATGCTGCCGGGGCTTGGTGTTGAGGTAAACGGCGCTCGCGTCTGGATTCAATTGGGCGCGCTCACTTTCCAGCCGGGTGAGATTGCCAAGATCGCCCTGGGTGTATTTTTTGCCGGCTACCTCGTGCAACACCGCGACAGCCTCTCTATGGTCGGTACGCGTTTCGCGGGTCTGCGTTTTCCGCGTGGGCGCGACCTCGGGCCCATTCTGGCCGTGTGGGTCTTATCGATGTTGGTGATTGTTTTCCAGCGCGACCTCGGCACCGGGCTTCTCTACTTCGGGCTGTTCTTGGTGATGCTGTACGTTGCCACCGGGCGATTGTCCTGGGTGCTCATGGGCCTCGGCCTGTTCGTGGCCGGCGCGCTGGCCGCAAACCAGTTTCTGAGTTACGTCCGTGACCGGTTCGCCAATTGGTACGACGCCTTCAACCCCAGTATCTACAACGCCGACGGCGGAAGTTACCAACTGGTTCAGGGCTTGTTTGGAATGGGGCACGGGGGGTTGTTCGGCACAGGGCTCGGCCAGGGCATGCCCTACATCACGCCGGTTTCTCAAAGCGACTACATCATTGCCAGCCTGGCCGAGGAGCTCGGGCTCGTCGGGCTGTTTGCCATTCTGTGTCTGATCGTGTTGCTCGTCTCTCGCGGGGCCCGCATTGGATTCGCCGCAACCGATGACTTTTCGAAGCTCCTCTCGATCGGGCTCGCCTTTGTTATTGCGTGGCAAACATTCCTCGTTATCGGAGGCGTGACGCGCATCATTCCCCTTACCGGGCTGACGACACCATTCATGGCCGCGGGAGGAAGCTCGCTCGTGGCCAACTGGATGATCGTGGCGATTTTGCTGCGGCTGTCCGACGCGCAGTCTCGTGTGCCCCGGTTGGTGGTTGAGTCGTGAACCGTGAATTGAAACGTGTCAGCGTTGTCATGCTGATTATGTTCTTGGGCCTGCTTGGCGCCGCAACGGTTATTCAGGTCGCTCAGGCTGACAGCCTCGCCTCTGACGGTCGCAATACCCGAACCCTCTACGACAGCTTCCGGGCCCAGCGCGGGCCGATCATGGCTGGCGATACCGTGCTGGCTCAGTCGATTCCGGTTGACGACGATTTTCGTTTCTTGCGTCAGTACGCAAACCCCCTGGTTTATGCGTCCATCACGGGGTTTTTCACGCTCAACCAGGGGCTTTCGGGCATTGAATCGAGCGAGAACTCCTACCTGACCGGTAACAACTCCTCCCAGTTCCTCGAGCAGATGAACAGCATCCTCACGGGTCGACCGTCCCAGGGCGCGTCTGTAAACCTCACGATCCGGCCGGACGTGCAGCAGGTCGCGTGGGATGCGCTCGGTGACTACCAGGGAGCGGTTGTCGTCACCGAAGTCGGTACGGGCAAGATTCTCGCCATGGTTTCCAAGCCATCGTTCGACCCCAACCTTCTCGCGGGGCACAACTCCGAGGCCGTGATCGCCTACTACGACGCTCTCGACAACGATCCGTCGGAACCGCTGATCAATCGTCCCATCGGCGCGCTTAATCCGCCCGGGTCAACGTTCAAGCTGGTCACTGCCGCCGCGCTTCTCGAGTCGGGGCTGTACACACCCGAGAGCACCGTGCCGAACTTGGCACGCCTCCTCCTTCCCGGAACCGACGTCGAGATTCGTAACTCGGACGGTAAAACATGTGGGCCCGGTGAGCAGGTTTCTCTCTTTACGGCGGTATCGCTCTCGTGCAATGTGCCGTTGGCCCAGTTCGGAATGGCCCTTGGCTACAAACCCATCGTTGACATGGCAAAGAAGTTCGGCTTCAACCAATCTTTCGAGGTTCCCATGACTACTGCGCGCAGCTACATCCCACAGGTGATGGATGAGCCCCAAACAGCCCTCGCCTCATTTGGTCAGTTCGACGTGCGAGCAACGCCCCTGCAGGTGGCGCTGATCTCGGCGGCGATTGCGAACGGCGGCGTCGAAATGTATCCGACCCTGATTGAGAGCATCACGGCAAGCGACCTGCGCCCCATCTCCGCCTTCACGCCGCGCGAGTATTCTCGGCCGATCAGTGCCGAAACGGCGGCACAGATCACCGCCATGATGCAGTCAAGTGTCAGCAACGGAGCGGCAACTAATGCCAGTATTGACAATGTCAGTGTTGCGGGTAAAACCGGTACCGCCGAAAACGGTCCGGGCGAACCATTCACACTGTGGTTCACCGGTTTCGCCCCCACAACAGGCGAACCAAAATACGCAATAACCGTGGTCGTAGAAAACGGCGGCGGCATGGGAACCAACGGATACGGAAACCTAATTGCGGCACCCATCGCGCGTGCCGTTCTAGAGGCGGTGCTACAAAAATGAGGCCTTCAGCTGGTATGAACTTCGGCGGTCGCTACGAGCTCGAGTCGCGCATCGCCGTTGGCGGAATGGGCGAAGTGTGGCAAGCCACCGACACCGTCATTGGGCGACACGTCGCCATCAAAATCTTGAAAGATGAGTTTCTTGGCGACCCCGGCTTTCTCGAACGTTTCCGTGCGGAGGCCCGTCACGCTGCCCTCGTGAACCATGAGGGAATTGCCAACGTGTACGACTACGGGGAGGAAGACGGAAGCGCCTACCTCGTCATGGAACTCGTCCCCGGCGAGCCGCTGTCGTCCATCATCGAGCGTGAAAAGACGCTGTCCATTGATCGTGTGCTCGACATCGTGGGACAAACCGCGGCTGCTCTTCAAGCGGCTCACGCTGCTGGGCTGGTTCACCGCGACATCAAGCCCGGAAACATGCTCATTACGCCCGAGGGTAGGGTAAAAATCACCGACTTCGGTATCGCTCGCATTGCCGACCAGGTCCCCCTCACCGCCACGGGTCAGGTCATGGGAACGGTTCAGTACCTCTCCCCAGAGCAGGCAAGTGGCCACGCAGCTAGCCCCTCAACCGACGTCTATTCGCTGGGCATCGTCGCTTACGAGTGCCTGACCGGAAAGCGCCCCTTCTCTGGGGAGTCCCAAGTCGCGATTGCGATGTCACACATCAATGACGCACCGCCGCCACTGCCCGATACCATCGCCGAACCCGTTCGCAACCTTGTGATGAGTTGCATCGCGAAGCGACCGGAAGATCGGCCCGCATCGTCGGCCCATCTCGCTCGCGCCTGCCAAGCCCTTCGACGCGGCGACGTTCAAGGCGCCGCTGCTGCGGTGCCCGAAATCTTGGGCGGTCTCGCCCCTGACGACGCAACTATGGTGATGCCGCGCACCGCAGAAACGGGCGCGACCACCGTATTGAGCATGCCGGATTCGATCGAAAAGACGCCACATCCGAAGAAGCGCAATCCTTGGACATGGCCGCTGATAGCGCTGGGTGGCGTTCTCGTGATCGTGCTTGTGGGATCACTCATTGCGCTGTTCACCGGCAGTGGCCCCCAGCCTGGGCCCACCACGAGCGCGCCTCCGACAAGTTCGACTCCGACGGCATCGCCAACAAAGAAGCCCACCAAAACACCCACACCCACTCCTACGGCGGCGGCCATTC
This sequence comes from uncultured Microbacteriaceae bacterium, assembly GCA_903857985.1. GTDB lineage: Bacteria > Actinomycetota > Actinomycetes > Actinomycetales > Microbacteriaceae > UBA963. Next base: position 27,230 of record CAIOGW010000072.1, read on the forward strand.
CCACCGACCTTGTGGGCAAAAACATTGACGCCGTCGAGGCTCAGCTCAAAGCCGCCGGTTGGAAGACCATCACCCGTGAGAGCATTGGCGCCGCCCACTATTCGGAAGACGTGTTTACCGTTTCCTACGTTTCGGCTACGGGAATCACGCCCTTCAGTGATCCCATCAACCTAAAGTTCTATGAGAACACACCCTCGCTCAGCACTCCCGGCGTTGCCGTATTGACCGGCGGCGGCCCTGTCGCCACGGGTAGTTCGTTTGTTGTGTCGTGGACCGATTACACGTGTCCCGTCTCATTCAACGTGGTCAGCTACACCGTGACGTTTAACGGAGCGGCCATTTCGCCCGCCAACCCGCCCGGAGTGACCACCGTGACGCTCACAGCCCCCACCACTGCGGGCACATACAACATGACGTACGTCGTGAAATGTGACGGAGTGAACTCGCCGGCGGCATCGAGCCTCCCGATTATCGTGACCTAGATCGGATTTTTGTGAACGAGACGCCGCTCATCGCTGGGCGCTACCGCATTACCGGTCTCCTCGGTCAGGGCATGTTTACCGATGTGTACAAGGCGGACGACACGGTTTTGGATCGAAAGGTGGCAATCAAGGTTCTCAAGCTTGAGCTGTCCCGCGATCCTCGCGTTGTTGAACGTTTCACTCAGGATGCGCGTTTCTCAACCGAACTCATTCACGAAAACATTGCGCACGTACTCGATGTTGGCTCGGCGACATTCGATTCCTCGCCTACCGTCGAGCGGCCGTTTATCATCGTGGAGCGCATCTCAGGTCTTGCCCTCACCGATCTCCTCGCTCGCGGGGCGCTCAAACCCGCCGAGGCTTGTCGTATTGCCGACAATGTACTCGCTGCTCTTGATGTTGCTCACCGCAGGGGAATCACACACCAGGGCATCACTCCCAATAACGTGCTCATTTCAACAAGCGGTTTGGCAAAGTTAAGCGATGTCGGGCTTTCGGCGGGAGTGCGGGACGCAGCGGGGCTTAGGGTGCCGCAAGACGCGGTCGAGTGGCGAGCACCGGAGTTGGCGACCGGAGCTTCGGCCGATGTGCGCGCGGACCTGTATTCGGTCGGTGTGCTTTTGTTCACGATGTTGACGGGCGAGGTTCCTTTTCCGGGCGGCTATGCCGGTTCTCGTGCTCCCATGGCGTCGAGCCTCAACGATCGCGTTCCGGTTGCCCTCAACCTTGTTGTCGCCCGTGCGCTCGAGCCACAACCGCAGTCACGATTTGCCACCTCGGCCGACTTTCGTGCTGCTCTAGATGGCGTGATTGCCGGTCTCCAGGGCTTGACGGTTACCGAGGCTGACGTGCCCGTGGCCGGCGTCCTCCCGGCTGCTGTTCCGGCACCCGCTCCGGTACTGACAGGAGCGCTCAGAACGGGGTCTGTTTCAGGCACTGCGCAGATTCTTTCCGATCGAATGGGTACGGACCTTCCGCCGACCGAGCGCATGAGCGCTGTTGCCCAGACGGAGACCGACAAACTTGTCTTGCTCTTTGGGCGCAACGCTGTTTCCGCCTCAAGGGAATTCGAAGCCAGCGTCCCGCAGAAGGGCAGGCAGCGTGGCCGTGTCGTTCTCGGTCTGGTCGTCAGCCTGGTCTTTGTCATAGCCATTTCCATGGTCACGCTCTGGGTGTTGAACATTAAGCCGGTTGATTTCTTCCCCACGTCGGCGCGCACAATTCCCAATGTTGTGGGTTTTGACTACACCAAGGCTGCCTCCGCCATCACGAAGGTTGGCTTAACTCCCGTGCGCGTTGACGAGCCAAACGCCAAGGTCCCCGTGGGAGCTGTCATTCGAACTGACCCGAACGCCAAGAAAGAGGTCGATATCGGGACGCGCGTGACCGTCTATGTGTCTTCTGGCTTGTCCGAGGTTCTCATTCCCAACGTCTCCGGAATGACGGTAGAGCAGGCAACAATTGAGCTCAAAAAGCTCGGGCTTATCATCGGGGCCAACGCCAAGGGAAACTCGGCAACGATTGCCCAAGGCGCAGTGGTCGCCACGACGCCTGTGGCAGGAGCCCTGGCAAAGACCGGGGCTTCCGTAAGCCTCGTTATTTCATCTGGTCAGGTGACTATCCCCGATCTGACCGGGATGACCGTAGACGCGGCGGCCAACCTTTTGGGTGGGTCTGACATTATGATTACACCGTCCCTCCAGGCAGATACCAGTTGCCGTATCGGCGCCGGTGGAGTCATCGTAACGTCACAATCGGTAGCTCCCGGCGATACCCCGGCAGGCACCGCGATTACGCTGACGTATTGTGCTGGATAAGCGGGTTCTTGGTCCGAGCTAGTTCGGCGGCTCCTGTCAGGCCAAGGCTTTCGAGCCAATTGCCCAACATGAGATACCCGCCCTCGGTCAACACCGATTCTGGATGAAATTGAACACCGTGGATGGGCGCAGTCGTGTGGCGTAACCCCATGATCACGCCGCCGGCGGTGCGGCTCGTCACCACAAGTTCCGGTGGCACCGTGCCGTCGACCACGGCGAGCGAGTGATACCTGGTGGCGCTAAACGGTTGTCCAACGCCGCGATAAAAATCGCTGTCATCGTGCCGGATTTCTGATGTCTTACCGTGCATGAGCTCTTCGGCATTCGTGACCGTCGCACCAAACGCCTCGGCGATCGCCTGATGGCCGAGGCACACACCCAGCAAGGGTTTGTTAGCGCGTTCGGCAGCCCTCACGATCGCTATGGATACTCCCGCGTCCGACGGCTTTCCCGGACCCGGAGAGACCAGCACGCCGTCGTAGTCGGCAATCACGTTGTCGACATCTGCGGCCAGGATGGCATCATTCCGAATCACGTGCGTCTCGGCACCCAGTTCATTCAGATAACCGTTCAGCGTATAGACAAAGCTGTCGTAGTTGTCGACGACGAGGATGCGCGTCACGATGCCACGACCACAGATTGAGTGAGAACGCTATCGACCCAGGGAAAGAGGAAGAAGATCAGCGCAGCGAGAACTGCCAGGGCGCCGGAAACGACGATAAGAATCCGCGCCCAGAGAGGGCCGGGCAGAACTTTCCACAGGGTTACATACACCGTCTCATTATGCCTTTACCATCGATGCGATTTCTTTGGGCGGGCCAGCATCTTTAGGTTGCCAGCCCACCATAACGGCATAGGTGATGAGTCGCTCGGCGTTGCCCAATTCGGGGTTGCAGGTGGTGATGGTCATCACACTTTGTCCGTCAACGGCGGTATTTGCGCCGCCGGGAACGGCGTTGACCACTTCGACCTGACTGGGCTTAACGTATTCGGTGTTGCGAACGCGGTACTCGTAGTAGCCGCTTGCCGTTTGTAGGACGATGAGGTCTCCGGTGCGCAGCGTGGGGGCTGACAGGAACGGGCTGCCGTACCCTGAACGGTGAACCGCCAAGGCAACGTTTCCCGGTTCCCCCGGAAGTTGCGAGTCGGAGTAGCGACCAAAGTATCCGCGGTTTAGCGTGCTTTCCGGTTCGACACCCTCAGCGGCAACCTTGACGTAATCGTTGCCAAATCGAGGGATGTAGATATTGGCAAAGACCTCGCCGTTTGCCGGCTTACTCATAACCGGCGCCGGCCCGAAGTCGACCACCGCTGCTTCCGATGACGTCGAAGTGGACGTCGACGACGATGTCCACTTAGCCGCGTTTTCCTCGGCAACAGCTGCCGACTCATTGGTGATGATGACGTCATTGATCCACAGCTGCCATCCGAGGAACAACATGACAATCACGCCGAGCGTGATGAGGGTTTCACCAACAACACCCAAGCCGCGAGAGAACCCGCGCGATAACAAGAAGCTGCGAAGGGTAGCCCCCGCGGGTTTTTCTTTCTTGTTATTCGTTGCCTTGTCACCCGCCGCAGTTTCGTCGGCCGCGGCTGTCTCCGCGATTACGTCAAAGACGCGATGGAATGCAATAGACTCCACCGCAGCCTCGATGGCCGCGTCACCAGCGGGCGCCTTCGATCCGGCCTCGTCGGGAGTTGGTGCATCGTCTGGGTGGTGCTCGGTCACGGTGGTAAGTCTACCGCCGGGCTGTAACTGACTCTGTGCCTGGTCTGTGAACCACCGGCTATACTCGTGGAGTTATGGCAAAGTCACGCGCACCCCAGCCCCGTAAGTCTCGCGACACCGAGGGAAGCCCAAATCCCGTTTGGTACAAGCCAGTGATGTTTGGCTTCATGCTCCTCGGTCTCGTGTGGATCATCGTTTTCTACATCTCGCAGGCGACCCTCCCCCTAGCCGCACTGGGGCAGTGGAACATTCTGGTCGGCTTTGGAATCGCCTTTATCGGCTTCCTGATGACCACGCGGTGGCGCTAGCACTGATTACACGCGTGTGATTCTCCGCATGTGGATAACCTGTGGATAAGTAGCTTCTCGCGCCCTTAGGCGACAAAGATGGGCGCATGCGCGAGTGCTAGCGCGAGTTCTACTAGCACGAGTCCGCCGATGAGGTACCGCTGTAGTCGCAGTTTCTCTCGAGGCCGTGTTCGCGTGTAAATGAGTCCAACAATCACGCCGCCAATGAGGCCCCCCACGTGAGCCTGCCACGACAGGTTAGACCCGGGAAGGAATCCCAGCACGACGTTGATAGCCACCAGGACAAGCAGTCCGGTCGAGTTACTGCCGAGGTGGCGAAGTATCACGAGGTAAGCGCCCATCAGGCCAAAGATCGCACCAGACGCACCGACGACGGAAGTGAACTCGAGGCCGAGGGCGAGGTCGAAGTACATCACACCGAGCGAACCGGCAAGGCCTGCGATGAGGTACAGGGTGATGAATCGGGCGCGGCCGAGAATAGATTCGAGCACCTGGCCGAACATCCACAGCGTGAACATGTTAAACAGAATGTGCAAGAACGACGTCGGTGAGTGCGCGAAAATCGCCGTGATCATGCGCCAGGGCTCGTAGGGGACGCCCGCCGCTGCATACTCGCCGAGTGAATAATAAGGCGAGTACAGCACCGCAGACGTCACATTGAGGCCGGGAATGAGTTGGAGCAGGTAAATCAGAACATTGATGCCGATGAGCGTGTAGGTAATGACCGGCCGCGATGCGCCCGGTCCGCGGAAAAATCTGCTTACCCCGCTCGAGCGTCGCGCCGTCGCGCCTCTACCGGCGCACGTCGGACAGAGCACACCAACCGGTGCCGGGTTCTGACACTGAGGGCACACCGGAGTTCCACATCGCTGGCACGTGATGAAGGTTAGTGTCTGCGGGTGCCGCGGGCACGCCGTCGGCTGTGGATCGGCACTGCTCACGTTCTAGGCGACAGGCGTAATGGTAATCGACTCAATCACCACGGCGTCTAGGGGACGATCGCGGCCATCGGTGGCAGTTGCGCCGATCTCGTCGACAATCGCGCGCGATGCGTCGTCGGCAACTTCACCGAAAATAGTGTGCTTGCCGTTGAGCCACTGGGTAGCGGCAATCGTGATGAAGAACTGAGAGCCGTTGGTTCCGGGGCCGGCATTGGCCATGGCCAACAGATAGGGGCGGTCGAATAACAGCTCCCCGTGAATCTCGTCGTCGAACCGATAACCCGGTCCGCCCGTTCCGGTTCCGAGGGGATCACCACCCTGAATCATAAAGTCGGGGATGACGCGGTGAAAAACCACTCCATTGTAGAGCGGAGAATTCGAGCTAGCGCCCGTTTCGGGGTGTGACCACTCCTTAGTGCCAGTCGACAGTCCGACGAAATTGTCGACCGTGTGTGGCGCGTGGTGTCCAAACAGATTTACGCTGATGTTCCCTCTGTTTGTGGCAATTTCGGCTACGGCTGTGTGCAGAGTCATGTCATTCATTTTGTCACACCCGGAGATGTTCCTTTGCGCGGGCTCAAGGGGTGGCAAGATGGTGTGAGAGACGTTACTCGTTCCCGTACAAGGAGATGCGCATGGCCAGCAGGAAGCCCACCGCCAAAGAGCTCCGGCGCGACGCCGATCGTTTGCTGCGTCAGCAACGCGAGGTTTTGGCCGAGGCAGGAACCGTGCTGCGGGCGGCTGGTCGTGAGGCCGGTCGCTATGCCCAGGACGATCTCTACCCCCGATTTTCTGAGGGCACCCGGCGCACGGCACGAACGGCACGTGATCGACTCGTGGGTGATGTCATACCCTCCATCGCCTCTGTCTTAGGCTCGACCATGTCTGTCGTCGACGCGGCCCGTGGCAAGCAGTCTCTGCTCGGGCGAGCCTTGGCTTCGGCGCCCGCTCGCGTCCTCCCCGTTGCCACCAAGGCTGGCGCAGGTAAGTACATCGCCATCGGTCTCGGTGTGGCGGTAGCGCTGGGAGTGGGATACGTGATCTACCAAACCTTCCGTGCCGACGATGAGCTCTGGGTCGAAGAAGACCTCGACTAGGCCGCCCGTATCCACATTGTTCCTACGCACCTCACTGAGATGTTTCACGTGAAATCGCAATAACCGGAACAGACCTTTTTGCCGAGGCAGTGCGCTCGCACTCGGGAAGCGAAAAGACCCGCCGTGGAGGGCGGGCCTTTTCGTTTGTGGAGCCTAGGAGAATCGAACTCCTGACCTCCTGCTTGCAAAGCAGGCGCTCTACCAATTGAGCTAAGGCCCCCTACGGGAG
>CAIOGW010000073.1 GCA_903857985.1 uncultured Microbacteriaceae bacterium
GACGCCCTCCTGGTCCGGGTTGTTCGGGTCCTTGGGAGGCGAGCCCATGATCTTCGACCACGCCATGTCGTAGTTGATGAGGTCATGCGCGATCTGATGGCGCTCCCCGTGATACGTGTGCAGCAGGGTCTCCGGGCTTCTTCTCTCGAGGACGGCGGCCAGTTTCCAACCGAGATTAAAGGTGTCCTGCATCGACACGTTCATGCCTTGCCCGGCCTTTGCACTGTGCGTATGGCAGGCGTCACCCGCGATGAAGACTCGCGGGGTGCGGGACTCGCGCTCGTCGTGCGGGACATCATCGAATCCGTCGGTGACGCGGTGGCCCACTTCGTAGATGGAGAACCAGGCCACGTTCTTCACATCGAGCGTGTATGGAAGCAAAACGTGACGTGCAACGTCGATGACGTCATCGGCCGTCATGTCGCGTCCCTTCTCGCGGTTCTCGGGATCCACTTCGCCGAGGTCGACATACAGGCGGACAAGACGGCCACCCTCGCGCGGAATGATCAGGAGATTCGATCCGTTGTCTGACTGAATCGCCGACTTGAGCCGAATGTCAGGGAAGGACGTATTGGCCAAGACGTCAAGTACACCCCAGCGATGGTTTTGGAACTCACCAACGAGTTCGCGCCCGATGGACTCCCGCACCACGCTCTTGGCTCCGTCGGTGCCCACCACGTACTTGGCCCGAACCGTCCGCTCGGTTCCGTCGGGCCCCGCCAGGCGTGCGGTCACGGGATGCGTGTTCGCCCCGGTCGTGTCGACAGTCACACCGAGCATCTCGTAGCCGTAGTCGGGTTCGAGCTTGCTGGCAGAGCGGGCCATGAATTCCAGAAAGAAGTCGTGCACGCGAGCTTGATTCACAATGATGTGGGGAAACTCCGACAGGTCATCTTCGACGTCCTGAATGCGGCCCGTGCGCGTGATGTTGGCACGGTTCGCGGGATCTGGTCGCCAAAAGACAGTCTCGTTGACCCAGTAGGCCTCTTCGACAATGCGACCCGCAAAGCCGAAGGCCTCAAACGTTTCCACGGTCTTGCAGGCAATACCGTCGGCCTGTCCGATCTCGAGCGGCCCCGAGCGCTTCTCGACTATGCGCGTCGAGATGCCGGGGAATGCCGCCAACTGCGCCGCCAGCAAGAGCCCGGCCGGACCGGTCCCGGAAATTAGCACGTCGACCTCGTCGGGCAGTTCCTCGGGGCGCGTGGCGACCGAGGGGTGGGCCGGGATAACGAGAGGGTCGCCGATGACGTAACCGTCGGTATGAAATTGCATCGTTGTCGACCTTTCACAGCGTGTGTCGCAAAATTAGTTGGTGTGCCAACTATTTCACAATGTCACGGCGAGGTCAAGGTTCGATGCCCCTACTTTTCAGTGAGCAGATGGCACCAGGAATCGACCATGGCATCCAAGGCCACGTCTCGGTCAACCGTCCAGCCCAAGCGCATCCAGCGGCGGGACAAAAACTCAAGTTCGCCGAACGCGAGCGCGCAACGCACGCGGCGCGTAGCCGAGTCGAAGCGGTTCGCCTTCGTGAGCCCCGCCGTCATCTCATCAATCGCGTGATCAAACCACTGATCGATCGTCGACTGAATGTCGGGCTCGACCGCGGCGGCTTGGTGGGTAGCTGTGATGTAGGGCTTCAGATCTGCCCACTGGTCAAACTTGTGTCCGAGGAAGATTTTGATGGTGGCGCGGTCGTTTGAGGCAACGACCTCCGGGAGGGCCGGGTCATCGATACTGGTCAGCATTTCGTCCGCCGTCGACACGAGCGAACGAACCAGGTCGGCCTTCGAAGGAAAGTGCAGATAGAAGGTGGTGCGGGTTGTGCCGACTCCCGCGGCGATGTCGTCAACCGTGGTGGCCGAGTAGCCCTGTTCGTTGAAGAGCTCAAGCCCCTTGTTGATGAGGAGCGAGCGCGTCATTTCTTTTTGGGCCTTGCGAAGTCCAACCATTGTTCCAGCCTACGAGGTAATCGGTGAGTGTCCATTGAGATGACACCACGTTGCGTGACATGAAAGTGAGATGAGTGTGGGCGCCGGACGCATCACATGCTTCCGACGCCCACACCAGGTGTTAGTCAGGTACTACTTGCCGCTCCAGAGCTGCGCGAAGCCGCCCATGTAGTCGGCCTCGCCGTACCAGAGACCGCTCTGCTGGCCTTCGGCCGTCAGGTCGAGCGTGCCCACGTTCTCAGTGGTGATCATGCGGCGGAAGGGGAATACTTCCTTCTCCACTGCCGATCCACCGGTCATCATGCGCAGGGCCTGGTCGGCCATGTACCACGCAGCACCGAACAGGTTGTAGCCCGTATCGGCGAACACGGCGTTACCCGACTTCATGCCCTGAAGCACGTCGAGCTGACCATCCATCGACACAACCTTGACACTGGACGAACCAGCGGTCTGGATGCCCTGAAGGATGCCCTGCGTGAGCGAGTCGAAGTCCGACTGGATGTAGTTGATCGTCGGGTCAGCCACCAGCTTGGCGCTCACGAGGCTAGGCAGCTTGTCGAGGGCGCCCGTGTTGGTCTCGATGGTGGTCACCTTGCACTCGGGGCACATTTCCGCGTAGGTGGGCAGTGCGCCGTAGTCGATCCATGCGGCGGTGTCCGGCGTGTCGGTGGCCTTGACCACGAGCACGTTGGCCTTCGCGTTGGAGTCGTGAATGACAGCCATGGCGTTCCAGGCAGCCATCTGGATGTAGTTCGGCGTGGAGTAGCCGACCTTGGTGAGGTCGCTCATCGCGGCCGAGTCACCCTGCATTGCCGAGTCGCCGAGCATACCCATGACCATGGGGATTCCCGCAGCAGCAACCGCGTCGAAGGCGTTGGGAGCCATGACGTAGGGGAGGCTGGCAACAACAACGGCACCGGCCTGCGAGTCGATGGCCTGCTGGAGGCACGACGACAGAGCTGCCGGGTCGGCGTTGTTCGTGTCACAGGTGGTTACGGTTGCCTTGACGGAACCGAATGCCGCCTGAAGTCCGGCCTCAACGATCGGGAAGATCGGGATGTTCATGCTGGGCACGATGAGGTAGACGTTCTTGCCGGCAACACTCGAGGCATCGAAAGCGGGGCCGGGGGCGGTCCACTCGTCGATCGGCTGCTGGATTGCCAGGATGGCTTCGCCGGCGGCGATAGCGTTCGGGTCGGTGATGTCGGTGGTTCCGCCACCGCCGCCGTCGCTACTACAGCCCGCGAGGGCAACTACGCTCGCGACGGCAACGAGGCCGACGAAAGCTTTCATTGATTTCTTCATAGGATTGCTCCCTTTCTTTTTTTGGTGTGAGACGGATGAATCGCGACCGCTAGGTCTTGATTCGCTTACGCAGGAGGTGGGACACAGTGACGGCAACCACAAGAGCGACGCCGTAGAACACCTGAACGACCCAGCCGGTGAACCCGAGCAACTGAAGCCCGAAGACTCCGGTCAGCAGGAAGTACGCGGCGATGGCCATTCCGATGGGGTTGAAGCGGCCGGGAATGACCGCGACGGTGCCCAGGAAGACCGCCGCAAACGTGGGCATGAGGTTGGTGGCCGCCGAGATCGGGTTAAATCCACCGAGCGACAACGACAGCATCACGCCGGCAAAACCACAGAGGGCCGCGGAGGCGAGGTAGGCGCCGATGCGCACACTCGTGACCGAGATTCCGGCAAGCTTAGCCACGGCGGGATTCGATCCCACAAAGAGCATGCTCCGACCGAGCGGGGTCGCCGACATGATGTACGCGACGATCGCCACCAAGATGATGCCGTACCAGAAGAGCAACGGAAGTTCGAGGAAACGAGTGTTGGCGATGGCGCCCAGCAACGGGTCGATGCCACTCACTGTTGTCTCCTGCGACACCAAGAGGCCGATGCCCGCGGCCACACTCGCGGTTCCGAGTGTGACGACCACCGAGCTGATGCCCACCTTCACGATTAGCAGCCCGTTGATGAGCCCCCACACGAGTGCCATGGCGAAGCCGGTGAGGATCGCGAGCCAGATGGGCCAACCATAGAGGACGTTGAGCGCCGGAATCGCCACGGCGGTAAAGCCGAAAATGGCGGCGAATGACAGGTCAAACTCCCCCACGGCCATCGTGATGACCACAGCCAAGCCGAGGAAGATAATAGGCGAGATTTGCCCCAAGACAGCGCGAAGCGCAATCAGCGGATTGACGCCATCCGGAATAGCGATGACCAAAACCGCGAGCATGACCACCCACAGGATGACCAGGCTGTAACGCGTCAGTGCATAGCGCGTGACTTTCCACGGGACAGATTCGCGCTTTTCCGTCACAGCTGAATTACTCATGTGATGCTTCCTTTGGCTATGTCGTACGTGGCGGCCAGGATGTCGTCGGCCGTCATGGGCTGTTGAAGAGTGCGGACGACGATGCCGCCCTCCATAATGTGGATCCGGTCGCAGATGGCGGCGAGGTCGTCGACCTCGGCGGAACACAACACCACGGCGCTTCCGTCGACCGCGGCCTGTCGGGCGGCGCGGAGTACCGCCGAACGTGCTCCCACGTCGACGGCCTGGGTGGGGTCATCCAGAATCAGCACCGCGGGCTGCTCGAGGAGCCACTTACCCATCAAAACCTTCTGCTGATTTCCACCACTGAAGGTGGAGACGGCGGCCTTGCGGTCGGGCGGGGTGACCTCGTACTTTGCCAAGACAGTTTCAGTTTCGCGGCGCTGCCAGGCGAGACCTGTCCACCACGGCTTGCCCTTTGTTCGCAGATGGGGCAGGGTCACATTTTCTTGAACGGTCAACTCGGTGGCTAACCCCAAGTAGTGGCGATCCTGGGGAATGAAGGCAACGCCCGCACGCACCATTGGTAACGAACTGTGCTTGGGGCGCTTGATCTTCTTGCTGTCCACGTAGATCTCGCCGCCGCCGGGGTGAACTCCGGCGATGAGCGGGCCGACGGACGAGAAACCCGAATCCACGTTTCCCGTGTAGCCAACAACTTCTCCGCGGCGAATGGTGTTGCTCAGGCCGAACGCGCGACCGCCGGCGACGTTCGTGAGCGTAAAGCCGCCCTCGCGGATCTCGCTCGGCATCGAACGAACGTAGTCGCCGAGCTCCCCGTCTTTACCCAGTACCAGTCGCGTGATGCCAGCTTCGTCGAGGTCCGATGTGGGAGCGCCCATCTCCACAACGCTTCCGTTGCGAAGCACCGTGACACGGTCAGCAATCTTGAGAACTTCGCGGAGGTTGTGACTGACAAAGAGGACAGACGTTCCCTGGCTGGCCAGGAGTCGGATGTGGCCGTAGAACTCCTCGAGAGCATCCGGCGGGATGGCCCGGGACGACTCGTCGAAAACGATCACGCCGCTGCCCAGGTTGCGCTCCTGCAGCGCACGAGCGATAGCAACGGCCACCCGCTCACTGGGCACAAGGTCGGCAACCTTCGTTTCTGGCTTGATGTCGACGCCTAGGAAGTCAAAAGCTTCGCGCGTTGCGCGGGCGTCCTTCTTCTTGTTGATCATGCCCGTGAAGCCAAAAGTTGCGTGGCGCCCCACGCGGACGTTCTCCCGCACCGTGAGGTCGGGGACAAGTCCCAAGTCTTGATGCACGAACGCAAGCCCCTGTTCGTGCAGGCTGGCCGTGTGGACGGGAGTGCCAATGCGCTTACCGTCGACATAGACTTCGCCGCCGGAGTCGGCCTTGTAGACGCCGCTGATGAGCTTGATCAGCGTTGACTTTCCCGAACCGTTTTGCCCAACCAGGGCGTGAATCTCACCCGGCATCAGCTTGAGGTGCGCGTTTTTGAGCACGGTTACACCGGTGAAGGTGACCGAGAGGTTCTTAACCTCAAGGCGCGGGGTACTCACCATAGTCATCGCACCTCCTCGTGCTTCACGCGCGAACGACAGCGTCCGCAATGGTTGTGATGACAATCAAACCACTCACACGACGTAGTGTCAACCTAAATGAGCAAATGTCAAGTGAAAGACCATCGGGGCGCGACAACGAGCGCCGAAGGTCGACTCGGCTGATGAGCTCGCCCCTGCGCGGTCGGCCAGCCGGTCTACCGGTCTGCCGCCCTGCCGTGCAAGGACGTGTAGCGAGGAGCCCGCGGGAAGAGGTCGGCTAGTTGCCGGCGCCCTGTCGCATGATCTCGGCGGCCTCGGCCGCCAGGTCGCGACCAGAAGTGTAGGGCGCGCGCCAGATCGCCAGCGCGTCCGCAACGAAGCTCGGAAGAATGGAGCGGCTGAAGGCCTCCACACCAATCGGGCCCTCGTAGTCGGCGGCAAGTACGTGGCGCACGACGGAAGCATTGTCCACGATTCCCGTGCTGAGCATTCCACGGCCGGACTGTCCCAGTTCGAGATATCCCAGCTTGGGCAAGGCGAGATCGATCGCAGCAAGCATGTCGGCCTCTTCAATGGCCATGTGGAAAGTATCCAAGTGAATCCGCAGGTGCTCGGATCCGCTCTGCGCAACGAAATCCATGGCCTGGGCGGCCGTGTTCACGACCGACGTTTCGTAGCGGTTCAGGACCTCGAACGTCATGGTCAC
>CAIOGW010000074.1 GCA_903857985.1 uncultured Microbacteriaceae bacterium
ACACAGGTGACATCCGTCGCGACCGATGAGAGTCACTGAGACGGACATGAGAAGTTGCTACTTCTTGTTGCGACGCTGGTGGCGAGTCTTACGAAGCAACTTACGGTGCTTCTTCTTCGCCATACGCTTGCGACGCTTCTTAATAACTGAACCCACGAAGGTACCTCTTACAGTTGATTGCTCACCGCGGAGTCGCGATGAGCCGGGAATGCGGGCAACTCTGTGCCTCGCAAAAGTCTAGCCGAGATGAGCCAGGCACGCTGACCGCACCGGCTACGAGCGCTTGCGCAACTCTTCTGCGGCCCGCAGAGCTGCTTCTTTTGCCTGTCCCGAGAGGTCGGTCCACGCCTCACGGGCGCGGAACAGGGCGGAGGCCACTGCTGCCCCTGCTTCACCAGCAACCGTCCGAATGTCTTCCGGCAGAACACTCTGGCCTTCGGGCGTTTCGGGTCTTGGCGAGGACGCACGTGACGAACCGGTTTTCGCGACGAAGCCCTGAAGCCAGTCGCCCAGAACAGCGAGCGGTGCCGAGTCGAGTCGGTAGTAGCGGTGCTGTCCGTCCTCGCGCACAGAGACGAGCCCGGCGTCGCGCAAGACCTTGAGCTGCTTTGAGACCGTGGGCTGTGTGAGCTTGGTCTGCGCCACGAGATCGCTCACGCTCATCTCGGGCGTGGCCGATGCGGTGCGTTTGAGCAGCAGCGCCAGGATGTCGCGTCGGGTTGCGTCAGAGATTACGTCGAATATGTCGGCCATGGAATATATGCTACCGCGCTGTTTCCAAGCGCCGCCGGGGCAGTTTTTTTAGGAAGAGGCCGGCAGGGGCCTGCTGAGCAGTGCGCCCATCATGTCGCGGGTAATCATGCGGTGGTCGAGACGATCCACGGCAAGGCCGCCGTTGAAAAGAATTGCCATGCCGATTCCTATGGTGTGCACCCAATACGCGATGGCGTGCTTTTGCTCAAGAGTCGCGGGTAGCCGACCCAACCCGATTACCACTCGGTCGTTCGTTGCCCGCAGTGTCGCTTTCATCGAGGTCGCAAGTTCGGCATTGATTGCGCCCTCGAGATGCGTCTCCACGCGAAAGTTTCGCCAGATTTTTCGATTGTTCTGGAGGCCCGCCAAAACGAAGAGGCCAAAGTCGTCGGGACCAAAACCTTCGGGGCCGATCTGACTGAGGTTCTCGTTTGTCACTTCGGTAATCCAATTTTCGAAAGCAGACAACACGAGGCTCTCGGAACCCGAAAATCGAGGGTAGGCAGCTCCTGTCGTCACCCGGGCGGTGCGCGAGATCCGGGTCATCGATGCCGCCGCGACGCCCGACGTTGAGATAACCTTCACGGCCGCATCCATGAGCCGACGGTCCATCGAATCGGTGGTCGCCACCGGGTCGCTTAGCTGGGGAAGAGGTGTTGAGGCGAGGGGTGGCGGGGGATTCTGGCACTCGTGGCCGAGTGTCCAAATGAAGTGTTCGCCAAAAACTGCCTGCGTGACATCGCTGTCTACCTTGTACGTCAGAATTTCGCCCAGTCGAGCGGCCGCGACCCAGGCAACTTTCAGCGCGACATACTCCGACCCGTGCGTCCTCGTTTGCCACCACTCGCCCACCGAAGGATTCACGACTTCGGAGAGCTCGGGGATGCGATGCGCCACGGCAAACACCTCGGCCATTACCTCGAGCTCGATTTTCTCTTGAGCACTGGAGCCGGCGAGGCTCGCGCTGGGGTTGACGAGCCAATCGAGGAATGCTGCGCCCCGAGCAAGCCACAGCTCGGCCAGTAACCCGCCGACCTCACCAAAGTAGGCGTAGAAGGTGGGGCGCGAGGCTCCGGCGAGTGTGGCGATTCTGCTCACCGACAGCCGATCGATGCCGGTTTCGCCAATGGCCACCACAGCCGCATCGACAAAGCGAGCCACCGTGCGCGCTTGGCGCGCATCCGAAAGTTCGCTCATTCTTACAGTGTAAGCGGATGTCCCGCCGGCCGGCCGTTCCTCGGGACTTTAGTCGCCTGCGGCGATCTCCGCCGCCCGGGCCATGGCCGCCTGCATTGCCGACTCGAGCAGTCCGGAGAGATGCGCCTGCTCGAGGGTGGCGATGGCCCGCTCGGTGGTGCCGTTGGGGCTTGTGACGCGTCGGCGAAGTTCCTCCGGCTGCTCACCCGAAGCGATGACCAGCTCGGCCGCACCGCGCACCGTCTCGCGAACAAGGAGAGCGGCCTCTGCCTGAGTAAAGCCCTGCTGCCGAGCCGCCTGCTCCCACTGCTCGATGAGATAGAAAACATACGCCGGACCCGAGCCAGAGATTGCCGTGAGTGCGTTCAAACGTTCTTCGTCCACCACGACAACACTGCCTACGGTGGCAAAGACGCTCTCCACCAGCTTTTGCTGCGCCGCGGTGACATTCGGGCCCACCGAAATTCCGGTCACCCCGCGACGAATCTGCGCGGGGGTGTTGGGCATTGCACGCATTACGGCGCGCTGGGCTCCAACTGCCTCCTGTAGTTGCGCCAGCGTTTTGCCGGCGGCAACGCTCACCACAACGGCGTCATCGTCGAGGTCGGCGGCCACCTCGGCGAGCATCTCGGCAATTCCCCCGGGCTTTACGGCCACGATAACCACCTTGGCGCCTCGCACCGCCTCGCGGTTTGCCTGAGGGTTCTCGCTTGTCACCCACGCGGAAACGCGAGGTTCGGTGACGAAATCGCTCGCGGCCTCGACGCGGCGATTGGTGATCCGGATGCCCGTGGCCACGTGCACGTGCGGCGAGAGCAGGCCTTGAAGAATGGCGCGGCCCATGGAACCAGCTCCCAGAATGGCAATGGGTGGCAAGTGCAGCGTGGATTCGTGGGTCACGGTCACATTCTAGGATTGGGGCAGACAGCTTCGAGGGAGGCAACCGGTGAGTGCATCTGGCGGAAAAAGAGCCATCGTGGCCGCACTCCTGGCAAATCTCGGCATCGCGGTAACCAAATTCGTCGCGTGGGCCTTCTCCGGCTCGAGTTCGATGCTGGCCGAAGGCGTTCATTCGCTTGCCGACTCGGCTAACCAACTATTGCTGTTACGTGGCGGCAAACGGGCGCGTCGCCAGGCCACGAAGCAACATCCCTTTGGCTATGGTCGCGAGCGATTCATTTACGCGTTTGTGGTGTCGATCATCCTGTTCAGCGTGGGTGGCGTCTTCTCGATTTACGAGGGAATTGACAAACTGACCCACCCACACGCCCTCGAAGTCTGGTGGCTACCGCTTCTCGTACTCAGCGTTGCCATTGTGCTCGAGTCGTTCTCACTGCGCACGGCCATGAAGGAGTCGAACCCCCTGCGCCAGGGCGCCTCGTGGGTGAAGTTCATCAGGCGAGCCAAAGCACCGGAGTTGCCGGTGGTCCTCCTCGAGGACCTCGCTGCTTTGATCGGACTGGTCTTTGCCTTCGCCGGAGTGGGCCTCACCGTCATCACGAACGACCCCCTGTGGGACGCCGTCGGCACCATAGCCATTGGTGCCCTCCTCGTCGCCGTGGCTGTGATCCTCGGCATCGAGACGAAGTCCCTGCTCGTGGGTGAGGGCGTGAGCGATGAGATGTTTGTGCACATTACCAACGCCATTTTGGCTGGTCCTGAAGCACAGCGGATCGTGCACATCAAGACGCTCTATTTGGGCCCCGAGGAAGTTCTTGTCGCTGCCAAACTCGCCTTCGCTGCCAAGCTGCCGTTTGCCCAAGTGGCGGACGGAATCGACACGATCGAGAGCCGCATTCGTGAGCGTGTGCCCGAAGCACGCGTCATCTACATCGAGCCCGATGTGGATCGCGGTGATCCCGCCAACATGTCCACCGACGCCATCGTCATTCGAGGAAGCGACTAGTGAACAAGAAAGCTTTGATCCTTCAGCACGACCCCACGATTCACCTCGGAAACCTCGAGCAGGTGCTCACCGAGACAAGCTTCGAAATCGTTGTGGTCGACGCGCGAACTTACGATTTTGACGCGGTGCCCTCCGACATTGATCTCGTGGTCGTTCTCGGCAACGACCACGGCGTCTACGAAAAGAATGAGCGCGACTACATCGCCCGTGAAGAGGCGTGGTTGGCGGCGTGGGCTCGGGAGAAGCGCCCCACGCTGGGTGTGTGCTTTGGTGCTCAGATACTGGCCAGCGCCCTCGGCGCCGAGGTCTATCGTGGCGATACGCGCGTGGTGGGCTTCCGCAACGTCACCCCCACTCCGGCCGGACGTGATTCGCCCGTGAGGTTCTTTGCCGACATCCCCGTCATGGAGTGGCACGGCGACACGTTCACGCTACCCGAGGGAGCAACGCGTCTCGCCGGCTCGAGCGAGTACGCGAACGAAGCGTTCGCGGTCGACGACTGGGCCTTGGCGGTGCAGTTTCACCCCGAAACGACGCCTGAGATGCACGAAACGTGGCTCGAGGATGCCCGGGCGTGGGTTGAGGATGCAGGTTACGACCTCGACGCCCTGCGCTCCGAACGTGAGCAACACATCGCCGCCATGCAGGGGGCGAGTCAAGACATGCTCAGAGACTGGTTGGCGAACCTCGAAAAAAATCGGTGAGTAGCTCGGCACACTCCGCCGATCGAATCCCGGTGGTGACCTCAACTCGATGAGGGAGCCTGCGGTCGCGCAGGAGGTCATAGACCGAGCCGACCGCGCCCGCCTTCTCGTCCCACGCACCAAAGACAAGCCGCGGCACGCGAGCGGCCAGAATCGTTCCCGCGCACATGGCACACGGTTCTAGCGTGACAATGAGCGTCACGTCATCGAGACGCCACGACCCGCGGTGGGCGGCGGCGGCGCGCAAGGCCAACACTTCGGCGTGAGCCGTGGGGTCACCGGTCTCCTCGCGACGGTTGCGTCCCCGCCCGATGACAGTGCCTTGTTCGTCGACCACCACGGCACCCACGGGAACATC
>CAIOGW010000075.1 GCA_903857985.1 uncultured Microbacteriaceae bacterium
ACACACGAGAAAGGCGGTGAGCCGAATGGCAACCGCGCATAAGTCCGAGACGGTGATGCAGGTCACCGATCTCTGTGTCGATTTTTGGGTGGACGGTCAGCTTTACCCGGCCGCCACGCACGTGTCGTTCGAGGTGGCGCGTGGCGAAACACTCGCGATCGTGGGCGAGTCCGGTTCGGGTAAGAGCACGAGTGCGATGGCCCTGCTGGGTCTGCTGCCCGACAACTCGCGGACCAGCGGATCGGTCAAGCTCCTCGGAAAAGAGATTCTTGGACTCCGATCTCGCGACCTTCGGGAGATTCGCGGCAAAGACATCGCCGTGATTTTCCAGGAGCCCATGACGGCGCTCAACCCGGTCTACACGGTCGGGTTCCAAATCGTTGAGGTCTTGCGCGCGCATCTTGACCTCACGCCCAACGAGGCGAAGGCCCGAGCCATCGATCTTCTGGCCAAGGTTGAGATGCCCAACCCGGCCGCGTCGGTCCGCAAGTTTCCGCACCAACTCTCGGGCGGTCAGCGTCAGCGGGCCATGATTGCCATGGCGATTGCGTGCGATCCCGTTCTTCTCATCGCTGACGAGCCCACAACAGCACTCGATGTCACGGTTCAGGCAGAAATCCTCGAGTTGTTGCGTTCGCTGCGCAACCGCATCGATTCCGGGATCATCCTCATCACTCACGACATGGGAGTGGTGGCCGACATGGCCGATCGCGTCGTCGTGATGAAAGACGGTGCCACTGTCGAGGTCGGCGACACACTCGACATCTTCCGCAGCCCGAAGCACCCCTACACGAAGTCCCTGCTCGCGGCGGTGCCCAAGTTGCTCACGGCCGGGGATCGTCCCGTGGTCGACGTCCGGGAGCCGGAACCGGCCGCACGCATACCCGCCCTGAGTTTTCGGGATGTTGCCATCGAATACGCCAAACGCGGCCGAGTGCCGGCCTTCCGGGCGGCCGAGGGCATCACCTTCGACGTCTTCCCCGGTGAGACCGTGGGCCTCGTGGGGGAATCGGGTTCGGGCAAGACCACTCTGGGCAGGGCCGCCGTGGGGCTGTTGCCGGTCACGGAGGGATCGCTGTCGGTTGTGGGTGTGGATATCACCCGGGCTCGCGCTAAGGGTTTGCGCCCGGTTCGCCGTAAAACGGGCATTGTGTTCCAGGATCCGGGCTCTTCGCTGAATCCGCGCTGGCCGATTGGGGAGAGTATCGGCGAGCCCCTATTCCTGGCCCGCGAGGCGAAGGGACGCGAGCTCCATCGCCGTGTTGAGGAACTGCTGAATCAAGTAGAGCTTCCGGTTTCCTACCGGAATCGGTACCCGCACGAGCTCTCGGGGGGCCAACGCCAGCGCGTGGGCATTGCGCGAGCGCTCGCGCTCGCACCTGATTTGCTTGTTGCGGACGAACCCACGAGCGCCCTCGATGTGTCGGTTCAGGCCCGTTTTCTCGAGCTTTTGCAAGGGTTACAGCAGCGTTTTGGCTTTGCGTGCCTGTTCATCAGCCACGACCTGGCGGTCATCGACGAGCTCGCTGACCGGATCCTGGTGATGCACCGGGGTAAGATTGTAGAGCAGGGTGCCAAGGACGCAATTCTGCGCAATCCACAAGACCCCTACACACAGCAGCTCATTGCTGCTGTTCCCGTTCCCGATCCCGTCGCTCAGCGAAAACGGCGAGAGGGCCGAACCGCAAAATAAGGACGTATCGGCATGGCCATCGCCACCCGCACTGACCTGCGCAATGTCGCCATTGTTGCCCACGTAGACCACGGCAAGACCACACTGGTCGACGCCATGCTCAAACAGACCAACTCGTTCGACGCACATTTCAGTGCCGAAGACCGCATGATGGACTCCAACGACCTTGAGCGCGAAAAGGGAATCACCATCCTGGCCAAGAACACGGCCATCGAGTACTCGGGCAAGCACGCCACGAACGGGCCCATCACGATTAATGTGATTGACACCCCCGGCCACGCCGACTTTGGTGGCGAGGTGGAGCGCGGCCTTTCGATGGTGGACGGCGTGGTGCTACTCGTAGATGCCAGCGAGGGCCCCCTGCCCCAAACGCGCTTTGTACTGCGCAAGGCGCTTGAGGCGTCGTTGCCCGTGGTGCTGCTCGTCAACAAGACCGACCGCCCGGATGCCCGCATCGACGAGGTGGTGAGCGAATCCCAAGACCTGCTCCTGGGCCTGGCCTCAGACCTGCACGAAGACTTTCCGGATCTCGACCTCGACGCCGCGCTGCACGTTCCCGTGGTTTACGCCTCGGGTCGCGCCGGTGCTGCGAGTCACGCTAAGCCGGCAAACGGCTCACTCCCCGACAACGACGACCTCGAGCCGCTGTTCGAAGCGATTCTGCAGCACATTCCGGCGCCCAGCTACGATGACGAGGCGCCTCTGCAGGCGCACGTCACGAACCTCGATGCCTCGCCGTTCCTCGGCCGCTTGGCGCTGTTGCGCATCTTCAACGGCGAACTTAAGAAGGGCCAGACCGTGGCCTGGGTGCGGCACAACGGAGATGTGAGCAACGTTCGCGTCACCGAGCTGCTCAAGACGCGAGCACTTGACCGCTACCCGGCTGAGTCTGCCGGACCCGGTGACATCGTTGCCGTCGCCGGCTTCGACGAGATCACCATTGGTGAGACGCTGGCTGATCCCGACGACATTCGCCCGCTTCCCGCCATTACCGTCGATGAACCAGCCATCTCAATGACCATCGGCACAAACACCTCACCTCTCGTAGGCAAGGTCAAGGGGCACAAGCTCACCTCGCGCATGGTCAAAGATCGACTCGACCGCGAACTCGTGGGTAACGTCTCGCTCAGGGTTGTCGACATCGGCAATCCCGACTCGTGGGAGGTGCAGGGTCGCGGCGAGCTCGCGCTCGCCATCCTCGTGGAGAACATGCGACGCGAGGGTTTCGAGCTCACGGTGGGCAAGCCCCAGGTGGTGACGCGCAAGGTTGACGGAAAGACTCACGAACCATTCGAGCACCTCACCATCGACGTGCCCGAAGAGTACCTCGGTGCTGTGACGCAGCTGCTCGCCGCTCGTAAGGGTCGAATGGAGACCATGGTCAATCACGGCACGGGCTGGGTGCGCATGGAATTTATCGTTCCCTCGCGTGGTCTCATTGGTTTCCGTACCGAGTTCCTCACCAGCACGCGCGGCACCGGTATCGCCAACGCCATCTCGCACGGCTACGAAGAGTGGGCCGGCCAGATTGTCACGCGCCAGAACGGCTCGATTGTTTCTGACCGTTCTGGGTCCGTCACTCCCTTCGCCATCATCGGCCTGCAGGAGCGCATGTCTTTCTTTGTCGAGCCCGGTGAAGAGGTTTACGAGGGCATGGTGGTGGGTGAAAACTCACGATCCGACGACATGGACGTGAACATCACCAAAGAGAAGAAGCTTACGAACATGCGCCAGTCCACGTCGGACACGTTCGAGTCAATGACGCCTTCGCGTCAGCTCTCACTCGAGGAGTGTCTCGAATTTGCGCGCGAAGACGAGTGCGTTGAGGTGACGCCCGAGACGGTGCGCATCCGAAAGGTGGCTCTCGATGCCTCAGAGCGTGCCCGCAACACGAGCCGACTCAAGAAGCAGGACGCCTCGGCCTAGAGCGCCGCTCATTTCTTCACTGACACGGAGGTAGTTGCCATGACCAGAACCCGAAAATTGCTGACGGTATCGATAGCCAGTGTCCTCGTATTGGGCATCGCACCCGCTCTCGTGGCGTGTAGCCCTCAGCAACTCGTGCAAGACGCCGTCGAGAACGCTGTCAAGGATGTCACGGGTATTGATGTAAACATTGATGGCAAAACCATGCCCGAAGGGTTCCCCGCCGAAGTTCCCGTTATCTCGGGCGACATCGGTGTGAGCGGATCACTCGGCGTGGGTGCTGAACAGGTCTGGACCGTCAGTTTCACGGTGCCTGATCTGGCAGCCGCATATAAGGAAGCCACGGGCAAACTGCTTTCGTCGGGGTTTGTTAGCGACTTTGATGCCACGGCCGAAGGTGCATCGACGGGTTCATTCTCGAACGCGAGCTTCACCGCTATCGTTACGGCCACCAGTGACGGAACGAGTAACACCCTTACGTACGTCGTAGCGAGTAAGCCGACTCAGTAGCGAACGGACGCTGCGACCTCGGGGGAGCGAGCAGCAGACATCTCGTCTCCAGCTTCTCCCTGCGGTTTGCCGCGGCGCAGGCTAATGCTCAAGAAGACGGGCATCACCACGGCGACGTAGGCAACCCAACCCCCGACCTGGAGCCAGGTCATATTTGGCGTGAAGCCAATGGTTCCGCGCAGCAGAGTGCCGTACCAGCTGTCCGGGGGAATCGCAGCGGAAACATTGAACGCGTGGTCCTCGGCGCCCGGCAGCCAGCCCACCTCCTGAAACTCGTGGATGCCGTAACTGAGCACTCCGGCGACCATGACCACGAGCAGAGCGCCCGACCAGGCGAAGAACGAACGAATGTTGAGTCGGCTCATGCCGGCATAGATCAGGTAGCCCAGGGTTACCGCGATGGCGAGTCCGAGCACGGCTCCCACGAGGGGCAGAGCTCCTTGACCCGCGGTTCCGGCTGCCGCCCAAATGAAGAGTGCGGTTTCTAAACCCTCACGACCTACGGCGAAGAATGCCAGGAAGAACATTCCCCAACCCGTTCCGCGCGCGTAAACCCGATCAACGTCACTGCGCAGATGACCCGCCAGGGAACGCGCTGTTCGGGCCAACCACAGAATCATCCACGTCACCAGCCCCACGGCAACGAGCGACAGGCTTCCCGCGAGGGCCTCTTCGACCTCACTCGATAACGTCGTTGCGGTGAGGGCAAGAACTGTTCCGGCCGCGATCGATAAGACAACCGCGGCGATGACGCCTCCCCAGAGGTATTTCAGGCCCGCGCGACGATCCGTCTTGATCAGGTACGCGGCGAATATGCCCACAATCAGCGCTGCCTCAAGGCCTTCGCGGAGTCCGATGAGAAGATTGGCGAGAATGGTGTGTCCTTTGAGTTCTGAAATGGCGTGGTCGGTCAGTGTTCGCGAGCGACATGTTAGTTTGGTTAGGCTTACCTAACTTTACATAGTCTACGACTACGGCCCACCGACCCCCAGAGAGGATTCCCACTTGTTGGAAAAAATGCCCCGTCCCGTAAAGTGGCTCATCGCCGCTGTGGGGGGTGCGCTCATCGCCGCGGTCACGACGCCGTTGGCTCAGGCCTCCGTCGACATTGTCGACATCACGATTCCCTGGGGGCTCGTTGCCGCTCTTCTCACCGTGACTGCATACGTACTCGGGCTCCGACTCATGAGCGACACCCGAATGTTGGCGCTGTTCGGCGCCATCGGCGTCGTGGTGGTCATCATGGTGCTCTCGCTACCCGGACCGGGCGGTGGCGTCATCGTGCCGGGCAACCTCTCTGGCACCCTGTGGGCCGCCGCGCCATCGCTGATCTTTGTTGTGCTCATTGCTTTCCCGTCTCCGCGTGGTCGGTAGACTGAATACATCAAGAGCCACCCCTCAAGGAGACCTTCGTGACCTACGTCATCGCCCTGCCCTGCGTCGATGTCAAGGACCGCGCGTGCATCGACGAGTGCCCGGTCGACTGCATCTATGAGGGCGACCGTATGCTCTACATCCACCCCGACGAGTGCGTTGACTGCGGTGCCTGCGAGCCCGTGTGTCCCGTAGAGGCCATCTACTACGAAGACGACCTTCCGGAGCAGTGGGACGACTACTACAAAGCCAACGTCGAATTCTTTAACGAGATCGGGTCGCCCGGTGGTGCCGCCAAGGTGGGCGTCATCAAGAGCGATCACCCCGTTGTCTCGGTGCTCCCGCCTCAGGCTCAGTAGCCCATGCTGGGAAATCTTCCCGATTACCCGTGGGACGCCATGGCGCCCTTCGCCCAGCGCGCTGCGCAGCATCCGGGAGGTCTCGTTGACCTCTCGATTGGTTCGCCGGTCGACCCCACGCCCGACGTCGTTCGGCGAGCCCTCGCCGAAGCCACCGATGCGCACGCGTATCCCACGACCGTTGGTACGCCTCGCCTTCGCGAGGCCATCGTAGAGTGGTTCGCCCGACGTCGCGGAGTAGCCGGGCTTCGCGTCGAGAACGTGCTGCCTACCATTGGGTCAAAGGAGTTCGTGGCCTGGGCGCCCCACATGCTGGGCCTGGGCGGCGACGACGTGGTCGTTCATCCGCGGGCGGCCTATCCCACCTATGCCGTGGGCGCAGCCATTGCCGGCGTCGCTGCCCTCGCCGAAGACGACCCGCAAGCGTGGCCCGCAGAAACCCGAATCGTGTGGGTGAATTCGCCCGGCAATCCCGACGGTCGTGTCCTGACCGTCGAACAACTGGCGCAGCGCGTTGCACGGGCTCGAGAGTTGGGCGCAGTCCTCATCTCCGACGAGTGCTACGCCGAACTGGGCTGGGACGCGCCGTGGGATACGCAGCCGATCCCGAGCATCCTCGATCCGCGTGTCACAGGCGGTGACCTGAGCAACATTCTCTGTGCCTATTCGTTGAGCAAGCAGTCGAACCTGGCCGGGTACCGTGCGGCCTTCGTTGCCGGCGACCCGGCTCTGATTGATCAGCTCCTCGTGATTCGCAAGCACGCGGGCATGATGGTTCCCGCCCCCGTTCAGGCGGCAGTAGCGGTTGCCCTCGGCGACGACGCACACGTTGCTGCGCAAAAGGAGCGCTACCGTCGGCGCCGCGCCGCACTCATCCCCGCACTCGTCGCGGCCGGCTTTACCATCGACGGCAGTGAGGCGGGCCTGTACCTGTGGCTCACCGAGGGGCGGGATGCCTGGGATTCGATTAGCCGGTTGGCCGATCGGGGAATTCTCGGCGGTCCCGGTCACTTTTACGGCGACCACTTTCGGCAGCACATTCGTCTCTCATTGACGGCGCCTGACGAGCGGATTGATGCGGCGGTGGCTAGGCTAACGCACTAACGCTGCAGCGAGCCGAAGTGCGTGTTTTCACGGGTTGGCAGCAGGCAATATGCTTAGGGACATCCCACGCGGTGCCGTCACAAACGGCGTCGAATCGGGTAAAGCTTATCCGGCTGGTTGAGAAGGAGTCACGGGTGTCAGACAAAGGCGCGAGCCCCTCGGGTGACAAGGTCACAGTGTCTTATCAGGGCACCACATCGGAGTTTGACGTCCTTCGCGGCAGCGATGGCAACCCCGCGATTGACCTGTCTTCTCTCACAAAGCAGACCGGCCTCACCGCGCTCGACTACGGTTTTGTGAACACGGCCTCGACCAAGTCAAAAATTACGTTTATCGACGGCGACGCAGGCATCCTGCGCTACCGTGGCTACCCCATTGAGCAGGTGGCCACTCAGATGTCGTTCCTCGAAACGGCGTGGTTGCTCATCTACGGCGAAATGCCCAGCCCCGCGGAGTTCGCGGAATTCGAGAACCAGATTCGCCGGCACTCGTTGCTGCAAGAAGACCTCAAGAACTTCTTTAACGGCTTCCCGCGCAATGCGCATCCCATGCCGGTTCTCTCTGCGGGCGTATCAACTCTGTCGACGTACTACGAAGACTCGCTCGACCCCAATAACCCTGAGCACGTAGAGATTGCCACGTACCGTTTGCTTGCCAAAGTACCCGTGATGGCGGCCTACGCGCACAAGAAGAGTATTGGTCAGGCTTTTCTTTACCCGCAGAACGAGCTGGGATACGTGGAGAACTTTCTGCGTCTCACGTTCGGCAATCGCGCCGAAGAATACGAACTCAACCCCGTGGTCGTTAAAGCCCTCGAGCGCCTTCTGATTTTGCACGAAGACCACGAGCAAAACGCCACGACGTCTACGGTGCGCCTGGTGGGCAGCACCGACGCGAATCTTTTTGCCTCCGTCTCGGCCGGCATCTCGGCGCTCTTTGGTCCGCTGCACGGCGGAGCCAACGAGGCCGTGCTCACCATGCTCGGCCAGATTCAGCGCTCCGGTGAATCGGTGCGCACGTTCGTTGACCGCGTCAAGAACAAAGATGAGAACGTCAAACTCATGGGCTTTGGACATCGGGTGTACAAGAACTACGACCCGCGTGCGCGTCTGGTCAAGGAGATCGCCGACGAAGTGCTCACGGCGCTCGGCGTTCAAGATCCGCTGCTCGACATCGCCAAAGAGCTCGAGCAGATCGCGCTAGAAGACGACTACTTTATTGAGCGCAAGCTATACCCCAACGTTGATTTCTACACGGGCGTGATCTACAAGGCGATGGGCTTCCCCACGCGCATGTTCACCGTGCTCTTTGCAATTGGTCGCCTGCCGGGCTGGATCGCGCACTGGCGCGAGATGAACCACGACCCGCAGACCAAGATTGGTCGCCCGCAGCAGCTCTACATCGGTGAGCCCGCGCGCGACATTCGCCGCTAGGCTCGCCCCGAACTGCTGGGTGCACCGCCGGCGCTTTACGCCGTGTCGACAGCTTGTTGCAGCGCCGCGGCAAAGGTCTCGGGAGACTGGGCGCCCGAGATGCCAAATCTGCCGTCTATCACGTAGAACGGAACGCCGCTGATGCCGTAGACCTCGGCCTGAGCGATGTCGGCAGCCACCGCAGCGGCGTACTCGCCCGCTTCGAGGCTCCGCAGCACGTCGGCCGCATCGAGGCCTACGTCGGCCGCAAGAGCGCTCAAGGTGCCGAGGTCACCCACGTGCTCGCCGTTGACGAAGTAGGCGGCCAAGAGGCGCTCTTTCATTTCACTCTGTTTGTCGTGAGTTTTGGCATAGTGCAGCAGCTCGTGCGCCTTGCGCGTGTTGGTCTGGTGCACGGCATCGAAGTCGTAGGTGAGGCCAACCTCGGCAGCGATTTTTGTCACGTTTTCGAGCATCGAGCGAACGTGCTCGGGCGACAGCCCCTTGCGTTCGGCGAGGTAGTCAAGCGTGGTTCCCGCAAAGTCGACGGGCGTATCCGGGGCAAGTTCAAACGAGTGATACTCAATCTCCACGGGCTTGCCAAAGAGGAGAACACCGCTCTCGAATTTGCGCTTGCCGATGTAGCACCACGGGCACTGCACGTCTGACCAGATGTCGACCTTGAGTGGTTTCGTCACGATGCTCCTTCGAGGTGCTGCGGCTCTCTGGCGACGTTGCGCCCTCCGACAATAGTGCCCGAAAAACACATCGGGGCCCCGGTTGCCCGGGACCCCGATGTTCAGTTCTTTCGAACTAGCTGTTCTTCGCTGCGCGAACCGCGACGATACCGAAGATGACCTTGTTAGTGAGGTCAGCAACGATGTAGATAATCGCGGCGATCATGCTTGCCTGGAACAGTGCCTGTCCGTCAACCTGACCGACCGACATGAACTGCTGGATGGCGGTACCCAGAGGGTAGATCGACCAACCGATGACAACGAACCACTTCATGGTGTTGACAGCCTTAGCTGCGTATCCCTTGCCGGTTGTCTTGAGCGAGAGTACCTCGACGATGATCCAGACCCATGCGAGCACGGAGATGATGAACCAGATGTAGGTAGCAATCTCACCAGGAGTGCTGATCTCGCCGAGGAATCCGGTGATGATCATGATGAGGTCCGCAACAATCAGACGAGCGATGATGCCCTTGCCGACCTTGCCGGCGATCGCAGCAATGAGACCGAACTCGAGCAGCAACAGCGGCGTGGTGATTACCCAGTCGATGTAGCGCAGGGGGACGGTCGCTGAGATGTCAGCACCACTGAGCACCGTGGTCATCATGATGTAGTACATGATGGTGGCCACGAACGTGATGATGGCGGCGTAAACCGCAACGTTGCGGTGTCCTGCCTTCAACTCGTTGCGCTCGAGCAGGAAGTAGAGCGTACCGGCAGCCATGCCGACAAAGCCCAAAATGAACAATGCGGTCGTTGCGTACGCAAGTACCGAATCGCCCTCGGTCATAAATGCCATTTTCTAATACCTTTCGCAAGAGGTCACGGAACTGTGACCTAGAAAGGAGAATACGCCAAATTTACAAATATGACGAGTGCTGATTTCCCTACCGGGAAACGTGTCGCTGTGGCTTTTTCCTCAATCGCGACCCACCTCGGGGAGTGGTTTAGTGGAGTGCTGAATTGAGGGTGATGCCCTCTCCCGAGCGCGAGATAACCTCGACCGCACCGGTGGATGAATTGCGTCGGAAGAGGAGTCCGTGCTGTCCGCTGAGCTCGAGGGCTTTGACGCTGCGCGGGTCTTCCCCGTCCCGCACGGCGACCTTTGTGCCCGCCGTGACATACAGACCGGCCTCGACCACACAGTCATCGCCGAGGGAGATGCCAATCCCCGAATTTGCGCCCAAAAGTGACCGTTCTCCGATTGACACGCGCTGGGTTCCCCCACCTGAGAGAGTGCCCATGATGCTGGCGCCGCCGCCCACGTCCGAACCGTCGCCCACCACGACACCCTGCGAGATGCGGCCCTCCACCATGGCCTTGCCCAGTGTGCCTGCGTTGAAGTTGCAGAACCCCTCGTGCATCACCACAGTGCCGGGTGACAGGTAGGCGCCCAGGCGAACACGCGAGGCATCGGCGATACGCACGTCATGGGGAATCACGAAGTCGGTGAGACGAGGAAAACGGTCAATTCCGCAGACCTGAATTCCGGCGCGCTGAAGGCTCACACGCAGGTGGACATAGTCATCGGGGTGCACGGATCCGGCCGTCGTCCAGACCACGTTGGGCAGCAGGCCGAAGAGTCCGTCGAGGTTGAGGTCGTTGGGGCGCACGAGAAGGTGTGAGAGCAGGTGGAGCCGCAGATAGGCGTCTGATGTCGATGCGGGAGGGGCGTCGAGGTCAATCTGAAGCGAGACGACCTCGGTGCGCACGCCCCGGCGTGGGTCTGAACCGACACCATCGGTAAGCACGGTAGCCACGGCCGCGGCATCGTGACCGGCGGGAATCGCTCCGAGCGCGGGTTGCGGGAACCACGTATCAAGCACGGTGCCGTCTGCGGCGAGAGTGGCAAGACCGTCGCTCCAGGCAAGGCGCGGTGCGGGCGTTGTGGTGTCTGACATAGCCTCAAGGTTACCGCCCATAAACTTGGGGCATGACGATGCGCGCCAGACTCGATACCGACGAATCGGTAACAGACCTGACGCGTGCGCTGATCGACATGCCGTCTGAGTCGGGTAACGAGTCGGCACTGGCTGACGCCATTGAGTCGGTGCTTCACAAGTGCGCTCACCTCGAGGTGTTGCGCGACGGCGATGCCATCGTGGCGCGCACAACGCTGGGCAGAGCGCAGCGCGTGATTATTGCCGGACACATCGACACCGTGCCAATCAACGCCAACGTGCCGTCGCGTATCGATGACGTGAACGGGCAGCGGGTCATTTGGGGTCGCGGCGCGGTTGACATGAAGGCCGGTTGCGCCGTAGCGCTGAAACTGGCCGTTGAACTCACAGAACCCACGGTAGATGTGACGTGGATTTTTTACGACCACGAAGAGGTGTCTGCCGATCTCAATGGGCTGGGCCGACTGGGTCGAACGCAACCGCAACTACTGGTGGGTGACTTCGCGATTCTCGGCGAACCGAGCAACGCTCACATTGAGGGCGGCTGCAACGGCACCCTGCGCGCGGAGGTGCGCACCGTCGGTCGTCGCGCGCACTCGGCTCGCGCCTGGACCGGTGAGAATGCCATCCACGCCCTCACGCCCGCGCTCTCGGCGCTCAGCAGCTTCGATGCTGAAACAATCGTCGTGGATGGTCTGGCCTACCGCGAGGGTTTGAGTGCGGTGGGCGTGCGCGGGGGAGTGGCCACCAACGTCATCCCCGACGAGGCCGTGCTCACCGTGAACTACCGATTTGCCCCCGACAAGACCGAAGCCGAGGCCGCGGCTCGCGTCCGATCCGTTTTCGCCGGGTGTGACGTTGTTGTTGTTGACAGCGCGCCGGGAGCGCGCCCGGGGCTGACATCGGCGATTGCCACGGAGTTTGTGAACGCCGTGGGTGGCGAGCCGAGGCCCAAGTACGGGTGGACAGATGTGGCCAGGTTTAGCGCGCTGGGTATTCCCGCGGTGAACTTTGGCCCGGGGGATCCTGAACTGGCGCACACCGACGACGAATGCGTGCCCGTGGCACAGATCGAGCGCTGCGAGAGCGTGCTGCGAACCTGGCTCGGCTCCCCGCGGGCATGAGTTCACTGTCTCACCGGAGGAAATCTGTCGGTGCCCACCGCGTGCCGTGGTGGCTCGCGGTGATCCTGGTGTTTCTGGGTGGGCGCATTGCCTCGACCGCCATCCTGTTGGTATACGCCAGCGTTCAGGGCGAAAATCCGTGGACGGCCGCACAACCCAACCTGTTCGACTTTTCGAGCATGTGGGACGGCCGGTGGTACAACATCATCGCCGAGGGCGGTTATCCGGCCGCGCTTCCCTACACCGACGACGGGCATGTCGGCGAGGCTCAGTGGGCGTTCCTGCCGGTATATCCCCTGTTGGTCAAACTCGTCATGGTGGTCACCGGTCTCCCGTGGGCGGTTGCCGGTGTGTCGTTGTCTCTGTTGGCGGCGCTAGCCACGTCGTTCGTCCTTTATCTTCTCGTGCGTCGCGTCACGGGCAGCGCCGGGCAAGCGCTGTTTACTCTGATTCTTTTTCAGGTGTCGCCAATCTCGCCGCTCCTTCAGCTTGCTTACGCCGAGTCGCTGCAGTGGCTACTCATCGTGTCAATTCTTTATCTGCTCGTCCTGCGGCGATTCGGCACCATGATTCCACTGGTGGTCATCTTGGCGTTTACTCGACCCGGAGCGCTGGCCATGGCGCTGGCCTTTGTGCTTTACGCCGTCTGGCGCTGGCGGGCCCGTCGCCGCGAAGCCTTCCCGGTGGCCGAGCGCTGGTGGTTGTTCGCCGCCACAGCCACCGCGGGCATTGCAGGTCTTGCCTGGGTGGTGATTGCCGGGGTGGTCACGGGTGTGCCCACGGCCTACCTCGACACCGAACTGGCGTGGCGCTCGGCATACATCGGCTACGTGGAGTTGGTTCCCTTCACTCCCTGGTTGTACGGTCTCGCGTGGTGGTTGCCCTTCTGGGGTGTGCCGACCGAGGTGGCCCTCTGGCTCGGTCCGCTCATCTTCGCGGGTCTCGTTGCGCTGCTCATCGGCTACCTTTTTCTGCCGGCCACCCGTCGCGCCGGAATCGAGATTCGCGCGTGGGTGCTCAGCTATTCGCTCTACCTGCTCGCCGTTTTTTTCCCGCAGTCGTCGACGTTTCGGCTGCTGGGTCCGCTCTTTCCCGGTCTCGTACCGCTGGCCGCCCCCAAGAACTGGTTTTACCGGGTGGGAATTGTGCTTCTCGCCCTCGCCCTGCAGGTTGTCTGGGTGGGCTGGTGCTGGGCTGTTGCCGGGTCCGACTGGACGCCGCCCTAGTCTCGTCGTCGAGCGAGGCCACGAACGCGTCGCAGCGCAGACGTGAGGCGCACCTCTGAGCCATTGGCGGGTGACGTGCAACCGACGCCCGGTGGTAATCGAGCCCCGTCAGATTTGGGATAATAGAAGGAGTCAATGAAAGGGGCGCCATAATGGCGGCACAGAAGCCACGCACCGGAGACGGACCAATGGAAGCTACCCGTGAGGGTCGCCTGATTGTTGTCCGGGTGCCTCTTGAGGGCGGCGGTCGCATGGCTGTCTCCATGAACGACGACGAGGTTACCGAGCTTCACGACCTCCTCGCTAAGGTCATCAAGCCCAAGGCATAGCCCGTTCAGCTCAGTGAAGAAAAGCCCCGCTTTTGCGGGGCTTTTCGCATGTGAACAGCCACTCGTCGGGAGCTCCCCGGGTGGAGTGGTCGATCGGCAGATGTCCGCTAGGCCGGGTGGTCGCTCGCGAGTTTGGTTATGGTGAGCAGCCCGTCGCCCAGCGGTGACATGCTGGCCATCACATCGGATGAATCGCGCACCTCGCCGAGCATCTTCCGGAACGCGGCCGGCACGGCCCCGCGCTTGGTGGGATCGGCGACCTCACCCTTCCAGAGAACGTGGGGAACCATCACAACACCCCCGACGCGCACCAGCCGAAGCGCCTGCTCCACATAAGTTGACACCTGGGAAGGGTCTCCGTCGACCACCACGACATCGTAGGAGTTCTCGTTCAAGCGGGGCAGCACATCGCTGGCACGACCCGTGATGAGTCGAATCTGATTCACAGCAAAACCAGCCTCGGCAAAAAGTGGCTTGGCTTGCTCCTGGCGATCGTATCCGTCGTCAATTGAGGTCAGCACGGCTTCAGGGGCGCCGCGAAGGAGCCACAGGCCGGACACCCCGAAGGCAGTGCCCACCTCCGCAATGTTCTGGGCGCCCGTGGCGGCGGCGAGCGTGGCGTAGTGGGCACCGGTGGCGGGGGGAATGACCGCGACGCCGTGTTCGTGAGCCAGAGAGCGTGCGGTCAGCTGCGTCTTGGTTTCGCCGGCGAACTCTGCGATGTATCGCGCATCAATTTCGTTGTAGGACATGATTCCTCCCTCCGTGCTCAGCCTACTTAATGCGCGCGAGTGACGGCCGAAGAGTAATCTGGGGAGCATGTTCGGTTTGACCTTTGAAAAGTTGCTGGTGATTGGCGTGCTCGCCGTCTTCCTGCTGGGTCCCGAGCGCCTCCCGAAGTACGCGGCGGGTCTGGCCCGTCTCGTCAAGGGAATTCGCAACATGGCCAGCGGGGCCAAGGAGCGCATGCGGGATGAGATGGGCGACGACTTCGACGACGTTGACTGGCGCAAGCTCGACCCGCGCCAGTACGATCCCCGCCGCATCATCCGCGATGCTCTGCTGGACAGTCCGCCGTCGAGCGCCCGAGTGTCGTCTGCAGCCACCGTGGCGGCTGGGTCGGCTGAAAAACCGCGTCGCCCTCGACCGGCTCGCGCCAAGGCGGGCGCTGCCCCGTATGACGGGGAAGCTACCTAGCGTGTTCGTTCGACGGGCCGCCCTCATCTCGTCAATTCTCGCTCCGGTGCTCTTTATCGGAGGCACGATCGCGGGCGAACAGATGTTCCCGGGTTTTAACCCGATGTCGCAAACCATTAGCGAGCTGGCCGCGCTCAACGCGCCCACCTATGTTTTTGTCACCGTCGTCTTTTTGTGCACGGCCGTCTGTCACGTCATCACGGCAGTGTTCACGCCGGGCATCGGCATTCCAGGGCGTGTGGCTCTCGGGCTGGCAGGGTGTGCCACCTTTGCCGTCGGACTGTTTCCCCTGCCTTCGGTTGAGGGCACGTCGGTGCCGCACCGCATTGCGGCCATCATCGGCTTCATCCTGCTGGCCGTGTGGCCGGTGTTGGGTATGCGGTTTCGCAGAGACGCGTCGTGGGTCGTGCGCCCCTGGGCGGCCGTGGGCGGAACGCTCATTCTGGGTGCACTGTGCTTCTGGTTCTTAGGCGTGTGGAGCAACCCGTCGCTCGGATACGTGGGCCTGGTTGAGCGCCTCGCGGCCGACCTCGAATCCACGTGGCCGGCACTCGTTGTCATCGGCCTTTATGTGGCTCAGCGCCGTCGCGCACGAACTCTGTCTTAGCGCGCCACGGCCTCGATGCGACGCCTCGATCCGCTAGCGCGGGGCGAGCGGCAGCGTGCGGTTTGCGCGTGCGGTGAGCTTGAGCAGGGCGTCGGCCACGCGGATCAGTTCTTGGGCGGCCCGGTCTTCTGCGTGTGAGGCCACAAGAGGGATTCCCGCATCGGCAGCCTGAGCCATCAGGGGGGTGAGGGGTATGTGTCCGAGTACGTCCGTGGTAACCGATTGACGGGCGAGGCCAGAGACAACGGCCTCGGCCCCGCCGGAACCAAAAACATCGAGCGTGGTGCCGTCGGCCAGCACGCTCGCGCTCATGTTTTCAACCACGCCAATAACGCGCTGGCCGGTTTGCACGGCCAGACTCCCCGCCCGAACGGCGACACCGGCTGCGTAGGGCTGGGGCGTCGTGACAATCAGCACGTCGGCGTGTGGCAGCAGTTGCCCCACCGTAATGGCCACGTCACCCGTGCCCGGTGGCAGATCGATCAGCAGAACGTCGAGGTCGCCAAAGAAAACGTCGGTGAGAAACTGCGTGACGGTTCGCTGCAGCATCGGACCTCGCCAAGCCACAGCCACATCGGTGTCGTCAACGAACATGCCGATTGATATCACCTTGACGTCGTGGGCCACGGGCGGAACGATGGCGTCGTCAATGCGCGTGGGTCGCACAGGCACGCCCTCGGGAGCTAGACCCATCAGCGCGGGGATGGAGTAGCCGTAAACATCCGCATCGAGAATGCCCACGCGCAGGCCGCGCTGAGCGAGCGCCACGGCGAGGTTCACTGTCACGCTCGACTTACCCACCCCACCCTTGCCGCTGGTAACGGCGATGACGCGCGTGCCCGACTCGGGGCCAAAGGCCATGGTCTTGCCCCCAGGGCGCAGTCGCTCCATCAGCTCGGCTCGCTGCTCGGCAGACATCACGGTGATGTCGATGTCGGCACGCGAAATGTCTGGCCCCGCCAGCGCTGCCTCGCGAACATCCGCCTCAATCTGGTTTGCCGCCGGGCATCCCGTGATGGTGAGCAGCACGGTGATGCGCGCCACGCCATCGACGAGAGATACCTCGCCGATCATGCCCAGGTCAGCGAGGGGGCGCCGAATCTCGGGGTCAATCACCGCTCCCACCCGAGCGCGCAGGTTTTCGAGGGTGGGGGTGCTGTTGGTCACTGGGTGCGAGCTGCGCGCGCGCCGGTCGCGCGCGAAGTCCGCGATGTGCGAGACGACGAAGAGGGTGTTCTCGACTTCTCTGCCTCGAGCTCAGCGAGCAGGTCACGCAGCTCCTGGCGGATGAAATCTTTGGTGGCCATGTCCTTCATCGCCAGACGCAGGGCCACGACTTCGCGGGCCAGGTACTCGGTGTCGGCGAGATTGCGCTCAGCACGCACGCGATCCTGTTCAAACTGAACCCGATCGCGGTCATCCTGCCGGTTTTGCGCAAGAAGAATCATCGGGGCAGCGTAAGAGGCCTGGAGCGACAACAGCAGGGTGAGGGCGGTGAAGCCGATGGCTGCCGAATCGAACCGCAATTGCTCTGGCGCAAAAGCGTTGAATGTAATCCAGATGATGCAAAAAACGGTGAGGCCGAGGAGGAACCACGGAGTGCCCATGGCGCGAGCAATGGACTCGGTCGAGCGGCCGAAACGGTCACTCGAGCGCGCGGGTCGCATGAGGCGCGGGCCCATGCCCTTGGGGGAGTCGAAGTAGTCGTCGACGTCGTTGGTGCTGCGTGCCACGATTACTCCTTCCTCTTCTTGGGTGCCGCCGACTTCACGGGGGCCTTCACAATGGGCGACTTCCCGGCCGGGGCCTTTGAGCGGGTGCGCGTCTTACGACGCTTGGGCGTGCCGGCGTCGTTATCGTGACTGCGCCAATCATCGGGGAGGATGTAGTCGAGCACGTCGTCGATGGTGACCACGCCGACCAGTCGACCGGCATCGTCAATCACGGGCACCGACACGAGGTTGTAGCTGGCCAAAATGCGAGACACCTCGGCAGCGCTGGTGGCAACGTGCACGGGCTCTGTGCCCTCGTCAATGAGAGCGCCGAGGCGCTCGTGGGGCGGGTAGCGCAACATGCGCTGGAAGTGCACCACGCCCAGTAACCGACCCGTGGGTGATTCATACGGCGGCAGTGTGATGCACACGGCTGCGGCGAGGGCCGGATGAGTCTCGTGCCGGCGAATCATGGCTAGGCCCTCGGCCACAGTGGCTTCGGCCGACAGGATGATCGGGTCGGTGGTCATCAGACCACCCGCCGTATCGCGCCCGAAGCTCAGCAGCAGACGCACGTCGTCGGCGTCATCCTGCTCCATCAGGTCGAGCAGCGCCTCCCCGCGCGCGTGCGGAAGCTCGGCGATCAGGTCGGCCGCGTCGTCTGGTTCCATCTCTTCGAGCACATCGGCGGCGCGCTCATCATCGAGTTGCGTAATGATGTCAACCTGGTCGCTCTCGTCCATCTCTTCGAGCACATCGGCGAGGCGGTCGTCGGAAAGCTCTTCGGCCACCTCGATCATGCGCTCCTGCGGGAGGTCGAGAAGGGTCGTGGCAAGGTCGGCGGGGCGAAGTTCCGAGTAGGCGGCAATCAGCTGTTCGGCCGACTGGCCTTCGCCGTCGGGAGCAGTCTCGGCAATCTGTGACCACTCGACGAGCGTCGTCGGCCCCTTTGAAAAGGGTGACCCGCCCGCACGGGGACGTCGAACGAAGACCTGAGTGACGTTCCAGTCGCCCGCGGCCGTTTCGGTGATGGCGATATCTTCGATGGTGCCGGCTCCCGAGCCGTCGTTGAAACTCACCTTGCGGCCGAGCAGTTCGGCGATGAGGCGCACCTCTCCACCGCGCTGCTCGAATCGGCCCACGTTAAAGAGTCCTGAGGTTATGACCTGTCCGTTGGTGATCGACGCCACACGCCCAATCGAGACAAAGACGCGCCGCTTGCCCAGAATCTCGACCATCAAACCCACCACGCGCGGAGCGGCGGTGGCGCGGTAGACGACAATGGCGTCACGAACACGACCCACGCGGTCTCCCACGGGGTCAAAGACGTTGCAGCCCGCCAATCGGGCCACGAATACGCGTGCCGAGGTCATGACACCAACTTACCGCGTGGGCTTAATCCACGCCTCAACCTCGGCGACCGTGCGAGGGATTGCCACAGAGAGGTTTTCAGCGCCGGTCGCCGTCACGAGGATGTCGTCTTCGATCCGCACGCCGATTCCGCGCAGTTCTTCGGGCACCGTGAGGTCGTCGGGCTGAAAGTACAGACCGGGTTCAATCGTAAAGATCATGCCCTCGGTCACCACGCCCTCCTGGTACATCGAACGTCGCGCGTGCGCACAGTCGTGCACGTCCAGCCCTAAGTGGTGGCTGGTGCCGTGAACCATGTAGCGCCGATGGTGTTGATTCTCGGGTGCCAGCGACTCCTCCGCGGTGACGGGAAGAACGCCCCACTCGGCGGTCTTTTGTGCGATGACGGCCATCGCCGTCTGGTGAACATCGGCGAAGGTAATTCCCGGCTTCACGATGGCAAACGCTGCATCGGCAGCCTCCAGCACAGCCTCGTACACGCGACGCTGCGCCGCAGTGAACGTGCCCGAGACCGGGAGCGTGCGCGTGATGTCGGCGGTGTAGTAGCTCTCGAGCTCAACGCCCGCATCGATCAGCACGAGGTCGTGCGCTGCCACATCTCCGTCGTTGCGCTCCCAGTGCAGGATGCAGGCGTGCGTTCCTGCGGCCGCGATGGTGTTGTATCCCAGGCCGTTGCCCTCGAGGCGCGCGCGCGTAGCGAAGGCGCCCTCAATGATGCGCTCACCTCGGGTCTGGCCTCCGATGGCCGGCAAGACGCGAGCGATGTCGGAAAAGCCAAGGTGCGTGGCCGCTACGGCCCGTCGCATCTGGTCGATCTCGTAGGCATCTTTGATCAGGCGCATTTCTGAGAGCACGCGGGCCAGCTCAGCATCGCGCGCGCCTTCGGCGTCGGGGCGCTCGAGTCCATCCACGAGCGCGGTCACGCGTTCGTCGGCCTCGCGAATGACCACGGTGGGTACGCCGGCTGTCAGTGCGGCCTCGAGACCGTCGATGTGGGCCGCAGCCAGGCCGAGTTCTTGAGAGACAGTGGCGGCCGACGGCCGAGGGCCGACCCAGAACTCGCCGATGGCCGGATTGGCGTAGAACTCTTCTTGGTCGCGCCCGGCGGGTTCGCGAAAGTACACGGTTGAGTCGTGGCTACCGTCGACCGGCTCGAGGACCAGCACAGCCCCGGGTTCGCAATCGCTGCCCCAGCCGGTGAGGTAGGCGAAGTCGGAGTGTGCTCGAAACAGGTAGTCGGTGTCGTTACTCCGCTGTTTCGACTGCCCCGCGGGCACGACCAGTCGTATGCCGGCGAACTCCGTGGCGAGGAGCGCCCGCCGAGCGGCCGCCGCCCGGGCCGAGTCTCTCAAGACGGCGGGCGCGTCTAGGCGATCGGCCCAACCGGTGCTGATGTGCTGGCGGAACGCGTCTGACTCGGGCGTTGTCGACCGGTTCTCGTTGTCTGCCATGCTCTCAGTCTTTCAGGTCGTCGCTGGTTCGGACCACGAGGGAGGTCACTTTTTCTGACCCCGGCGCTCACCCGACTCGGGTGAGCTGAGCCAGGATCGGCCGGTGATCGCTGCCCGCGCCGTCAACGCTGGTCAGAACAGTCGATCCCGTGAAGCGCCACTCGAGGGTGGCCATCACGTGGTCGATGGGCGTTCCACCGAGAGTGGGCAGCCACGTGGGCCAGGTGCCAAGCGCGGCGCCGCCGGTGGCGAGCGCGGCATCCACGCAGTTGCCGAGGTTTTTGGCACCCAGTCCCTGCATATTGTCGACTGTGGCGTTGAGGTCGCCGGCGAGAATCACGTTGGGTTCTGTGCACAGCGCAGCCAGCATGTCGAGGTCGGCTCGCCACCGTGGCAGGGTCAGCAGATCGGGATGCTCAGTACTGGCTGCCACAATGACCGGACCGCCATCTGAGGAGACGGCCACAACGGTGGGCGACACCGACGTCTGTGCCACGCCTTCCTGCACGCGATACGTGCCCAGGCTTCGGGCAATCAGCAGCGACGTCGAGTGGGCGCGATAAATTTCGTCGTAGGCCACGGTCAGGGTCTGCATGTCGATTCCGGCCTGCCGCAGAATTCGAGTCACGTCCTGGGCCGTGGCCGCTGTCGTTTCGGGCAGAGAAATGATCTGCGCGCCCGATTCGAGTGCCACGTGGGCAATGGCTGCCGGTGCGGGCGCATCACCATTCGTGTTCCATGTGAGTACGCGCAGGGTGGAGGTGTCTGCGGCGGCGGGCGCCGGGGGCATCGGCGTTCCGAGGCCACGGAAATAGAGCAACACACCCGTGGCGACAGCAAACACGAGAAGCCACGATCCGGCTGCCATCAGCACCCGACGCAGCGGGCGGCCAAACCTTCCCAGAACAACCAACACGATGAACGCGAGAACGGCGATGCCGAGTGCGAACCCTCTCGGTGCCACCATGAACGACCACGGGCTGAATCGCTGCCAGCCCAGCAGCTGGGGCCAAAACGCGATGACAATCAGAACCATGCTCGCGAGCGAGACGACGAAGGCGAGCAGGCGTGAAAACATCGTCACTAGCATGGCATTATGGAGTCCTTTTTTCGTGCGCAATCCCCGATAGACCTGCACATGCACAGCAACAGGTCGGATGGCACGGATTCTCCCGCCGGCGTGGTTCGCGAAGCCCATGCCCACGGTGTCCGAACAATGGCACTCACCGACCATGACATGTTCGAGGGGTGGGCCGAAGCGGAGGCGGAGTGCCAGTCGTTGGGAATGACGTTCATTCCGGGTGCAGAACTGTCCACGACCGGAGGTCCAGGGGTCGGTGGCATGCATCTTCTCGCCTACCTGTTCGACCCGGTTGAGCCCCAGTTGGCGAGCGCCATGCTGCTGGTCACCGGCGGGAGCGAATCGCGCATCCGCCAGATTGTTGAGCGTTTGCAAGAGGACTTCGACATTGACTTTGACGATGTTCTGGCCGAGGCAAACGGAGCACCCCCGCAGCGCCCGCACATTGCCGGCGTGCTCGTGAGGAATGGCTACGTGCCGAGCGTGGATCACGCTTTCGCAGAAATCCTCAGCTCGTCGAGTCGGTACTACATTCCCAAGACCGATCGGGGAAACATTCTCGACGTCATTCGGCTCGTTCGGGGAGCTGGTGGTGTGCCCATCATCGCTCACCCCGTGGGCAGATCCGGTGGCGTGATGCCCCTCAAGAATCTCGAGATACTTCTCGAAGCGGGTCTGGCGGGATTCGAACTCGACCACCGCGAGAATTTGCAGAATCCCGAAGGTCTGGCGCGCCTGCACGATTACGCCCGCGACTACGACCTCATCGTTACGGGCTCAAGCGACTACCACGGCGAGCGCAAAGAAAATCGGCCGGGCGAAAACACGACGCAACCAGAGATGCTCGCGCGCATCATCGAGCAGGCAACGGGAAACGAGCCTCGGTATCCGGCCGAGACCGACGCCGCAGATGAGGACAGCGCGGTTTAGGTCGACGCGAGCCCGGGTCCCCGCCGACGCGTTCTACTGCGCGAGCGCGAGGGGTTGTTGCCGTCGTGGTGTTCGTTGCCGCCACCGTCGTGCGTTCCACCGGCCTGCTCGGGGGTTCCGTCGGGGGTTGCGTGGCGCGGGGGGTTGTTAACCCGGCGCTCGCTTCCTGCGGCATGCCCCGATCGGGTTTGGCCGCCGCGCGAACCTCCGCGCGAATCGCGTGATCCGCCGTCGCGCGAACTTGCCGCACGTGAACTCGGTGCGGCGCCGCGCTCAGCGCCCTTGGCGGCCGGAGTCGACCGAAGGCGGCCCTTGGCACCGACCGGAATGTTGAGGTCGGCAAAAAGGTGCTCAGACGATGAGTAGGTCTCTTGCGGTTCGGGCTTGCCAAACTCAAGCGCACGATTAATGAGCGCCCACTTGTGCAGGTCGTCCCAGTCAACGAACGTGACGGCGATGCCGGTCTTGCCAGCTCGGCCCGTGCGACCCACGCGGTGCAGGTACGCTTTGTCATCTTCGGGGATGGTGTGGTTGATCACGTGCGTGACATCGTCGACGTCGATACCGCGAGCTGCCACATCGGTGGCAATGAGGATTTCTTTCTTACCGGCCTTGAACGACGCCATCGACTTCTCGCGCGCCTCTTGGCTCATGTCACCGTGCACGGCCGCGGCCGGGAATCCTCGGTCTGCCATTTCCTCGACCAGACGCGCGGCGGCACGTTTGGTGCGCGTGAAGATCACGGTCTTACCGCGGCCCTCGGCCTGCAGAATGCGCGCGATCACCTCGTCTTTGTCGAGGGAGTGGGCGCGATAAACGATGTGCTCGATGTTGGCCTGGGTGAGGCCTTCGTCGGGGTCGGTGGCACGGATGTGAATGGGCTTCGACATGAAGCGCCGCGCCAAGGTGACAATGGGACCCGGCATGGTGGCCGAGAAGAGCATGGTGTGACGAACCTCGGGTAGCCGCGAGAAAATCTTCTCGATGTCGGCGAGGAATCCCAGATCGAGCATTTTGTCGGCTTCGTCGAGGACGACCTCGGTGACGTTGCCGAGATTTAACAGACCCTGACCGGCCAGATCAATCAGGCGACCCGGTGTGCCCACGACAATCTGCGCTCCGGCCTTCAACTGCTCAATCTGTCCTTCGTAGGCTTTGCCGCCGTAAATGGAGACGACCGAGGTGGGCCGATTCGACGCGGCTAATTCGAGGTCTTCGGTAACCTGCACGCACAGTTCGCGGGTGGGAACGACGACGAGAACTTTCACGCCCGGTTCGGGGGCGATGCCGAGGCGCTGAATGATAGGAAGGCCGAAACCAAAGGTCTTTCCCGTTCCCGTCTTGGCTTGGCCAATGATGTCTTGACCACTCAGGGCAAGCGGAATGGTCTGCTCCTGAATCGGAAAGGGTTCGTTGATGCCCTTGTCGGTCAGTGCCTGTGCAATGTCGGGCTCAATACCCAAGTCAATAAAAGTCATAAGTCTGTCATGAGTCTAGCGGGCGTCGCAGAGGCACCGGTTGAGGCATAGGCTGAAGGGGTGTTCGAATGGTTCCGACGTCGCTCGCGCAAGGGCAAGCCCGCAGCGGTCCTTGGTCAACGCGAGACGATTGTTGAAGCTAACCGTTACGACCTCGCCGATTTGGCCCCGAACACGGTCTCGTACCTG
Source organism: uncultured Microbacteriaceae bacterium (assembly GCA_903857985.1). GTDB lineage: Bacteria > Actinomycetota > Actinomycetes > Actinomycetales > Microbacteriaceae > UBA963. Next base: position 23,709 of record CAIOGW010000075.1, read on the forward strand.
GGGCAGGTGGCCTACTTCGAACTCGCCGTCTTTGAGACTCTGAGTCGGGCGGTCAGCGAGTCGCCCACTCTTGCCTCGAAAGAGGGTTTGAGCGCGGTCGCGGGTGATGCCCTAGCAAAGCACCACGGCATTGTGGCCGAGTTGCGCAAGCTCAAGGTCGACCCGGCCTTGGCCATGGAACCTTTTGCCGCATCGATCGACCGTTTCAAAGAGCTCACGCGGGGCAACGATTGGCTTGAGACGCTCGTTTCGGTGTACATCACCGGCGGATTCCTCGACGATTTTTTCCAGCGCATCGTGGGCGCCCTTCCGAAGGCGTTGGCGAGCCGGGTTCAGCAGTTGATTGAACCCGATCGCGAGGCGGCCATTATTGTCGAGCAGTTACAGGCGGCTATCGATGCAGATCCCCGCGTGGCATCGCGACTGGCCCTTTTTGGCCGTCGACTTCTGGGCGACGCGATTCTGTTGGCACGCAACGCCATCGCGGGTTCGGGTGACAGGGCTCACGATGAGGCGCGCATGGAGCCCGTGTTTACCGATCTGATTGCCGCACACTCACGCCGAATGGACGCACTCGGCTTCACTGCTTAGCGGCCCGCGATTTTTCCGAATACCTTGTTGTCTGAAGCGATGCGCGCGCGCACAAGGCGCAGGTTCACGATGAACGCAACAACACCGCTCAGGGCAAAGGTGAGGAGCCAAATCCACGGCTCGGTCGAGGCCAGCCCAGCCCAAGTGCCCGCGGCCCAGACGATGGCACCGGTGGCGGTGGCGATGGCGGGAATCATGGCAGCGCCGACACGGTCACGACCGGCCATGCTGTAGCGAACACTGAAGCCAATGGCGAGCGCGGCAAAAACCGCAAACATCATCTCCACGGCTACGCCACGAATCCGACGCGTCGGCCCTCGTCACTGCCAATTTCCACGAAGCCAATCGTGGCGGTGGGAACGAGGTAAATCTTGCCCTTGTTGTCAGAAAGCTTGAGGAACGCGTCGTTACCGGTGAGGGCTGCGCTCACGGCAGCTTCGATGTCACCGAGTGACGCATCCGACTCAAAATTGAGTTCACGGGCGGTGTTGACGATACCGATGCGGATTTCCACGGCGGACACTCCTTTTTGCGAGATTGCGGGAACACTGCAACACTAACTCACCCATCGAGGCACTGTCGGACGGTGCCGATAGCGTTGACGCCATGACCGCACTCCGAGGGCTCGTTCCGCCACGCGAGGCATACGTGCGCCACGAACTGGACGCCTCGCAGCAGGCCGTCATTCAGCGCGCAGCGAGCGAATCTTTCGTCGTTGTGGGAGCTCCGGGTACCGGCAAGACAACGGCTCTCATTGAACTTGTGGCTCACCGCGTTGAAGTCGGCCTGGTCGCGACCAACGAGATCATCGTTCTCACGGGTCAGCGCTTGGCAGCCAACCGTCTACGTGAGGCCCTGGCCGCCCGACTCCGCCGGCCCACCAACGGCCCCTTGGCCCGAACACCCATGTCCCTCGCGCTGGCCCTCGCGACAGAGGGCGCCGAGGCTCGCGGCGACGTTATTCCCCGCCTCCTCACCGGGGCCGAGCAAGACCGCATCATTGCCACCCTGCTTGAGGCGCAAGCGGCCGAAGCGTTCGAATCAGGCTCGCTCGAATCAGGCGCCGCGCGTTGGCCCAGCACGCTCGGCCCCGAGGTGCGCGCGTCGCGCGTGTTTCGCAACGAGCTTCGGGACCTCATCGATCGCAGTATTGATGCCGGCGTTAGTGCGCAAGAGTTAGAGCAGCTCGCCGGGCGGCACGGGGTGCCCGAGTGGCACGCGGTAGCGCGCTTTTGGGCCACCTCGCTCACCGATGTGCTCGACGCCATGCGCTACGGCTTTGCGGATGCCGCCGAGGTGATGCGTCAGGCGACGGTGGCGGTGGGCGAGGGTGTCGCCATGCGTGGCGTGAAAGTGATTGTGGTCGACGATGCTCAGGAACTCACGGCCGGGGCTATTGCGCTTCTCACGGCCGCCGCCGGCCGAGGTATTCCCGTCGTATTGTTTGGCAATCCCGACGAAACGGCCACGGCTTTTCGCGGTGCCGTTCCGCGCGTCTTGGGGCGCTTCGACACCGTTGTCGGCACGCCGGCTCAGCCGATTGTTCTGCACCACGTCCATCGACACGGCTCCGCCATCCGGGCTGCCGTGGCCCGACTCGAATCGCGTATCGGTGCCGCCGAACTGGGCACGCAGCGCAAAGCAGCATCCCCGGCGAGCATGCCCGCGGGTTCCGTCGTGGTGATCGAGAAGTCACAGCGCGCCACCGAACTCGCAGCCGTGGCGCGCGCCATGCGCGAGGCACACGTGCGCGACGGTGTGGGGTGGCATCGCATGGCCGTGGTGGTGCGCCAGGGCGCGCTCGTTGAGAGTGTTGCCCGACAACTCGCCATTCATGAGGTCCCCACGCGCACGCTCGTGAGTGATCAGGCGCTCCGTGATCAGCCGCTGGTGCGCGAGTTCATCCAAGCCTTGCGATTGTCCGAACCGGGACGCGCCATCACGACGGCCGAGGCAGAGACGTTCCTCTCGGGCGAGATCGGTGGTCTGTCAGCAGTCGATGCGCGCCGCCTGCGCTTGGCTCTCCGACAGCAAGAACTTGTCACCGGGGGTGATCGCACCGGTCCCGAACTGGTTCGCGATGGACTCACAAATGTTGCCGAGTTCGCGGTGATTGATTCGGCACCCGCGCGTGCCGCCACTCGCGTGGCCACACTGCTCGAACGTCTGCGCGAACAGCGCGCCATGGGCGCCACCATCGAGGAGCTCCTGTGGACGGCGTGGCACGGATCCGTGCTGCCGCGCGAACTTGCCACCGCAACGGAGGGCACGGGACTCGTTGCCGAAGAGGCCCACCGCAAACTTGACACCGTCCTGGCCCTGTTTGCTTCTGCCCGGCGATTTGTTGAGCGCGAGGCCGACCGCACTCCGGAAGACTTTATCCACGACCTCCTCACCACCGACGTGCCCGAAGATACCCTTGCCCCTTCGTCGAGCTCCGACGCTGTGCTCGTGTGCACGCCACCATCGGTTATCGGGGCCGAATACGACGTGGTGGCTGTGGTTGCGGTTCAGGAGGGCGTGTGGCCCAACTTGAGGTTGCGCGGCCAGCTCCTCCACGCCGGTCGATTTGACGACCTAGTCGGCAGCCAATCTTCGGCCCACCCCGACAACCCGTCCGCCGGCAGCGCTTCGAGCACAACCGACGCGCGTCTCGCTGTTCTCCACGATGAACTTCGCATGTTCGTGTTGGCGTGCTCGCGGGCTCGCCACACGCTCATCGTCTCCGCCACGAACAGTGCCGATGTCATGACTTCGCCGTTTCTTGGCCTGGTGACAGAGCCGGAGGCTCGTGCGTCAGCCGCTGACGCACCGCGAACCGCGCACGCCAACGAACCCCACGGGTCCTCGGGCGTTTACCCGCTGTCCCTGTCGGGCATCACCGGGTACGCGCGCCGAGAACTCGTTCGCCAGTTTCCGGGCTCAACCGAATCGTCCGCGCCGAGCAGTGCTGCTCACGCGGAGGGGTTGGCACGCGCGCTCGCCCGACTTGCTGAGGCTGGTGTAGCAGGAGCTCATCCCGATGAGTGGTACGGCCTTGCCGGGCCGTCCACTGAGCGAGACATCGTTGACGAGGCGGATCGAGCCGACGGCATCACCGTGCACGTATCCCCATCCCGACTCGAAGCGTGGGAACGAAATCAGCTCGGCTGGTTCATTGACTCCACGGTGGGGGGCGACCAAACAGTCGCCACGGGTCTGGGCACTCTGGTGCACAAGATCTTCGAAGACGCGGGTAACGATCTCCTCACCGACCTTTCGGCCGACAGCCTCTGGGCAGCACTCGACAAGCGATGGCACGAACTGACCTTCGAGGCGGAATGGCTCGGAGAACGCGAACGCACGCGCGCCAAGATCATGGTGAAGAACTTGGCAACGTACCTCGGTGACCTGCGGGCACGGAACATCGATGTGGTCGGCGTTGAGTGTTCTTTTAGTTTCGACGTGGGCGTGGGGCGTCTCGTCGGTCGCATCGATCGGGTTCATCGCAACCCCGACGGCACGGTCACTATCGTCGATCTCAAAACCGGCAGAATGAAAATGACCGAAGACGATGTGGCCCAGAATCTGCAACTCGAGTGCTACCAGCTCGCTCTCGTGCGCGACGAGATTCGCCAGACGATTGAGGACGATTCCGAGAGCGACGAACCGCGACCCCTCGGTGAACAGATTGCCCCGGGAGCCGAGTCCGGTGGGGCGGGGATCCTCATGGTCGATGAGAAGGCTGTCACGAAGACACGTGCCGGTGAGGTCGTTGAAGTTCTGCAGTCGCCCATTGAACGCGGCGGCGCCGCCCAAGAGGCCATCGAGCAGCGGGTGGAACACGCGGCCGAGGGCATGGCCGGAAGCTCGTTCACCGCGGTGATCTTCACGCGCGAAGAACGCGGAGAATTCGACAGCACTTACGCAAAGCGCATCCACACCGTATCGGCGGTGAGCGCATGACCTACTCGGCTCAAGACATCGCCGATGCCACGGCA
>CAIOGW010000076.1 GCA_903857985.1 uncultured Microbacteriaceae bacterium
CATTCACGCGTGTATGAAAGGCGATGCGCACCCCAAAGATGCGTACGACATGAGTTGCTTGCGTGTTGTCACGTCGACCGGCTCGCCACTCTCTCCAGATGGATTCCATTGGATCTATCAGAACGTCGGGGATGTGTGGTTGACCTCTCAAAGTGGGGGAACGGACATTGCCTCGATCTTCATTGGCGGGGTACCAACTTTGCCCGTTCGCGCCGGATTTTTGCAGGCTCCGGCTCTCGGAGTCCGAGTGGAGTCGTGGAGCGATGAGGGGAAACAAACCGAGGGTCGTGGTGAACTCGTGGTGACCGAGCCATTACCGTCGATGCCGTTGTGTTTTTGGGGTGACGACGATGGTTCTCGCTACCACGAAAGTTACTTCGACGTTTTCCCTGGTGTCTGGCGCCACGGAGATTTCGTCGAATTTACTGAATCCGGCGTTGTCATCCACGGGAGATCGGACTCCACGTTGAATCGCAATGGCCTCCGTCTGGGAACGGCAGATCTCTATGCGGTCGTTGACGCATTGCCGTGCGTCGAAGAGGCATTGGTCGTCGGTGTCGAAAGAGGAACCGATTACTACATGCCACTGTTTGTCAAAAAAATGCCGGGAGCCAAAGAATCTGATGTTCGGCGAGAAATTGAATTAGCCATCCGCGGCGGGCTGTCTGCACGGTATCTGCCGGATGAGATTTTCTTTGTCTCAGGGATTCCTCACACCAAGACGGGAAAGAAGCTCGAGGTCCCCATCAAGCGCCTCTTTCAGGGGGCGACAGTGGGTCAAGTGGTGGATGTCGGTGCAGTTGACAACGCGCTTTTGCTCGATGAATTTTCGCAATTAGCCTCCAGCAGGCAAGGCGCGCTGAGTTGAGCACGCCTTGGGTAAACCTCTCATTCACGCCGAGAACGTTTAGAGTCGAATCGTGGCAATAAGAAGTGAGCAAAGCCGTCTCGCAATTCTGCAAGCAACCATTCGACTCTTGGATGAACGCGAACACGGTTCGATGTCCGTGCAGCAATTGTCGATTGAGCGAATTGCTCGCGAGGCGGGCGTCAGTAAGGCGACAATCTATCGGTGGTGGTCGAGCAAGGCCGCTTTGATTATCGACACTTTTCTTGAAAACCACATCACCTCGACCACCATCAAGGAAGATTTACCCGCCATCGAGGCCCTCAAAGAGCATGCAATCTCGCTCGCTCAGGTTTACTCGGGACACGAGGGCGCGTTGATGGCGCAACTCATCGCGGAGAGCCAGTATGACGAGGCGACTCTTGCCGATTTCAAGAAAAGCTTCTTTCTGCCACGCCGGGAGATGATTAACGCGGTCATTCGCCGAGCCATGGAAGAGGGCGCGATTCGAGACGATCTCGACATCAATCAGGTCGCGGAGCACATCTATTCGCCGATCTATTTCAGGCTGCTTTTCAAAGAAGGTTCCCTGGATCGCGACGCAACGGGACTCAGTTTCGACATCACGATGCAGGGGCTCAAGCCCAGCTAATAAAGAGGATCATCGGAGAAACGGCCTGCTGGCATTTGCCCCGATTTAGCCGAACTCCGTCAGCTGCAGGTTTCTCCTGCAATTACCGGTCTCATTTATTGACGTTGCCGTCGCAGTTAGATAGTTCGTACACTAACGATATAATTCGTATACGAACAGTTTTCGAGAGGATGAGAAGTGCAGTTCTACATGAATGGTTTCCAGGTTGGAGATCCTGAGATTCAGCCAGCTGATTCGGGGAACACGTGGACCCCTCAACTCCCCGAGTCCGTCGATGTGCTTGTCGTGGGAAGTGGACCCGCAGGACTGATGCTCACCGCACAACTCTCCACAGAGGCATCTTTCGTGACGCGACTTATTGAACGAAGGGACGGGCCGCTTGAGATCGGCCAGGCTGACGGGGTTTCTGCCCGCAGCATTGAGCTACTGCACACTTTTGGCATTGGTGAGAAACTCATCCGTGAGGCTTATTGGATCAATGAGACCGCATTCTGGGGACCCGACGAAACCGATTCGAACAGAATTGCGAGATCGGGACGCGTTCAGGATACCGCTGATGACTCATCGGAGTTTCCGCACGTCGTTGTCAACCAAGCTCGACTTCAGGCCTATCTGCTCGAATACATGAAGAAGTCAGCGACACGTCTCGAACCAAATTACGGGCTCGAGCTCACTGACCTACACGTTTCCGACTCAGGCGACTATCCCGTGGTTGCCACTCTCAACGAGGTGCTGACCGGAGTCGAGACGGTGATTCGCGCTAAATATGTTGTCGGCTGTGATGGCGCTCGCAGCGCAGTCCGTTCGGCGATTGGTCGCGAACTCAAGGGGGAGTCCGCCAACCACGCCTGGGGTGTTCTTGACGTCTTGGCACGAACCGACTTCCCAGACGTCCGACTCAAATCAATCATCCAGTCGGCTGAGCACGGAAACATTCTGCTCATTCCTCGCGAGGGCGACTACCTTTTCCGCATTTATGTTGATTTGGGCGAGGTTGACCCGAACCAGCGCAGTGG
>CAIOGW010000077.1 GCA_903857985.1 uncultured Microbacteriaceae bacterium
CCGACGTGCTGTGGCTGAACCAGGCCCTCAACGCATTCTTCAACGAAGGCACCGAGGCGCTCATGGACTCGTATCAGGAAGATGCCCTCGACCGCATCTGGAAGGCGCAGAACTACTCGTACTGGATGACGTCGATGCTGCACATCGCCCCCGACGCCACCGAGTTCGACAAACAGCGTCAGGTGGGCGAGCTCTACTCGGTCTGCGACTCGGAGTTTGCTCGCCAGTACGTGGCCGAGGGCTACACCGGCTGGAAGTACGGAGCGGCCTGGAAGTAGCTTCCAACGCATAAGAACGTCACGTTGGCGCCTTCTCGATAAGGGGAGGCGCCAACTCCATTCCGAAAGAACCGAAGAGCAATCCGTTCTAGTCTGAGGGCGGAGGAAATCATGGAATCGCTCAAACGGCACACCGACTACGGCAACGAGGGGATGACCGAAGAGCAAGCCGGCCATGATCCATTCGCCCTTCTTGCCGCATGGATTACGGATGCCGAGGCGGCCGACATCTTTGAGCCCAACGCCATGGTGCTCTCGACCGTCGATGCCGACGGTGCACCCTCATCGCGAACCGTGCTCCTCAAGGGCCTCGAACCGTCCGACATTCCGGGAGCCGGGCTCGAGTTTGTCTCCAACTATCTGTCACAGAAGGGTCGAGCGCTGGCGACCCACGACCGCGTATCGCTGCTGTTTCCGTGGTACGGGCTCAAGCGACAGGTGATTGTGTCGGGGCGGGCGCAACGAACAGACGCGATCACGAGTGACGCCTTCTTTGATCGTCGCCCCCACGGTGCTCGGCTCGCGGCCATCGCGAGCGATCAGTCGGAGCCCATCGCAAGTCGCGACATTCTGGATGAGCGCATGGCGGCTCTCGAGGAACAGTACCCCGAGGGCGAGCAGATTCCGCGGCCCGAAAAATGGGGGGCGTACCGCGTGATTCCCAACCGATTCGAGTTCTGGGCAGGACGCTCGAAGCGCTTTCACGATCGGATTGTGTTCACCCGCACAGACGAAACTGACGAAACAGGCGACTGGACCATCACGCGGTTGCAACCGTGACCGAGCAATCCAACCCCTTCGAGGTTTACTCACTCGCGCAGCTTCGCGAGAGAACCAGCGTCAAGTGGCGGCAGTTCCCCGAGATGATTCCGCTCTGGGTGGCCGAGATGGATGTCGACATCGCCGAGCCCATCAAGGCAGCTCTGCGGCACGCCATCGACATCTCCGATACGGGGTACCCGCACGGTAATGCCTACGGCGAAGCCTTCGTCGAGTTCGCCCTGCGCCACTGGGGCTGGTCGGTGGACGTGGCAAACACGGTTCCCACCATCGACGTAATGACCGGCGTGACGCACGCCATCACAGCGCTAAGCCCCGCTGGCGCGCCCGTCATCATCACCACCCCTGTCTATGGTCCGTTCAAGCGCGTCGTGGAGCACCTGGGTCGCCCGCTGGTCACAGCGTCGTTGGCGTCAACAGGCCGCCTTGATCTCAACACGCTGAACCACGCGCTCGAGGCGAACACGGGCGCGGGGGCAATCGTGCTCCTCTCCAACCCGCACAATCCCACCGGAGCGGCACACACCCGTGCCGAGCTCGAAGCGGTTGCCGGCCTGGCACGCACACACG
>CAIOGW010000078.1 GCA_903857985.1 uncultured Microbacteriaceae bacterium
CGCTGGCCGGCGCGTTTGTGATTGCTGCTTTCTTCTACGCCGCCGGCGTGGTGTTCTACTCCATCGGCCTCCGTCCGGACCCTCTGCTTGAGGCCCGGGCGCAGCGCGTTCGCGACGGCACCGAGATCGTGTCGACCAAGAGCAGCATCAGGGCCGCCTTTGGCATCCTCAGGGCGACACCCATCGCCGCCGCAGCCGTAGTTGCGATGGCGTTAAGCCACGGTGTGATGGTGGGAATCATGTCGATGACACCGGTTCACCTCTCCATGATGGACGTGGTCCTCCCGCTCATCGGGCTCACCGTGAGCCTGCACACCGCCGGCATGTACGGCTTCTCGCCCCTGTTCGGATGGCTGTCTGATCGCTGGGGTCGCATTACGGTCATTGTGTTGGGACAGATTATTCTGCTGGTCGCTCTCGTCGTGAACATCGTGGCGCCGGACGACATGACCGCCATCGCCGTCTCGATGACTCTGCTCGGTCTGGGTTGGTCGGCATCAACCGTGGCCGCATCGGCACTTCTGACGGAGAGCGTGACCCCCGAGGATCGCCCCACCGTGCAGGGCCTGTCCGACACACTCATGAGCCTCACGGGCGCGGCGGCGGGAGCTGCGGCGGGCCTCACACTGGCCGCGATTGGCTACGGGGCGCTCAGTGCGGTGACCATTGCACTCACGGTGGTCGTGACGGGCACCGTGCTCATTGTCCGTGCGCGCACTCGGGGCACGCCCACCGCCTAACATTGAGGCGTGCCTACGCTTCTTTCTCACCTCTTCCTCCGAACGCTTCGCGAAGACCCTTCCGACGCCGAGGTCACCAGCCACCGGCTGCTTCTTCGAGCGGGCTACATTCGCCGCCAGGCCCCCGGCATCTTCGCGTGGCTTCCGCTCGGGCTTCGCGTGAAGGCCAAGGTGGAGCGCATCATCCGCGAGGAAATGGCCGCCGCCGGCGCCCAGGAAGTGCACTTTCCTGCGCTTCTTCCGAAGGAGCCCTACGAGGCCACCGGCCGATGGGACGAATACGGCGACGGCATCTTTCGCCTCAAGGACCGCAAGGACGCCGACTACCTGCTGGCTCCCACGCACGAAGAGGCGTTCACGCTCCTCGTCAAGGATCTCTACACGTCGTACAAAGACCTTCCGGTGTGCCTGTACCAGATCCAAGACAAGTACCGCGACGAAGCGAGGCCTCGTGCGGGTCTGCTGCGTGGCCGCGAGTTCACCATGAAAGACGCCTACTCGTTCGACGTGACCGACGAGGGACTCGCCGTCAGCTACCAGGCGCAGCGCGACGCCTACGAGCGCATTTTCGCCCGTCTCGGCCTCGACTATGTGATTGTTCAGGCTGACGCCGGGGCCATGGGGGGCTCGCGTTCCGAGGAGTTCCTGCACCCCACCGAGGTGGGCGAAGACTCGTTCGTGAGCACGGCGGGCGGTTATGCCGCCAACGTGGAGGCCTTCCGCACCGTTGCCCCACCGGCCGAGTCGGTCGCCGACAAGCCTGCCGCGGCTGTGGTCAGCACCCCGGGAGCGGGGAGCATTGATCAGCTGGTCCTGCTGATGACCGCGTCGTATCCGCGCGAGGGGTCACCGTGGCACGCTGCCGACGCCCTCAAGAATGTCGTCCTGGCCCTCACTCACCTCGATGGCACCCGTGAGCTGGTCGTTGTTGGCCTCCCCGGCGACCGTGAGGTTGACCTGGGTCGCGTGGAGGTGTTCTTTGCTCCCGCTGCCGTTGAACCGGCCACCGACGCGGACTTTGCCAAGAACAAGAACCTGGTCCGCGGATTCATCGGCCCGTGGTCAGAAGCCGGCCAGTTCCTGGGCGAGCGGGGCTCGAGCAAGATCCGCTACTTCGTCGATCCGCGGGTGGTAGAGGGCTCTGCCTGGCTGACCGGCGCCAACGTGGCCGACGCCCACGTGACGAACGTTGTGATCGGCCGTGACGTCTTTCCTGATGGCATGATCGAGTGCTCCGACGTGCGCGACGGCGACCCGGCTCCCGACGGATCCGGTCCGGTCTCGATCACGCGCGGCATGGAGATCGGCCACGTCTTTCAGCTCGGTCGAAAGTATGCCGAGGCGCTCGGTCTCAAGGTGCAAG
>CAIOGW010000079.1 GCA_903857985.1 uncultured Microbacteriaceae bacterium
GCCAGCGTGCCCACCACGCGTTCGATCACCCGTCTCACGGTGTCTTTCAGGTCAGGTTTGAAAATCCATGCGACGGTCATCGGAATCCAATACTGGTGAGGCACTTCGAGGAACTGCGAGATGGCCGTGGCCACCACAATGGCAATCATCACCCCTAGGGCGTGGCGAACGAACATGGCGCGCTGATCACCGGGATGCGTCAGCCGAAACCAGAGTGTGGTGGTTACGCGTGGTGGCGGCGTGCCCGCAGCACTGGTTCGTAAACGGTTCACAGCCAAAAACAGGGCAATCTGAACCAGACCGCCCAACCCCACGAACGCCACCGAAGCGACCGAGAGCCGCATGCTGTCGGGCACGCCGACCGTAATCGTAAAGAGAACAAGGGAGAGCACGCCAACCAGACCAACGCTTGGCCCGGCTACCCCCGCCCATCCGCTCGCTGCGGCCACGAGCGCCGATGCCAGCACGACCACAATCGGGTTGTCGGCCACGAGAAATCCCAGGGCGCTTGTGGCCATCAGCCAGGCAGTAGTCCACAACATGAATCGGGCCCGGTGCGCCGGGTGGATGTTCGACTCGCTGATGCCAACAAAGAGAGCCCCCACACCTAGGGGAACGATGGCATCGGGCACGCCGACCGCCCACGCAATCAGCGGCAAGCCGGTGGCAACGGCTGCCGTTCGAATCGAGCGACGAATCAGCAGGTTCTTTTTTTCAACGTGAACCAGTTGTCGCGCAATACCCCAGCCGGACGCCATTGCTCTAGCCTATGTCGGCAGGTCTGCGGGGGCCGCCTACGTGGTGCGCCGAGAATCGCGACGAAGACTGCGCAGCCACGACCACGCGCCCGTTGACCACAGCGCCCACAGCACCAAGACGGGCTGGAAGAAGAGGCGCACGAACCGCGCGGTGTCGGTATCGAGCCCGAAGGCATCCGTTTGGGTGATCCACTGGGAGACGTTTCCGGGGAAAATCGCGATGAAGAAAAGCGCGGCCACACAACCGGCAATCGGAGCGCGGTAGCCCGTGATGAGCCACAGCCCGATGACAATCTCCACGATGCCGCTGGCGATCACCACGAAATCCGCATCGAGCGGAACCCACGCGGGCACCTGTGCCTGAAACTCGGCTCGGGCGTTGGTGAGGTGGGACATTCCCGCTACCGTGAGCGCCAGCCCCAAGAGGATCCGCGCCACAATCCGCACAATCCGCCAGATGCGTTGCGCAATGGTTCGTTGTCCTGAGGTTTGCGGACTAGCGGGTCGTGACTCACGATTACTCATGTACCCAAGGTAGTGGCTGGACGGGCAGAGCAGACCTTAGGCTCGGCGGCTGGCACGCGAGGTGTTCAGAGATTGGTGATTAACTTGGCTCATGCCCCCGACATCGTCAGGAAAACCACGCTTGCGAAAGTCCGCGGGTCCGGTACTCCCGGTCCTCGTGTTTGACGGAGACTGCGGATTCTGCACCACCGTGGCCCGGCACTTCGAGAAGCGCTCGTTCACTCCCCTCACGATTGCCCCGTGGCAGCTCACAGACCTTGGCGCCCTAGGCCTCACCGAGGCCCAGGCTTCAACGCAGGTCTACCTCGTCACCGAGCGCGGCGCTTTTGGCGGAGCCGAGTGCTTTGCCGAACTCATGAGAATTCAGGGTGACCCGTTTCACCGATTCGTGGCCTGGGGCATGCGGCTACCGGGCATCCGAAAGCTGTTCGCGTGGGGCTACCGGCGCGTGGCGGCAAATCGCCACAGGCTGCCGGGCGGCACCCCGGCGTGCGCAATGTCACCGGAGAATCCCAAAGATTCGCGCAGAGTTGCAGGCGGAGTCGCAGGCGACTAGTTGCCGACTAACCGGTACCGCGCAACGGCCTTCACAATGAGAAAGCCGAGCAGAGCGCCCACCAGTTGTGCGCCAATGTAGGGCGCAACCGAGGCCGGTGCAATCCCCGCGAAGGTGTTTGAGAAGAGGCGTCCAATTGTCACGGCGGGATTAGCAAACGACGTCGACGCCGTGAAGAAGTAGGCCGAACCAATCCAGGCCGCAACCGCCACGGGGATGAGCGCATCCTGCTTGCGCTGGATCAGCACGCCGATGACCACGATGAGCCCCGCCGTAGCAATGACCTCGCCGAGCAGCATTCCCGGACTGACCCGCTCGTTCGTCGAAAACTGCACGGCGGCCTGGTCGAACATCACGTTGGCCACAATGGCGCCCATGATGGCACCGGCAACCTGAACCACCACATAGACCGCGGTCTCGAGGGGCCGCTGAGCGCGCGAAATGAGCTGCACCAGCGACACCGCGGGATTGAAGTGTGCCCCGCTAATGGGCCCCAGCGTGAGGATGAGCAGGGCGAGCGCAAAGATCGTGGAGAACGTGTTGATAATGAGCGCCACGCCGGTGTCGTCCGTGAGGTTCGTGGCCATGATGCCCGAGCCCACCACAACACACACCAAAACTGCGGTGCCGGCGAACTCAGCCATGGCGCGAACGAAGGCTCGAAGTCCTGGTCGTGACATGCCTTGTGTCCTTAACTGTGGATGACGTTCGTTCTTCTTGTTCTGATTGGGCGAACTTCTAGCTGTGAGCGGA